>NZ_LAYY01000007.1 GCF_000986785.1 Mesobacillus campisalis | reverse complement strand
TAATATGGTAAATGGGTATAACCCATTTACAGGCTACTTGCGAAAAATTGGAGGAACGCATACATGAATCAGCAAAATCAGCACCTATTTTCAAGCTTTACTCTTCCAAATGGAGTTGAATTGAAAAACCGGCTTGTGATGGCGCCGATGACGAATTTCTCGTCCAACCCAGATGGAACAGTTACCGATGCCGAGGTAAACTATTATGCACGCCGCTCCGGCGGAGTCAGCATGGTATTAACAGCCTGCACCTATGTAAGTGCAAACGGAAAAGGATTCCACGGTGAATTCGGCGGTGACCAGGACAGCATGATTCCAAGCTTGAAGCGAGTTGCGCAGGCCATCAAGGAACAAGGCGCCAAGGCTGTCCTGCAAATCTTTCACGGCGGCAGGATGTGCCCGCCTGAATTGGTCCCTAATGGGGAAATAGTCAGTGCCAGTGATATTCCTGCGGAGAGAGGCGGCGCTTCAACGGAAGCTCCAGATCTGAAACCAAGAGCGCTCACAGAAACAGAAGTGGAAGAAATGATACACGCTTTTGGGGAAACCACCCGCCGTGCGATTGAGGCAGGATATGACGGAGTTGAGATCCACGGTGCAAATGGCTACCTGATCCAGCAATTCTTCTCCCCTCACTCGAACCGCCGCGAAGACCGCTTTGGCGGAAGTCTGGAGAAGCGAATGGCCTTCCCGCTGGCTGTCGTGGACGAAGTCCGAAAAGTCGTAGACCAGCATGCCACAGTACCTTTTATTGTCGGATACCGCTTTTCGCCGGAAGAACCGGAAACCCCGGGAATCACAATGGAAGATACACTCAAGCTAGTGGACGTCTTAGCGGATAGAGGACTGGATTATCTGCATGTTTCATTGGCGGATTTTTTTTCCCAGCCTAGAAGAGGCGTTGAAGATGTCAGCAAAACAAGAATGGAATACCTGCTGGAGACTATCGGCGACCGCGTTCCATTGATTGGCGTCGGTTCAATCTATTCAGCTGAGGATGCACGCAAGGCATTTGGCACCGGAGTTCCTCTGCTGGCATTAGGCAGAGAGCTGATCATCGATCCTGATTGGGTGCAAAAAGTCGCCGAAGGAAAAGAAGAGGAAATAGTGACAGAGCTTGACAAGACTAAACAAGAAGAACTTGTCATTCCTGATCCACTATGGAATGCCATTATCAGCACACCTGGCTGGTTCCCGGGAGTATAAAGCAGAGGGACGGTTATGCTGCTTCAATTTTCCGGCAATCCAACGGTTCTTAAAATTCAACCACTTTAAACCCCCTGAAATTTCACATTCCAGGGGTTTTTCTAATTACCAAGAGCCGCCAATGCTCGCTTCATCCTTCTGCCAGGTTAAAATTATTGAGGCGCCAATTCATCCACTGCGATTTCCGGGTTGACCTTGGGAGGAATTGACGTATTTCATCTTCATGATAGCCAATGAGGAGCCTCTTTTCATCCACTATGATCGGGCTTTTGAGCAGTCTTGGCTGTTCGTGGAGAATTTCAAGCAGCTCCTGAAGAGATAGCTCCTCAACATCCAGATTTAATTCCTTATATATTTTCGACCGGGTCGCAATGATTCCATCTGTTCCGTCCACCGTCCTTCTTAATATTTCCTGCAACTCGTTAACGGTAAGCGGTTCCTTGATAATATTGCGGTCAACAAACGGAATCTCGTGCTTTTTCAGCCACTGCCTTGCTTTCTTTGTAGATTTGCATTCTAGTCCATAGATGGTCAGAGTCATCTGCCAATTCCCTCCTCAAATTATATGGAAATGCTTAACTGTTTCTCATTTTTGCTTGTATATCCCCTGCTTGATCATTTCCAGCATGATGGTGAATTCCTTCATTGCCTCTTCATCAGACAACTTCTTCATCGTCTTTTCAATAAAGTTGTGAAAGGCGATGGCCGAAATAATTTGGAAGATATGTACAATCTCCTGATCACTTTTTACGTTCAATCGCTTCCTGTCAATCAACTCCGATATTTCCTTAAACCGCTCTCTATCCTGTTTGGCATCAAACATATCGGCAAATGATTTTTCCACTTTATTTGTCGTATACAACATGGCATTTCTTAAAAAATTGCGCTCTTCCTCGTCCGGTATGATGATAAGAAAGTGATGATACAATTCCTTCATCGCTTCAATCAGGTCGCCTTCATGCTTATTCAGCAAGAAAATAAACCGTTTTTTGCTCTCTTGTAGTTTTTCATCCAGTAAAAAGAAATAAAGATCCTCTTTATCGTTAAAATATTGATAAAAGCTGCCCCTTGGAATGCCAGCGCTTTTGATGATATTCGAAACGGAAGCCTCAAACAGGGGCACTCTTGAAAACTCATGTTCCGCTGCTTCAATAAGGGTTTTCCGCTTTTTGTCTGAAAGATTGAAGAAAGTCTGCTTTGGCACTTTAGCACCTCCAGATATGACAGTGTGTCATTTTCCCTACCTCAATAGTATATGACACGTTGTCATAAGTCAAACATTTTATAAAGCAAATGGACGGTTCTTACGCTTCAATGAAGCGTAAGAACCGTCCCCATGTTTTATAATGTCTCAGTTTCCAGTTTGAATCCTTCCAGGACGATGTCTTCCTCTACTTCAAGAAGGAGGCACCGTTTACCTTGGAAGTTAATGTATTTCAGGTTTCTTAATTCTTTTGGATTGATGGTGACATCTGCTATTTTCGTGTTGATTTTGATTTTTTTGGGAACCAGGCTTTCTGCCTTGAATTCATGTTTTTCGTCATCAATCACGGATTTTAGGGCATGCTCGATTTTAGCAGAGTCGACATTTTCAACTCCACTGACATCCAGGATGCGCTCCACATCGCGATAATCCAATTTTGGAGCCTCGCTTTCTTCACTTTCCGCATGCTCGAGGACAATTTTGTCGATTTCTTCATACACGTTGGAAATGGTACGCGAATCGACTTCATCGCCGATCACATTCTTTAATACAAGTTCGAAAATATCCTTGTCTTCCTCAGCAGTAATCACTTCTTCGCAAGTAAGCACCTGTTCTATGAATGCTTCATCCGGCTGGTTGCTTTTCCCGGCGCAATAGAGGATGCGGTTCACATCGGCCGCATTGTCATGGAAAGCCGGGAAGAGAAAACCTGACATTGGGGCAGCTAGATTAATGATCGGGTCAAACACATTATTCGGTTTGAAGGCTTTTTCAACGTAATCGAACAGGAGCGCTTTTTTGGGCTGGTCTGTCTTGTTGAGGCTGCACAGAATAAATGAGTTGGAAAAAACTTCATCGTCCCCGCCTTCTTCCGATTCCAAATCCCGTTTTTTTGTATGCTTACGATATTCCCCGCGAATGAAAGTCACGACCGTATCAAAATCATAAACGGTATGGGCGAACATTTTCGCGACAATTTCCAGCATGTATTCTTTCCAGTCCTCCGTTATATCCGACCGTAAACCTTCATAAAGGATGGTCTGAGTACTGTCATCTGCATCGCGGAGGAACTTAAGCTCAAACAATTTTGAATCAAGGTGTCCAGTCAAAACCTTTTTGAAATTGCCCAAAAACAGCTCCTGTGCTTCCTGGTCCAGCATTTCAAATGGCTGGCTCATATGATGATAAATCTCGCCTGTTTCCTTTTGCACATAAACAGTAAAGATTTCGCGTATGTTCATTTTGGGGTTATTTAATTTAAACTGCTTGCGGATATCCGCGATATCGTTCTTGTTCATTTCTATTTGTTCTCCCATTCATGCGTATTAGATACTGGCCTTACAAAAACAAGGGGCGCTCGTGTGTTAACTATAGCAGAGGAAATTTCAATAAAACAAGAAATATTTAACAATCTCCCTCCATGTGGCCAAGGCAAAAAACCTGCTCCAGACTATGGAGCAGGTCTGCCTCTTCATCTTATAAGAAGCAGGACGAGACCGATAAGGGCAACTCCCTGCCCTACAGCAAGCCCGACCAGCCATTTTCTCATGCTCTTCTCCGTTTTAAACCCGGAAGTCTCCATCATCTTCCATTTTTGGTCAAAATCAGTTTGGATTTCCCGCTGCTTGATCTGGACTTGCGAGATCTGCTGCTGCCAATGTTCGGACTCGCCCCTGCGGTCCTCCTCCATCCTGTCCATCTGAAGTAAAATGGTATGAAGACGTTCGCTGACGGCATCATACTTCACATTGGTTTTCGATGCCTGCTCGCTGAATTCTTCGGCAAAAACATCCCTGACTTTCTCCTCGAGTTTTCTTAGTTCGGACAGGACCCTTTCTGTTTGGCTGCCGGCAAACTCCTGGTCTTCCCTTAACAGCTCTTTCATCCCGGACAGGAGGTTTTCCGTTTTAATCAGATAATCCTGGTATTGGCTCTGCCACAGCCCCATCCTGTTTTCCATATCCGCCAGATTACTGTTAAAGCGTTCCAGACTGGCTTGCTGCGGTACAATTAAATCTTCTTTCAGCTGCCCGCTAACCTGGTCAGGAAAGCTTTTCAAATGCTCTTCCATTTTTTCGATATATTGATAGACAGCTTCATTCATAGCTGCAATTGCGTCTTCCCGCTCTTTGATCAGCTGCTTCAGCTCGCCATAGAACAAATCGTCATTAATTTTCCTTAAGGATTGAATGGCTTCCTGATACTTCTTCTCCGTGCTCGCATTAGAATTCATCATTACCGATAATCCTTTCTCCCTGCTTCAGCATTATTTGGCAGTATTGGTGATATGCCCAGCGTTCTTCTGCATTTGTTTCTTCAGCCAGCAGTTTTCCCTGCAATTTTGAGACAGTCTTCACAAACTCTTCCTTGAGGATTTCCTTCCTCTCAAGCTGTTTCTCGATTAGCGAATTCCATTTCCACCAGGACCTGGACAGTTTATCGTCAAGCTCACTTTTCATACTTTCTTCCAGCATTTTTTTCTCAGTCAGTGATGCTTTCACTTCCAGCAGTTCCCGC
The DNA here is from genome assembly GCF_000986785.1 of Mesobacillus campisalis. Lineage (GTDB taxonomy): Bacteria > Bacillota > Bacilli > Bacillales > Cytobacillaceae > Mesobacillus_B > Mesobacillus_B campisalis. The sequence goes on along the minus strand of NZ_LAYY01000007.1, from coordinate 217,121 downwards.
ATCTGTCCTTCATTCAGGTCAAGCAGCTTCTGCATTTCCAGTGTTCTTTTTTCATTGTCTTCAAGAAGCTGGCTCAGATAATATTCATAGGAAAGCTGGCTGTTCCGTTTTAATGTATCCAGCACATTGTTGTAATCCTCTTTGAAGTTAAGCGGATTGACGTATTGATCCAGGCCATGCCCATGCTTTAAGGATAGGCGGCCGACTGGAGGATTCTTTAATGCCCCTGTTTGGTCGACTGGCCATATTTTCATAATCTGCTGTTCATAGTATTGGAGCATCTTTTCCTGCTCCTTTTTGAACCTATCCCGAAGCTTTGATACTTTCCTGTCCTTGAAAGCCACCTGGCTATTTTTATCATCCCTGGTAAATCTGTCCTGAATATTTGGCTCATATTCCTCCAAAAGAACGTCTTCAATGGTTTCAAGATCTGATTTACAGCTCTCTATTTCGCTTTGCAGGCTGCTTAGAGTTACAGATAACGCTTGCAGGGTCTGTTCTTTTTCCAGGATACTATGTTCCAGCTCCTTCAATCTCTTAGCCATGCCTTCCAATTCAAGTGACATATCCTTCAGTTCACGGTCCTGTTTATCTTTTATTTGAAGGATTAGATTCTCCGGATCCTGCTCACTCATGCCCTCCTCATCCAGACCCAGACGTCGGATTGCTGCGGAAATCCATTTATCCTTCTTTTCCTCCAGCTCAGCAAGCAAAACGGTGATCATCTCTTCATCCCTTTATTCAATAATTGATGTTATTTTGTAAAATACCAGACTAGCTTAATATCTATCATATTACCAACTAACGGGTTGGAAAAAAAGGGCCAACATGGACAAATATTCATAGCAGGCAACCCTGCGCCTTAAGTCTTACGTGGAAATCTGCCTTAAGTTCGTTAATGAAAACGTGTTTATGTATTATGATGAACCCAACTCCATTAATTGTTACTTTTCTTGTTCTTTATCGTCCTTAATAACGAAAGTTTTTTAGAATAACGTTACGTTTTAATGGTTATTTTTTCCTGGAAATATTAGCGATCTAACTATCCTCAAATAGCGAACTAATCTATACAAAAAAGCGCCTGCTTAGGGCGCTTTTTATATGGCAAAAACATGGTTTCCAATTCTTTCAACTACCTGGCGAGTGAAAATCCAGTCGCTTGTCGCAGTATCAGGGTTATAAAAATACACCACTTCACCATTTCGGTTAGGATCGGCCAATGCTTCCTCCACCGCTTTTACTGCCTCCTGGGAAGCTGGTTTTTTGATGGAACCGTTCTGTACAGGTTCAAAAGCATTTCTTTGATAAATGACTTCTTCCACAGTATCCGGAAACTGTTCATGTCCTACCCGGTTTAAAACCACCTTGGCTACGGCGACCTTGCCAACATATGGCTCACCCTTTGCCTCGGCATGGACCAAACGGGCAAGCAGTTTCTTTTCTTCTTCATCAATAAAACGCCTGTATAAGGAATCGGTGTCTTTCCTGTCGACAACCAATTGTTTATTTTCAACTGTATTGCCTGTTGGAACATGTTCCTTTTGGGCATAAACCGTTTGGGTGCCAATTATGAGTGCGATTGTTAGAAATAAAGTGAAAATCCTATTCATCTTCCTACCCCCTGTTTCATTTTTTTAGGATTAAACAGGCCTTATAACAGGGTAACAGGTTTATTCAGGCAATACATTAGTGAATATATGGGTGAACTTCCAGTGGAAATGTAATACTCAATTGACGGTATCCAAAGGATAAAAAGTCCGAATGCTCCTTCTCTCCGGGCACATGAAAAGTTCAAGGTTCAATTGGATACCGTTTAATTTGACAGGGTGCGGTTTGTCCTCTGGAAACAGAGCACGCACTGTTCCCATCGCCAACAGCCCTTCTGCGCTTAGGCCAACAAAGAAGCCGCAGCGGCTCTTAGAAATGCGGATGAACTTCCTTTTGTGGCCATCATAAGTTTTCAAACGATAGCCAGCTGTCACAATGTATGGTGCACCTAACATAGGTTCTTGAAGAGCGCTGTCTTTAAGATCAATCAAATCGCTTTTATGCTCGTTTAAAGCCGGATTATCTTCCAGCCAGTATTTGTACCAAAAGTGGTGGCCAGAAAGCATTTTCCGTTTTTGCTCACCTATAAAAACGTGTTCAAATCCTGAAAGGTCCCTTGCATTATACAAATTGAACTGCCGGAACCAAAGTTGCTGGAGATGTGTGTACCAATAAAATTCGGTAAACGATTTCTGGAGTTTTTCCTGTACAAAATCCTTGGCTTTTTGGATAGGGGGAGTATCCATTGCCATAGCCAAAAACTCGCTTACTTCCTTCGATTCCTTTATGGTATTTTTTTCTCTTCTATATTGGTTCATTGTATAATTATCAAAAAGCTTTTCAACCAATTGATACGATCGTCTTTTAGAGTCAGGGATATAGACCTCTCGGAAAATCCTGTGACCATGATGCTCTGGTCTATCGTCCACTACAACATACCCTGCAGAATAATCCCGCTCTTTTCCTGGCTGGATTGGCTGAAGGCCATTGCTTTTCATATCGGCATCCCAGATGTGTTGGTAAATATCCATTATTTACGCCTCCAGGCATAGCGAATAAATTTATTTAGACGTATTTTCTGCCATTATGAGCATTTTTAATAATTAATCGTGTAAAAGGCATATCTCTTTGTATTTGTGGAAAGCTAGCCTAAAAAAAGGAGGGAATTCTAATGAAAAAATGGATGGCTGCCCTATTCCTTGTCTTTTCCATGTTCAGCGTGACAGGCTGTGCCGGAAACAATGAACCGCCGGCTGAAGATGAGCAAATTGAGGAAGTAGAAACTGAAAACGGACAAGTAGAAGATGTTGAAGAAGAAGATGAAATTGGTGACGGCGAAGTCGATGATGAATAAGAAAAGCGCAAGCGCCTTGATCAGCCCAGACAAGCGCTAGAGGGCCAGCTGATGAAGTCGTTCTTTGACTTCAACAGCTGGACCAAAGCGACTCGAGAGGCTAGGCGCTGGAGCTGGACAGTTATCTAGGTAGAAATTTATAATTATCTCTATAAAAAGAGAAAAGCAGCATTCCCTGATGGGAATCCTGCTTTTTTCTTTATTAGTATAGCCTTTGAATCCGGCCTTCCGCTTTGTAATCAAACGGAGATGGAAGGGTCTTTACATATTCCACCGTTGCATCAAGATCTACTGGACCAACTTCCATATTCTTCGAAAGTCTGCCAATGCTAGTTGAGATGTTCCCATACATATAGTTGTTGACCACAACCGTATATTCCTTTGCCGGGTCAACCGGCGTTCCATCCGGCAGCAGAATGTCAACAACTTTACCTGTCTTCGCTGTATCATCATATGTGTAGGTATACTTAAAGCCGGAGATATGATAGTCCAATCCGCGAGCCGTGATTTGCTCATCAAGGATTAATCGAAGATTTGCACCAGTCAGTGTTACCTTGTTCAGGACATTTCCGAACGGCTGGACAGCAAACAAATCGCCGAATGTGACTTCTCCTGCTTCAAGCGGAGAGCGTACTCCTCCGCCATTCATCAAAGCAAAATCGGAATCCATCGCTTCCCTCATGCCATCGGCAATCAGGTTGCCAAGGGCAAAATCCCCGAATGGCCTTGAAACCGTTGGATATCCTTTTTCCAGCGTAGCCTGTGATGCCCCAACCACCTGTGCCTTGATTGGCTCGGCCTTTTCAGTGTACTTCGCCATAATTCCGCGTACCTTGGCATCAGGAGTATAATCCTTTTGGAAAACGGTTTTAATCTCCGCCCTTTTGCTGAAAATATCGCCTGTAAACGGATCAATCTCAAGATCCACATCAGAGAAGGCAGATCCGTAAGAATAGGCCTGCACTATCAGTTTGTTGTCGACTAGGCGGTTAACTTTCGCATGATTGTGCGCAGCAAAGATAACATCGACATCATCATCGATTTGCTCCGCAATCCGACTGGCATCAAAGGAATCGGTATAGCCTGTCTGTGCTGCCGGGTTATGCGCAAGGACGACTATAGCTTCGATGCCTTCCTCTTTCAATTCTTCCGTGTATGTGTTAATCGCTTCTGCTTCGTCGGTTATTTTCAGCGTTTCATTTCCCTTTCGGACAATCATCGAAGGCGTTTCCTGTGTGACCACTCCGATTACCCCAACTTTTTGTCCTTCCAGGTCGAAAACCGCATAAGGGTCGGTAATCAAATTTCCATCCGTCATATCATAAGCATTGGCTGCTACCAAAGGAAAGCCCAATCCATCATACCCGGGGGTGCCATTTGGGTGGTCGCCGCCATCAATAATGCGGCGCAGCTCGTCAATGCCTTCATCAAATTCATGGTTGCCCAGCGTCCCTGCGTCAAAACCGATTTCTTCAAGGATTTCAATCGTAGGCTCGTCCTGGAACAGCGCAGAAATCAGCGGGCTTCCGCCAATCATGTCACCGGAATGCACAATCAGTGTGTTTGGATTTGTCGCTTCCTCCTGCTTCAGCGCAGCCGCCGTGTATTCAATATGCCCCGCCAGCTGGTCCCCGACTTTGGTAACCGTATCAAGCTGTCCATGCAGGTCATTTACCCCCAAAAGCTGTACCTTTACCCCACGGTTCAGGTTAATGTTAAAAATGCCGAATCCCTTGTCATCCGTCTTGCCCGTATAAGAGAAAGGACTGTCTTCACCAATGTACTCAACAGCTTTCGGTGAAGTCGTGAATGTGACATTCACATCCGCGGAGATTGGCGCGATGGACCAGTTTCCATCGGCCGTCGGCGTGATTTCTTTCACCTCAGAGATATAGTCCATCAGGATTTGGCGGTTTTCATCCGCTGAATCGACAACCAGCTCACTGTTCTTCAATCCAGGGAAGTTCCCTCCTCCGCCCGCACGGTAGTTGTTCGTGACTACCACGAACTCTTGCTCCAAATCAATCGGAGATCCATTATACTCCAGATTAACCACACGGCTGGAGTCTGGGTTAACAAGATTTCCTTTACCATCGTACCTGGCAGGCTTGGTAACATCTATTTGGTATTCAACTCCATCTATTACGTCGAAGTTATACACCGGGAATGTTGGATCCAGTAATTCTTGTTCCGCTGTGATTGTCGGATCAATGGTCTTGAATTTTCCTGCCGTCATCTCAATCCATTCTTTGACAACCGAGCCTTTAACTTTAATAGCTTTTAATGTGTTGTCGTACAGGTAAAGGTCGCCAGCACTGCGGATTGTCAAGTCGCCTTTTTTTATTTCTGTATACTCCTCGACGCCATTCCTTCCAGCTTTGAAAGGAGCTCCGACAGATAAAATCGGCAAATCTTTTAACTCTGGCTTATTTAAGGCAATATAATTTTCCACATACCATTTTTGCGCATTGGTTACTACCTGGATGGATGGGTCATCCTGCACAAGCGCAAAATAACTGTAAATATCATCGGTTGTTGTTCCAATTGGAGTATTAACATATTTAAGAGTAGCCTCATGTTCAGCTTTTACAGCGTCAACGATCTTCTGATTTTCTTTGGCGCTCTCCGCTGACCTGGTTGAAGATTGAGAGTCGGCCACACTCCACTTTCCTTTGACCTTCTGCAGCGTCAGGTCAATAATGCCAAGCGAACCGCCGCCGAAGCCGGCCTGCACAGCCGCAACGCCATTAATGGTTCCTTTTGCATTATCCACGCCAGGAAGCGGTTTTCCGTCCGGCCCTTTAAACAGCGCATCCAGTGAGGACTCTGAGGCCGCCGGGAACGTTTTATGGGTGTGGGAGAAGTTAATGGCATCGATTCCTGGCACCCGGCTCAATGCATAAACGGTATCTTCGGTATTGCTTTCATTGCCGCTAAACCCGGAGTGGGCAAGAGCGATAACAATATCTGCTCCTTCCGCTTTCATTTGCGGGACAAACTTCCTTGCCTCTTCAACAACATTCTTCGTAATCACTTTGCCGTCAAGATGGGCCTTGTCCCACTCATTGATTTGCGGAGGTACAAATCCAATATAGCCAATTTTAATGACAGCGGTCTTTCCTGTTTCATCGGTCACTTTTTTATTGACAATTTTATATGGTGTAAATTTATTAACATCATTTGCCGGATCATTATCATGGTCGTCAATGTAAACGTTCGCATTAATGACCGGGAAGGAAGCGTCATCATATACCTCGTCAAGATAATCCAGTCCATAGTTAAACTCGTGATTTCCAAGTGCAGCCATATCATAGCCCATTATGTTCATGGCCTTGATCGCCGGATGAACCTCCCCGTCCTGCAGGAGATCGATTTTAGCTTTGTACGTCCCAAGCGGGTTGCCCTGAATCAGGTCGCCGCTGTCAACCAGAACGGTATTTTTCACTTCGTTCCGGGCATCCTTCACAAGAGTGGCGGTTTTAGCCAAGCCAATTTTTGGAGCTGGAGCATTCTTGTAATAATCAAAGCTTAATAGATTTGTGTGAATGTCAGTTGTGCCCATAATGCGAAGCTCAACCTCTGATTGGGCCTTGGCTGCAGGCTTTGCCAGCACATTCACTGGAATTAATGGTGATGCAAGCAAACTTAGTGCAAGCGAGCCAGCCAAAATCTTACTACCCTTTTTTTTGCTCCCCAGATTCATAGGATTCATCCATCCTTCTGCTAATTTAGAAGCCTCAAAGGCTCCAAAATAAATATAACAGATTTATGAAAAAGGGAAATATATTTCTAAAATAATAGGTTAATAGAACTATGAATTTCTTCTCAAACTACATAAAATACCAGTAAAACGGAATGGGAAGAGGAATATCGGCACGGTGGATTGTGTCGAAAAACAAGAAATAAGCCCTGCTTCTTTAACCCGCGGCTACCCTCTCGGTAGTAATATCCATAAAAAACCCCCATTCTTATAAATGAGGGATTCAGGAACATTCTATTCTATATCCTCTGTCACAAGCTGGCCATGGTTATGAGGCTTCGGAGCTTCTTCCAAATGCAGCGTGCCACTTTTTTCTGCTTCTATTTCATAGGAATTGCTTTTATAATTCTTCCGTTCAACGGGATCTTTTTCTTTTGCCATTTCCTTCACCTCCATAAATTAATATTTGGAGTGCTTGTTTTTTTATTCATGTGGACCTGACATATCTACTCCTCAAACGTACCTTTCACAATCGCCCTCTTGCCTTCTACCATCAGCTGCCCCATGGCAAAAACAGTGTCGACTTCATAATCCCGGTCCAGCAGAACGATGTCTGCGTCTTTACCTTCTTCAATGACGCCTTTTTGCTTAAGCTTTAAAATGGCTGCCGGGTTCTGGGTAATCACCCGAATGGCGGTTTCCAGCGGGATGCTTTCTTCCAGAATGGCCTCTTTAACAGCTTTGTACAGCGAAGAAACTTTTCCGACTTTCAGGCCGGCGATGTCTCCGTTCTCATCAAACTGGGGCAGGCTTGCTTGTCCGTCCGACGTAAAGGTGATCTGAGAAATGTCTACACCTGCTTCGAGCATCCTTTTCAGGCCTATACTGCATTTAACTTCACCTTCCTTTAGGAATTGCGGAATGGTGCTCGTTGTAAAATCGACATATCCGCCTCTTCTTGCATACTTTATCCCTGCTTCAAATAGGTGCGGGTTCCTGTTGATATGGGTCGGATAGAATTGGCGGATTGGTATATCCGTTTGCTCCACTACTTGTTCAATCACTTTTAGATGATCCATGCTGTCTCCGACATGGATATTCACTATCCCGCCTTTGCCGGCCAGCATTCCGCCAATTCGGGCTGCAGAAGCAATTTTGGCAAGCTCTTCAGGCGTGGGCTGGGAAGACCTGTGATCGGCAATTGCAATCTCCCCTACCCCGATAATTTTATCAATGAGGATGATATCGTCTTCAATTTTGCCTGTCAGCGTCTTTACCGGTACCTGGTACGATCCTGTCTGGACATAGCAGGTAATGCCTTCCTCTTCCAGCGCCCTGGCTTTCGCCACAAGGCTTGCCATCTTCCGGGTGGTTCCGTCAGTACCAATCACCCCTACGAGGGTTGTGATGCCTGCCAGCGTTGCCTGGGTAAGCTGGATTTCGGGTGTCCGCGTCCTGAAGCTGCCTTCGCCTCCTCCGCCGATGATATGGACATGGGCATCAATAAACCCGGGTACAATCTTTTTCCCTTCGGCATCAATAACATTGATGTTGACAAACCGGTTTGGCACCTCAATCTTATCCGAAATATAACCAATTTTATTTCCGACAAGCAGGAGATCCTTTTTTCCGAAATATCGCGGTGAAAACACCTCTCCATTCCTGATAAGTGTCAGCATGGTCCAGCCCCTTTCTTTATATGTAGTTCCCGATCTATGTACCTGTCATATCTCTTTCATTACCTTATGAAGAAGGTCTGGGAAATTGGTAAACATTCCGGTGACTCCCCAATCTATCAGCTGCTGCATTCTTGCTTTGTCATTGACCGTATAGACGTGCAGTTCAAGTCCGCTGGCAGTCACTTGCTTGACATACTCCTCATTCAGATAAGCTTGATTAGCTCCAAGACCAGTAGCATACGTTTTAACTTCTTCAATCTCCGCTTGGGAAATGACTGCATTCGACCGATACGACAGTAATTGGACAAGCTTGATGGATGGATCAAGATCGTGCATTGTTTTCAGGCTGTCCGAGCTGAAGGATTGGACGAGAAGCTTGTTCTTATTGATTTGATAATGATTGACAAGGCGCAGCAGTTCGTTTTCCATGCCAGGATAAACGTTTGGCGATTTGGTTTCAATATAGTAGCTACGATTCTTTCCGAACTTTTGAAACACCTCTTCAAGCGTAGGAACTTTTAAGCCTGCATATTCCGGCTTGGCAAACTGCGGATATTTTCCATTGAACCAGCTGCCTCCATCCAGCTTCTTAATTTCGGACAGGGTTGCTTCCTTTACCAAACCGGTACCATTCGTCGTCCTGTCAACTCTCATATCATGCATGGCGATCAAATGGCCGTCTTTTGTCATTTGCAAATCGATTTCAATATAGTCTCCATGCATTTTAGTGCCCAGTTCATAGGAAACCAGTGTATGTTCGGGTGCATGTCCTGAAGCTCCTCGGTGCGAGACAATCACGACGTCCCTATGTTTGTCTCCTGCCAACACATCCTCACCTCCTGCCGTCATGCTGAGACTGATTGCAAGGGCTGCGACGGCGGCGAACCATCTTCCTTTCATCTTCTTCCTCTCCATCCATATAAGATACGTTTTTTGTGTAACTGGAGGGTATTGACTATGGATTTGTCCTATGTAAACATTTCGCAAATATCGACTTACCGGAAGATGGTTGAACTTTTACCATTTCAGAACAACTCCTTAATCCTGCCTTCATGATTCCCCATTAAAATGAAATAGATAAAGAACTGCAAAAAGGAAGGGAGTTCTATATGTTTTTAAAAAAGCTCGTTCGCAATTCAGCGCTTACCATCTCATATGACCATCAAGGTGCCATACTAGTTCGCCAAGGCCGAATTTATAGCCTGAATCTCCAAGAACAGATTCTTGGGTTAAAAGATGATACTCAAACTATTCACCAAATCCGCCTGTCTGGAATCAGAGCCATTGAAGAGGTGCAAGGTATGAATAGCTTGCCTTAAATATGGCTAAATGACACGCAAAAAAATTAGTTATTGGACCATTTTCAATTCATTATTACGTATGGGGACAGCGTTCTATAATATACTGAAAATTTCGACAAAAACTTCCCTATACATCCATTCCAATATATGTTAGGGTTAGGGTAAGGTAATAAATACTAGGAACTACGAGACTTTTCTTAGTCACCCTCCTACGGTATTGGAAGGGAGAGGATAGAACATGTCTTCTAATTACACCAAAACGATGTTACAAACCTTAAAACAATATCAGAACAGCCAAATTACCCTGACTTTCAATAACAAATTTCAAATTCCTCAAGTCACCGTATGCTGCTTTAACAATTCATATAAGGTATTCCACCTTGAATCGCAGCTCACTGAGACATATGAGGATATTGAAACAGCCATGACCGCAATTGAAAGAACCATAAATAACAGCCATTTAAAACCTCTTGTACATTAACAGGGGTTTTTGTTTTGTCTATATTTGTTAAGCTGATAAAAAGCCCCCACATCTGGAGGCTTTTCCTTACGAAACAATATGACTGGTTCTCACCAGGTCCGACAAAACAGGAAGTGAAAAAGTACTCGTTTTAGAAAGCTATTCCGCCAGTATCTCCATTTTATTCACCGGCCAAAAAATCACCTTGGTAGATCCTATTATTTCTTCAACCTTCACTGGGCCTATATGGCGGCTGTCAGTGCTGTTCCTTCTATTGTCTCCCATTACAAAAATCATTCCTTCCGGGACATCGGCACTAAAGTCCCCTGTTAGCGGTCCGCCAAAGGAATTCTCTTCCTTATATTTTTTCAGGTACTTTTCTTCATATGGTTTACCGTTGACGTATAAAACATCGTCTTTGTATTCCAGGTGATCACCCGGAAGGCCGATGACTCTTTTGATGTAGTCATTTTCTTCATTCGCATGAAATACAACAATATCAAACCTTTTAGGTTCACCTATCTTCGTAACTATCATCCGCTCCTGATTTTCTAATGTGGGCATCATAGAATCCCCCTGTACCACAATAGGGGTGAGAAAAAACGTACGTACCACAAACGCGATGGCTACAGCAGCCATGATCGCTTTGATCCATTCCCAGCTTTCCTTTTTTGCTTCTCCCATGTTTACAGCCTCCGTTTCTTTCTTATTTCAAAAGGAGCTATTTTTCTAACAATAAAATTTGCTTTTTATCTTCAATGCTTCTTCCATTATATTTTCCATTAAGGCCCCAACATTTTGATTTTTTGCCAGCCTTGGGCTTTGCCCGGACCAAAGGGACATATATTCTGGATTGTTTTGTGCCGAAGAAGCTTTTCGAATCTCCTGTGTCAGAGCGTTCTGAACTGGGAAACCCGGGAAAACTCCCTCATACTCCCTCAATTCTCTTATATACCTATTTTCAATTCCCCTTGCCATCTTTCCCGAAAAAGACCTGGTCAGAACGGTTTGGTCCTCGGATGCATCCAAAATTGCTTCTTTATAAACTCTATGGGCTCCACTTTCTACACAGGTTAAAAAGGCGGTTCCCATTTGGACACCCGCGGCTCCCAGGCATAAGGACGCTATCAGTCCTCGCCCATCCATTATACCTCCAGCTGCGATGACCGGAATGTTCACACAATCAGCTGCCTGAGGAATAAGGGACATCAATCCAACTAAACTTCCCTCATCCTCCCTGATGAAATTGCCCCGATGGCCGCCTGCTTCACTCCCTTGTACCACCACCATATCAAAACCGCTTTTTTCGATTTCTTCAGCTTCCTCAACAGTTGTAGCAGTTGCTATCAATTTGGTATCATTTTGCTTCAATAAAGATATCACTTTGCTAGAGGGGATTCCAAACGTAAAGGAACAAACAGGAACCTTCTCTTCAATAATTACGCTTATTTGGTTATGAAAAGACTCTGCGAGGAGCTTATCATCGGGAATTTCGATTTGATCATTAAGGGCTAAATTTAGTTTTGCACGAAATGGCTGCAAGATATCATGTGCTTTATGAAGTTGATTTTCATCTAGAGAAAAATCATTTGGAACAAACAAATTAACCCCAAAAGGACTGGTTGTTAATTTCCGTATTTCCTTTATTTGCTCTCGCAGCTGGTCAGGGGTCATATATCCAGCACCAATCATCCCAAGTCCACCGTGGTGGGAAACCTCTGATACCAATTTTGAGACAGTAATCCCTCCTGCCATAGGAGCCTGAATGATTGGGTAATTTATTCCCAAAAGGGTTGTCAATTTATTTTGCAGCATAAAAGTTTCCCACATCCTTTTTAGCAGTCACATCTATACTTTTCTTTCTTGTACAGAGAAAATCCTCTTAACTTGTACATATTAAAAATAATGTTATAGGAAAGCGGGTGAGAAGTATGAGCAAACAAGGCAGACAAAATAAAAATCAAACAAGGGAACAGCATGAGCGCCAGGACAACCGCAATGATGTTGAGCTGGGGAACGATTTTCAAATCGGCAACTCCAAGTCTCAAAGCCAGAAAAAAAGCGGCCGCCAAGCCAATAAAAAGTAGCAAAGAGAAGGGGCAGGTTCCTGTCCCTTCCCTTTATAAAAAAACCCGGACCTTCATGGGAGGTATTAAATCTTTTATTTCAATAGAAGCGGCAGCTCTTTTACACCTCTCACAATCATCCCTGGCCTCCATACTAGCTCGTCTTTGCCCACAGCGAGCCTCATTTCAGGGAACCTCTCAATCAGGCTGCTAATCGCAATTTCGCCTTCAAGTCTGGCGAGCGGGGCACCAAGACAATGGTGAATTCCTTTTCCAAAGGCCAGATGCGGGCTTTTGTCCCGGGTGATTTCGAAAACTTCCGGATCCTTGAATTGTTTTGGATCGTGGTTGGCGGAATTCAAGGAGACAATAACCAGGTCCCCTTTTCGAAAAGGGACTCCTTTAAACTCCATGTTCTCGCCTGCCCACCTGGAAGTACTGAACTCCACAGGGCCGTTGTAGCGAAGGGCTTCTTCTATCGCATTTTGGATTAGTTCCGGCTGTTTTTCAAGCAGCTTAAGCTGCTCTGGGTGCTCTAAAAGGGCAAGTACAGTATTTCCAATCAGGTTTACTGTCGTTTCATGGCCGGCAATGATAAGCAAGGTGACCACGCCGTACAATTCCCTTTCTGTAAGCTGGTCCCCTCCATCCTCAGCCTGAATCAGCTGGCTGATTAAATCAAGGCCAGGATGAAGACGGACTTTTTCAAACCATAAACTCAGGTATTGGATAAAGTCATTCATGTGCAGAAACATTTGAGGTGCATACTCGCTGTTCGAACCTTCAATCAACGTATTGGACCAAAGCCGAAATTTATCACGATCCTCTGAGGGAACTCCCAGAATTTCACAGATGACGATGATTGGAAGTGGAAACGCAAAACCATTAATCAAATCGAACTTATTCTTTCCTGCTGCCTCATTAAGGAGTTCGTCGGCGATCTCCTGGATCCTTCCTCTCATTCCTGCAATCATATGGGGAGTGAACGCCTTTTGAACAAGCCCGCGAAGGCGTTTATGGTCAGGCGGGTCGGAAAAGAGCATATTATTCATAAATACACTTTGATACTCCCTGCTTCCACCGTATAGCTTGGACGCATCCTTGATAATTCTCGGATCCTTCAAAGCCTCGACAGCATCCTCATATTGCGTAATGAGCCAGCCTTCCTGCCCATCCGGGAACCTTATTCTGTGAATAGGGTCGGTCTCCCTCAATTTCGAATAGGCTGGGTAAGGATTTCGTGTGAATTCCTTGGAAAATAACCTTCTATCAGGATCCATAAGTATTCTCCTTTCAGATAAGTCAATTTCTCACAAATCTTTACTAAATTATCCTTTAATTAGCAGAAACAAACAACATTTGGAAGTATTCCTGAGTGGGTATGCGTTTATTCTTTATCAAAAGTGAATGAAACAACTCCACACGCAGCAAACTAACAATGGTGTAGCTACACCCATTCCAACTGCAATGAGGAGGTATAATGAATGGAGAAATATACTTCTATAAGGGAAATTGTTACGTCAATCAGGAAGTTATTTTACTATTTGCGCAGGTTCTTCTCTGTACTTCGATGGACACTTTCTTATTCATTGTAGAATGGAAAAAAGTGAGCACAAAGCCGTGCTCACTTTTTGTTTCAGCGAAACTTTCTGCCAAGAAACTCTGTTGAAAAATCGGCGATGGGTTTCCTTTTCCTGCCCCAAGACTTTCCTCTCATTTATGTGACTAATTTTTGCAAAATTCGACAAACCGAAAAGTTTTTAGGTTCATAAGACCTTACATATCGAATGGTATTGTGACAATGTTTAAAGATATAGATAAAAACGATTATAGAAAAAAAGACCCATTCACTTCCCTTGAGAAGTGCATCGAATGACTCAAAACGGAACATGTGTCCCTGTTTAATTGACTGAATATTAAGTTGATAATTTACTCTTTCTTCCAGTATTCTAACCTTGTACACCGTATATTTCGACTTTTGAAATTACCGGTTTCAATAATTGTATTAAGGGGGATGCAAGTTGAAGAAAAAACTAGGGGGATTAGTATTGTCTTCCCTTTTGCTAGGCAGTTCGTTTTCCGGAGCAGCCTTTGCAGAAGGAAACTCTTTGCAGGAGTTTAATAGCTTGAGCAATGGAAAGGTCCGCGTCATCGGCGAGGCCAAGCAGGGACAGCCTGCATTTGTTGCAGGTAAACTTTCCGAAAAACAAAATAAGGCAAACAGCCAAAACGCCAAACAGTTTTTAGAAAAACATAAAACCTTTTTCAACATGAAGTACCCAGTCAAGAACCTGAAGGAAGTAAAAGTAGAAAAAGATGAAGCAGGCAAGACACATGTCCGTCTGCAGCAAACCATCAACGGTGTTGCTGTGGACAAGAATCAAATCAATGTACATTACAACGAAAACAATGAAATTACCAGCGTAAACGGAAACTATGATCCAAAAGTGGAAGATGCAGAAATCAATACTGTTCCTTCGGTTAAGGAAGCAGATGCTGTCATCGACGCAAAGAATGCTGTGGGAGCACCTGAGCAAGCCGACTTTGAACAAACTGAATTAGTTGTCTTTCCATTTGAAGGAGACTACCATTTAGCTTATCGCGTAAATGTCGAATTCTACAGTGAAGAGCAAGGGAACTGGTATGTGTATGTAGATGCCCAATCTGGAGAAGTAATTGACAAGTATGATGCCATGACAGGGCTCGGATTCTTCAGTGACGTAATCAACCTTGATGCTGCAGAGGGGAAATCCGAGCAAGGACCCAACCCGGCAGCCATTGAAAAGGCAGGCTCATTTAAACCAGCCGGCGGAATTGGACTGGGCACAACGGGGGCAATAAAGAGCCTGCTCACATCGCATGGAAATGTTCCTGGCAGCGGCCAAGGTTCAACTTTCTATCTGGCTGACACCACTGCAGCTGGCATGGGGGGGATTTTCACTTATAATATGAAAAATACCTCCAATCAAATTTGGCTGTATTCAAATAACGACGCCTCCTGGAAAGATGTTGCCTACTCCGGGGACAGCAGCTCCTGGGAAGCGGTTGGACAAGGTCCGGCCGTTGATGCGCACAGCAACTCAAAGATTGTATATGAATACTTCCTTGAAAATCATGGCCGCAATTCTCTGGATGACAATGGCATGGCAATCCGGTCCCGTGTCCATTATGGCAAAGAGTACAACAACGCTTTCTGGAGCAATGGCATTGCCATGATGACATATGGAGATGGCGATGGGAAGCAGTTCATCCCGCTTGCCTCCCTCGATGTAACGGCCCACGAAATGGTGCACGGAGTTACCCACTATAACGGCGGCCTGCGCTACCGTTTCGAAACCGGTGCGGTCAACGAAGCCTATTCGGATACTTTTGCCGCCATTGTGGATGATGCGAACTGGGAAGTCGGCGAGGATATCATGGGATCTGCATGGCTTGAGAGCGGACGCTCGGCTCTAAGAAGCAATGAGAATCCCGGAAAATTCAAGGTTGGCGCCGTATACTTCCCATACAGCATCGATGGAGAAGGACGCTACCCGATGCATATGGATGAGTACTATGACCTACCATCGAATATGGACAATGGAGGCGTACATATAAATTGTACAATCCTCCAGTACTCTGCTTACCTTGTTGCAGAGGAATATGGCATGGGCCGCGAGGTTGTTGCCGACACCTGGTACCGCGCATATGACTACCTGCACTATGATGCAAGCTTTGCTGAATTCCGCGAAGCCATTCTGCAATCTGCCATCGACCTTTATGATGAGGGCAGTGAAGAGCACAGCGCCTTCCTGAAAGGATTCGATGCAATTGGACTATACGAAGGCTGGTCACTGGAAGACCTGCGCGAAAAACGTTCAAAGTAATATCCATAAATGAAGCTATAATATCCAAAACAAAAGGACTTCAAGCCAATTGAAGTCCTTTTGTCTGTTATTCCTTTTTCTCTTTGATTTGCTCCCTGATTTTTTCCAGCTCCTCAATCGACAAATCACCAAGCGATTTTTTTATTTCTTCCTCAACTTTTTTCCTGTTTTTTTCTAGGTGTTGATTCCAAAATTCCCGAAGCCCCTCTGTATGGTCCAAAAGATACTCCATGTCAATTTCCTCTACCTCATCATCCGAAAGGTAATTGAGGACTGCTGCTAACATGTCTTGCAACTGCTGAATCTCATCCTTTTTATTTTCCTTTTCAGGAGACTGCTCTCCTCCCTGGCTTTCCTCTTCTTTGGCAGCAGCCTTTCTTGGCATGGCTATCCCCTCCTTCCACTAATTTATTAAAATTAGTATGGCCATTAATGGGGATTTTCGCCTCCAAACAGCAATTTATATTGGCTCAATCTGATTGATTCGCTTCCACAGCCTCACCAGCCCGTCGGCGATGGGTTCCAGCACATCCTTATCGGTTAAGTAGGCGGAATGCGCCAAAGGGTTCCAGCTGTCCAGCATTCCGCCTGCATTGACTTCACGGTCCTCTTTAACTGTACGGTTGTACTCGGGACTAACGTTTTTAAGAGGATAACCAAGAACATCATCACGGTCATAAAAATTAATCCATTCTCCTTGATATCCAGGGAAGCGCTCCTCAATCCTGGGTGAAGGAATCATGATGGGGCGGTCAAATTGATCATACCTGAGGCTCCAAAACGGCAACGTCGTGCCAACTGTATAAAATAAGGCCAGGGATTCCCCTTTTTCAAGCGGAGTTAAATTTTCCATCGAAAAGCCGACATTCTCAGGCTTTACTTGCATATCGTAAAAATAATTGCTCGCAATCACAGACCCCAGGCTATGGGATATGACGCATAACGGAGCATCTGGGCCAGCTTGCTGTGCGAGGTCTCCAAGAGATTTCGAAACTCTTTCATGAACGAGATGATAATTATGCTTGGCTGTTTCGACTGGCTGATAGGCAACCACATCTGCCAGGTAATGAATGATAAACCTCCTAAGGTGTTTGAAACGCAGGTTATTGTCTACCACCAGGCGTTTGTACAGCTCTGTTTCCCCTGGGTCAAATACATCTGCCCAATAGATAGGCACTATGGAAAGCTGGGAATCCTGATTGGTCACAAAGGTAGGCGACTTTTCGTATACCATCCTTCTCAACCTTTCTGCCATCTTTTTGGCATAGTCCACTTTTTGCTGTCCCATTCCATGGATGATTGCCACCGCCACTTTTTTCATGGTTTCTCCACCCCTGCGACTTTAATCTGTCATACTGTTATTTATCCGGGTTCTCATTTTCCCATTTGGCGACTTCTTCCCTGACGATTGGTGCAACTTCTTTTCCGAGCAGCTCAATGGCTTTCATAACTTCCTCATGTGGCATCGTTCCAACCGGGACATGAAGCATAAACCTTGTAATGCCCACATTTTTACGGAGATGGATAATTTTATCGGCAACAGTTTTGGGATCTCCTACATATAAAGCACCTTCGAAGCTGCGTGCATAATCAAAGCTTTCACGAGTATACGCCCCCCAGCCTCGCTCACGGCCCAGTTTGCTCATCACCAGCTGTGTTGGCGGAAAAAACTTATCTGCGGCACTTTCAGTGTCTTCCGCCACAAAGCCGTGTGAATGGGATGCTACACGCAGTTTGGAAACATCATGTCCAGCTTTGGCTGCTGCCCGTTTATACAGCCTTACAAGGGGCTCGAACTGCAGGGGGCGTCCCCCAATGATTGCGAGGACGAGCGGCAGGCCAAGCAGCCCGGCGCGAACAACGGACTCGGAATTCCCGCCGCTGCCAATCCAGACCGGCAGCGGGTTCTGAACAGGTCTTGGGTACACTCCTAAATTGTCAATCGACGGCCGATGGCCTCCTTTCCAGATCACTTTTTCGCTTTCCCTTATTTGTAAAAGCAGCTCGAGCTTCTCTTCAAACAATTCATTGTAGTCGTTCAAATCATAGCCAAACAGCGGAAACGATTCAATAAAGGAACCGCGGCCGGCCATGATTTCAGCCCGGCCATTCGAGATGGCATCAACTGTTGCGAAATCCTGGAACACCCGCACTGGATCGTCGGATGACAGCACCGTAACCGCACTTGTCAGCCTGATATTTTTTGTCCGGGAAGCCGCTGCCGCAAGGATAATGGCAGGTGAAGAGGCGGCGAAATCTTCACGGTGATGCTCTCCGACCCCGAATACATCAAGCCCAACTTCATCGGCCAGGACAATTTCCTCGACCACTTCCCGAATTCGCTGGGCATGGCTGATTACCTCCCCCGTTTTTGTATCAGGCGTTGTTTCTACAAACGTACTTATCCCAATGTCCAATTATATCCCTCCAACATGTATCTCAGCTATTTTCTTATCTACTTCCATAATATCCTAACGCTGCTTTTGCAACCAACAAAAAAGACCGCTGAAGCAAATGCCAGCGATCTTTTAAGGTGAATTCTATTTTTGGTTTCAGCTCACATTGTTAATAGATAGCTTCCTTGACAAGCTGTTCCATCGATTTCAGCTTTGCTGTAAGTTCCAGAAACCATTCTTCGTCTCCAGTTGATAGCGCTAAATCAATTAAGGCGCGGATTTGCTCCTTATTGTTAACCGTTGCAGCGGGAAGGCTTTTTACCTGATGTGTTAACATTTGGACCGTTTTCCCAATTGTTTCTTCTTTGTCGCTTGTGACTATTTTTATGCTGACAAGGTCCTCTATATGGTTTAGATTTTCAATATATCCAATGATAAGCTGCCCGTCGCGTGATTCACCTTTTACCCAGTCACCAATCTTTAAGAAAGGATTATGATTGAACATGGAACCTCACCTGCTTCTATTTAAATTTTTATCAGCGGCTATAACGATAAATGGAATCTTCTAGTCATTTACCCTTCAGCATCCATCCTGATGCAAGCCTGCTGCGCATGGAAATAAAACACCAATTTAAACTGTAATATTTTTTCTTACATTTAGAGCAAAAAATATTACTGCCTCATATTTACTAAATCGACTATTTCCTTAATCGTGTAGTTTTTCAAATACTCTCCAAGATGCTCCTCTGCTCCGAGGAAAATGGAAAACAGGACATTATGCATATTGGCCCCGACGATGCATTCCTCACTGGATTCGGTACATTTAGGCTTGAGCGCACCGTCACAGGTAAGCTTATAGATGTCCCAAAGAGTAATGTCACTCGGCTCGGAAGCGAAGATGAAGCCGCCTCCTGTCCCTTCCTTGGTTTGAAGGAATCCATTCTTTTTCAATAAGCTTAACACTTTGCGTATCCGTACCGGATGGACACCGGCACTTACGGAAATCACATCGCTTGTTGCCATCCGATCCGGCCGCAGTGCAAGCAATGATAAACTGTGGATGGCAAGTGTAAAATCACTGTTCATGGCAGCCTCCTGTACGTTTATAGTTATCCAAGACCGAACTTATATGGCTTTAGTTGGCTAGTGCCTGAACGGCATGGAAACTGCGAAGTTTGCGCGGGAGAAAGCTGCGTATCTCTTCTTCATTGTATCCAACCTGCAATCGCTTTTCATCCTGGATGATCGGCCTTCTCAGCATTTGCGGGTTGTTCCGGATCAATTGGTATAAATCCTGAAGCGGCAGGGAATCTATATCGACATTCAGCGCTTTAAAGCTTTTTGATTTGGCTGAGATTATTTCATCTGTTCCATCTTCAGTCAACCGAAGAATCGATTTGATTTCATCGACTGTGAGAGGATCAGTAATTATATTTCTTTCGGTAAAGTCAAGCTCATGTTCCACAAGCCACGCTTTCGCCTTTCGGCAAGACGTACAGCTTGGTGAAGTATACAAGGTAATCATGTTGTTTCACTCTCCCAACAACCATTAATAAGTAGCCACTGAAGCTCCAGGTCTGGTTGGTATCTTCAATTTATATATCATGAATTAAAGATATTTCCCCCGAAAAATCCAAACCTTACTGTAATATTAAATGATACAGTTCCCCTCGTCAACCCTAAATTGTCGCAAATGCCTTTTCGCAGGTGTCTTTTTGCAGGTGCCTTCTCTCAGGTGCCTGACCCCACATACAGTAAAGCATTAGCGCACCGCAGAGTGCCTGACCCCCGTTGCGGTGACGCTGTGCTGTGTTGGGGGTCAGGCATCTTTTATTTGATGATTTTGTAATTTTTATGGTTGACGACTGTTTTTATCGGTTCGTCTTTTTTAGGGTTTTTGCCGATTTCGGCAATGACGGAGTTTTCACGCACGGTAACGACCTTGCCCTTTTTTCCTTTTTCTTCACCTTTGATGATTTGGATGCTGTCCCCAATAGTTGCTTGCTTTCCATTTACAGCCTTTTTTTCACCTGTTTCTTCTGCCATTGTATTTCCCCCTTGCACAACTTGATAAATGAAGCTGATCGCACCTCTTCATATTTGATTTTTAGTATGACCATTTCCCAATGGTCCTACGACTCCAAAAAATGGTGACAAAATTTACTTAAGAAAGTCATAAATGACGGTATGGAAATAGATAAAATATGTGGAAAATAGTTTAGAGGTGATTTTTATCCCTAATTTGCTATAATAAAGTGTGTTTAACAATTTTTTAGGGGGAACCATATTTCCATGTCAGTCGAAATCGGCAGCAAAGTAAAAGGTAAAGTAACAGGAATCACTAACTTCGGAGCTTTCGTTGAACTACCGGGAGGAACTACAGGCCTTGTCCACATCAGCGAAGTAGCAGACAGCTATGTCAAAGATGTAAATGACCACCTTAAAGTGGGCGACGAAGTTGAAGTGAAAGTCCTAAGCGAAAAGGATGGGAAAATTGCTCTCTCGATCAAGAAAGCAATCGACCGCCCGGAAGGACAGTCTTCTTATTCCCAGCGTCCGCCGCGCCAAGGCAGGCCGGATAACCGCTCAAAAGACTTTCGTTCCAAAGGTGGCTTCAAGCCAAAAGAGAGCTTTGAAGACAAAATGGCCAAGTTTTTAAAATCCAGTGAGGAGAACTTATCTTCCCTCAAGCGCAACACAGAGACAAAACGAGGCGGCAGAGGCGGAAGACGCGGCTAAACAGCTCCGGCTTTTTCCTCATAAATAAGGGCAAGGCAGTCTCACTGCCTTGCCTGTTTTATTTTCCGGGTTTAGTCGATTATTTTATTTGCGGAACACCCAGTTCTATTGTCCGTAAAACAGCTTTTATTAGCTGCTATCCCAGTTCTATTGTCCGGAAATGAAGTTCTATTGTCGGGAAACGCAGCCCTATTGTTCGAAGCGAATCCTATTGTCCGAAAAACAGTTTTTATTAGCGGCAATCCCAATTCTATTGTCCAGACATGAAGTTCTATTGTCGGGGAACGCAAACCTATTATCCGGAGAAAATTCTATTGTCGAGAAACCAGCTTTTATTTACAGGAAAACCAGTTCTATTGTCCGGAAATGAAGTTCTATTGTCCAGAAACTCAAACCTATTGTCCGTCATCCGTGCTAATCATACAGGAGGACCCTGGCCCCCTAGCTTCCAAAGCTTTCAAAACGTTTGAAGCCAAAGACAGCCAGGCTGAACAGCAGCAGTGAAAGTCCAATGGTGCTGTATACAACAAGCCAGCTCGCAGAGTCCCATGGACCTTCCATCAGCAGGGTCGATGCTTGTGTCCGCAGGCTGGCCGGGCTCCATTTCATGTATTTAGGCAGCAAGGTCGTAAGCAGGCTGATTAAAGAAAGAAACAATATGCTTGCTCCGGCTATTCCCCCGCTGCTTCGAAGCAGCGTTCCGGCAAAAATGGTGACAGCGGCAATAAAGACAATCCAGAGACTGTACACCAAAAAGCTTGTCAGCATTAGCTGCCAGGGAACATAGTTGAACAATAAATTTGTATAATACCAGGTTAAAAGATAACTGGCTGCCAATGCTGAAAATAAGATACTAAGCTGGGCGAGGAACTTGCTTCCGATATACTGCATAGCGCTTACTGGCCGAACCATCACAAGTGTCAGGGAGCCATTCTGCCTTTCCTGTGAGATCACACCCATCATCGACAGAACAAACAAAAGTGAACCAATCGTTCCATATTGGGATAGCGTGCCAATCAACACTTCTTCCCCTGTCGGCGTCGGGATATCAATAACAGCGCCTTCCGGAAGATTCCCCGCTGCCTCCAGTATTTGGGGCATATAATAGCTGGTCAGCGGCTGTGATACTCCAATGATCATCAGTACAATGGGAAGCCAGATCCACTTGCCATTGCGCACGCTTTCTTTCATC
The DNA here is from genome assembly GCF_000986785.1 of Mesobacillus campisalis. Taxonomy (GTDB): domain Bacteria; phylum Bacillota; class Bacilli; order Bacillales; family Cytobacillaceae; genus Mesobacillus_B; species Mesobacillus_B campisalis. The sequence continues at coordinate 194,820 of NZ_LAYY01000007.1, read as the reverse complement.
TCTTTTTTAAAAAGAATAAAAAAATTTTTCATCGCTCCATCACCTTCATATATGCGTCTTCCAAAGAGTCTTGAATAATTTCATAGTGAAGCAGTGTCTTTTCCGCCTTTAACAGTGCGTGGAGAAGCTGGTTTACCTTTGTTTGGTCATCCATCCTAAACTTCGCCGCGTGATTATCAAGGTATTCAATATCGCCAATAAAGTCCAGCGGTTCAAGCACTCCAAAAAGCGGCTCTTCTGTCACAATTTTGACTGCCAATGTGTCAAACTCTGTTTTTAACGATTCCAGCGGGCCGTTCCACTTCAGTTGGCCATCTTTCAGCATCAAAATTTCCTCGCATACTTGCTCGGCATCATGCAGAATATGTGTCGAAAAAAGAATGGTCATCCGTTCTTTGAGCTGTTCAATTAATTTCAGAACATCCCTTCTCCCCGAAGGATCCAGGGCAGACACCGGCTCATCCAGTATAAGAAGCTCCGGCTCATGTAATAAAGCTTGTGCCATGCCCAGCCGCTGCTTCATCCCTCCGGAAAAACTGCCGATCTTCTTGTTTTTCACTTCCTCCAGTGAAACAAAGGATAAAGTCTCTTCGATGCGCGCCGCCAATTTTTTCTTCGGAACATGCGACAGCCCTCCTGCAAACTGAAGAAACTCCCGAGCTGTCATCCAGTTGAAAAACGCAGGATGCTGGGGCAGAAAACCAATCAATGGTCTGTAATCCTTCTGGGCATAGCCGGCAAAGGTGATTTTCCCTGATGTAGGTTCCAGCAGGCCGGCAAGCATCTGCAGGGTGGTTGTCTTTCCTGCTCCGTTTGGTCCAAGCAAGGCGATGCATCGGCCTTTTTCTATTGAAAATGATATGGAATTGACAGCCTTATGGTCTTTATAGTGTTTCGATAAGTTCTCGACAGTGACTAACATGCTAATCTCCCCCTAAGCACTTCTGCGTCCAATGACAAAGTAGAGAACGGGACCAATGATATTCACAAAAATAATGACGAGGATCCACATTCCCTTAGGACCATTCGTTTCCTCCTGCTTCAGGCAGCTGGCCAGTGCAGCCACCATCAGAATGGCCTGCAGCACAATCAGCGGGGCAATCAGCGCCCAGTTCACCCCAGACAAGATATCCATCCAACATCTCTCCCTCTTTTTCTATCTTCTTTTTCTTCTATGCGCCCGAACGACAAAAAAGTAATAAAACAACGTTGGCAAAGGAAATTGAATAAGTCCCCAGAGACCCCAAAACCAGGCAAAGCTGCCCTTTTTCTTCGCATCAATGAACAGCAGCGTACTTTGTGTCAGCAAAACCAATATAAGCAGCGGCAAGAGCACGTATTGTTCCAAAGGCGTCATGAATATACCTTTCCTTCCTGCTTCTTTCTTTTAAAAAGAACATAAAGGACCATTGGGGCAAGGAGGCTTGCTCCAGCCTGGAGGGCAATAAAAAGGGAGGGCTGCTTCAAGATGCCCATAACAATCATGCTTAAGATAAAAACGGCAATAGATAAAAAGATGCATAATTCCCTGTAAAGTTTTTTCTTCTGTTTCACCTTTAAGGATGCGAGCTGGGCTTTCATCTCCATAAGCGAGGCCGGAGAGCAGTCACCCAGTTCATCCAGCTGTTTCCAATCCCGTTTCAGTGCCTTTAACTGTTCCTGATCTTCCTTCATGTTCACCATCTCACTCCTTCCTTAGCTGTTTCAAGCCATAATGAACACGTGATTTGACGGTCCCGGCCCGGACACCCATAATTTCCCCGATTTCCTCATAGGTGTAGCCGTAATAGTGGTGCAGCAGGATTGGAATCCTTGCTTCGGCCTCCAATTGATTGAAATCAGCAAACGCATCACTCCATTCCATTCCCCGGGTATTTGCCTGCCAGGAAAGCTGGCGGGACAGGTTCCGTTTCATAAATTCCATCCATTTCCTTTCCCGCTTTTGCTTTCGCAGCTGGTCAATATACAGCCTGGAAGCTATCGAAACCATCCACGTCGAAAATTTTGACTCGGCTTTAAAGGAAGTTAAATGCGTATAGCACCTGAGCATGGTCTCCTGGGCAAGGTCCCTGCTCATTTCCTCATCCAGCGTCAATTTCAAAAGGTATTTGAATAAGAAGCTGTCATACTTTTGAAAAAGCTGGGCAAAGGCATCATCATCTTCCTTCAGCGCTTTTTGTATTAAAACCAGGTCCTCCTCTTGATCCATAAAATGCCCCTTTCTTATGCGGTCATTTATATGACGCCCGAAGGTATTGTTTGGTTCAAATCTTTTTAAAATTTTTCATCTCGTCTTCTCCAGCACTCAAATACCAGTAAACATTGGCTAAGATGACAAATAAGGAGAAGCCCCGACGGGACATTCTCCTTTATCTAACACGATATGAACTACTGCATGACCTCTGCTGCAAACCCTTTGGCCTTTAGGGCCCTGGATATCACTTCAATATGAGCAGAATCCCTTGATTCGACTGAAAGATTCAATTGCGCATAACCGGGATAAATCTTGCTTCCCATATGATTCAAAGAGATGTCCAAAATATTTCCGCGTAGTTCTGTAACCACTTCGAGAACACTTTCAAGGTTTCCCGGCCTGTCTTTTAAAATTATGCTGTATCGTACAAAGCGTCCGGATTCAACCATCCCTCGCTCAATAATTCTCGAAATAAAGCTTACATCGACGTTGCCTCCGCTTATTACTGCAGCCACTTTTTTATTCCTTACTGGCAGCTTGTCTGATAATATCGCTGCAAGGGAAACCGCACCAGAGCCCTCAACCAGCAATTTATTCCGTTCAAGCAGCATTAGCATACTTTGGGCAATTTGCATTTCGTCTACCGTAAAAATGTCATCCACATATTTTTGGACCAAATCGTATGTTAATTTGCCCGGTGTTTTTACGGCAATTCCATCAGCCATCGTTGGGCTGGCATCAAAGGTGATAATTTCCCCTACCTTAAGCGACTGGGCCATGCTCGGGCACGCCATCGCTTCGACTCCATAAACCTGAATGGATGGTTTCTTTTCTTTTACAGCGGCAGCTATTCCAGCAATCAAGCCGCCTCCCCCTACAGGGCAAATGATTGCATCTGCATCTGGCAGCTGCTCCATGATCTCGAGACCGACCGTTCCCTGCCCTGCAATGATGGCCTGGTCATCAAAGGCATGGACAAATGCGGCACCAGAGCGCCGATGCAGTTCATAAGCATAGTCAAGAGCTTCATCAAACACGCTGCCTTCCAATATTACCTCAGCTCCATAGCTTCTTGTGGCTTCCACCTTGCTGAGAGGAGCCCCTTGCGGCATCACGATTTTGCACGGAATTCCTAGCATGCTGCTTGAATAGGCAACACCTTGGGCATGATTGCCTGCCGAAGCGGCTACCACTCCTTTTTCCACTTCTTCTTTTTTAAGGGAAATCATTTTGTTATAAGATCCCCGAACCTTAAAAGAACCAGTTTTTTGCAAGTTTTCAAGTTTTAGAAACACTTCATTGTCCGAGAGGCTGCTGAAGGTCTTGGAGTAATCCAATGGCGTGCGGTGAACAACTCCCTTCATTTTTTCGTTTGCCTGAACGATATCCTTAAAGGTAACCAATTAAAATCCTCCTTTCAACCACTTATTTCCCTAGTTTTCGCTATAAAGTAAGTGTTATTCTCTTTTGGCATCAACAACATTCGGTTATTCACCCTGTAAAAAATTAAAATCCTTTGACAGGATCCATAAATTAAGGTATATTACCAATGTCCGAACGATTTTTATTTAAATAAAAATAATATTCGTCTTTAGGGGTGTAACTTATGGAAAATGTATTTGATTACGAAGATATTCAATTGATTCCTGCAAAATGTGTGGTTAACAGCCGTTCAGAATGCGATACATCGGTCACTCTCGGAGGCCGCACCTTCAAACTGCCAGTCGTACCTGCCAATATGCAGACAATCATAGATGAAAAAATTGCCCTGTATTTGGCTGAGAACGGTTACTTTTATATCATGCATCGTTTTGAGCCTGAGAAAAGAATGGATTTTGTCAAAGATATGAAAGCCCGCAGCTTGTACGCTTCAATCAGTGTAGGCGTTAAAGAGGAAGAATACGGATTCATCCGCCAGCTCGCCGAGGAAGATCTTGTTCCTGAATACATTACGATCGACATAGCTCATGGACATTCAAATGCCGTGATTGAAATGATTAAACATATTAAAAATTATTTGCCTTCAAGCTTTGTCATCGCTGGCAATGTTGGTACACCGGAAGCTGTCAGGGAACTGGAACATGCTGGTGCCGATGCAACCAAAGTCGGGATTGGACCGGGAAAAGTCTGCATCACAAAGATTAAAACCGGGTTCGGCACTGGGGGCTGGCAGTTGGCTGCGCTTCGCTGGTGTGCAAAAGCGGCCAGCAAGCCTGTGATTGCCGACGGAGGTATCCGGACACATGGAGATATTGCCAAATCTGTCCGTTTTGGGGCAACAATGGTCATGATTGGCTCCCTGTTCGCCGGTCATGAGGAATCTCCAGGCGAAACTGTCGAGAAAGACGGCAAAATGTACAAAGAGTACTTCGGATCTGCTTCCGAATTCCAAAAAGGTGAAAAGAAAAACGTTGAAGGCAAGAAAATGTATGTCGAATACAAAGGTCCATTGCAGGATACTTTGACAGAAATGGAGCAGGACCTTCAGTCTTCCATCTCCTATGCAGGCGGAGACAAGCTTAGTGCCATCCGCAATGTTGATTATGTAGTAGTGAAGAATTCGATTTTCAATGGAGATAAAGTATATTAATCACCATTTTGAAAGGCTGATTCCTTAAGGAATCAGCCTCATTAGCAATAATTGGAAGGATTATTTGTTGTCAAGATTAGGAAATACCGGAAACTGCAGATTGTTTTTTACTGCATTGATCGGTTTAATCACATGTTCCTTTGTAAAATCTTTCTTAAAAGGTTTTATGTACTCCAGCCCGCTTCCATTATAAAAGACTGGCATTTCTTTGTTTTTATTCATCTTGCTAGCCCCCATATTCATATAGTATTTTATCCCTATATCAATTATAGGAAAATATACTCACGAAGACCAGCGAAAATATTCATCAAAATTCATGATTTTCTGATTTATCTTTCCCTTATTAAAAATCCGTTAATAAAGCCGTTTTGCATAACTTTCATTCAAGCTTTCCTGTATGGAATCCGCACTATGTCCATGCATCCGTGCATGGTCGGAAATAATCTTTGCGGCTGCCGGCAGTTCAGATTGGGCGCTCCAGCTCCCGGGCTCCCATAACTCGGAACGCTTAAAGGCTTTGGCACAATGAATATAGCACTCTTCTACCTCAACCATTATTCCCAATAGCGGTTTTTTTCCTCTTACCGCAAGCCTTTCCAGCAGCTTCTCATCCTTTACGAGCGCCGCCTTGCCGTTTACCCTCAAAGTCTCCCCCAGGCCAGGAATAAAAAAGAGCAGACCAACTCTAGGGTTGGCCAGAATATTCCGAAGTGAGTCGATTCGTTTATTGCCAGGCCTTTCCGGAATAACGAGCTGTTTCTCATTTAAAACGTGAACAAAACCCTGAGCGTCGCCCTTAGGCGATGAATCGCAAAAACCCTTTTCGTCAGCTGTCGCCAAAACCAAAAAAGGTGACCTGGAAATATAATCAGCCACATGATGGTCAATGCAATCTATCACTTTGTTGCGTACCAGTTCACTGGGATAACCAATAAGCGCACGAAGTTCTTCTTCCGACTGAATAAACTCTGAAGCTTGTGTACTTTTAATCATCTTCTCCACCCCATTTAAATATTCTCTATTCCTATTTCCTCAAGATGATGCTATTGTCCTTCCTTGTGAAAGGGACCTTTTCCGTTATTCTTTCCATCATATGTATTAAAAAGCGGAACCTCCTCATGGAAGTTCCGCTTCTACAAATCCTTATTTCCCGCGGCTGAAGCCTTCCTCTTCCAGGTATTGCCTGGCTTCGTTATACGAGGGGAAAGTGCCATCAAGGTTTAAGCCGGCATACACATTCCACATATCATCTTCCTGCACGAGGATGAGACTATGTTTTTCGTCGTTGACCCAGCGCTCTTCGTCGGCTTCACCAATCACCGCTTCTTCATGAGGATTTGGTTTTAGTGATTCAATTGCTTCTTTCAGGAGGTGTCTTAGCTCTTCCTTGGAATAGTCCCGAATGTTGACCATTCCTTTGCTGTCTGTCTCATAACCTCCCAGTTTTCCGGCATAAACAAAACCATTTCCATTGGGATGCAGGTGATAAACTACATTTTTCTTGTCGTCCGCACTGCCTTCAAAATGAAAGTTGACTCTTTTCAATGATACATTTTTCCGCTCTAGTTCGGAAAACTCTTCAATAATAGCTAGTTTTTCTTCGAATGTTAGCATAGTGCCTCCAAGGTAAAATAAGATTCTTCCTATTATATCATTCGCTCCCTTGGTGACCAAACATTCGTCATCACACTATTAGTCGGACAGCGGGCCTGCTAACTTCGCACTTCCTCTGGACGCAGTACCAGATTTGATGGTGGAAGTTCGAATTCGGAATTCCGTAAAGTATTTCCGTTAAAAATAACCAGATTTTGAAATTCTGCGAACAATTGATCGCCTCTTTTTAATCCACCCATTATGTTGTATTTTTCCGCACTCAACTCTGCTTCAAATAAATCGTCAGTGTCCAGACGTCTTAGCTCAATCCGTACTGCTGCCCCCACTTTGTTCACATGCGACACTTCCGCAGGATAGCTATTATTAACAAAAGTCCGGCTTAATCCAATTTCATGGGGGCGGATGTATCCCACCTCTTTATCTGAAAAAGGCTTATCGACTCCGTATGGTGTATAGTTTTCCAGCGAATTTCCGCGGAATTCGTTGACTCTTCCTAAAAAGCTGTAGACAAATGGGGTTACCGGGTTTTCATAAACATTCTCGGGGCTTCCGGTCTGCTCGATTCTGCCGTTGTTCATCACCACAACGGTATCGGCCATTTCCATGGCCTCCTCCTGGTCGTGGGTGACAAAAACAGTGGTAATATTCAGCTTCTGATGAAGCTCCCGCAGCCAGCCCCGCAATTCCTGGCGCACTTTGGCATCCAGCGCTCCGAACGGTTCATCCAGCAGAAGCACTTCAGGCTCTACGGCCAGTGCCCTTGCCAAGGCCACCCTCTGCCTCTGTCCTCCCGAAAGCTGGGAGGGATAACGTTCTCCCAGTCCTTCAAGCTGGACAAGCTTAAGCAGTTCCTCTACTTTGGAATTTATTGCTTCCTTTGAAGGACGATGTTTGCGCGGTCTCACCTTTAAACCAAAGGCAATATTGTCAAAGATGGTCATGTGCTTGAAAAGCGCATAATGCTGGAACACAAAGCCCACTTTTCGTTCCTTTACCGATTTCGCGGTAAAATCCTCACCATTGAACAAAATCTCTCCTGAATTGGGACCCTCCAAGCCGGCGATCAGACGCAGCAAGGTTGTTTTGCCCGATCCGGATGGTCCTAATAGAGCAACAAAGTCACCAGTTGGAATTTCAAGCTCCACCTTCTTCACAGCTGGAAATTGTCCAAATGTCTTAGATAGACCCTTTAAAACGATACTCATGATTTAACCTCCTGCTTTTTCAACGATGGTTTTAAGGAACAAAGTGAACAGAGCCAATATCGCAAGCAAGGAAGCACAGGCGAAGGCTGCTGTAAAGTTGTATTCGTTGTATAAAATTTCGACATGCAATGGCAGAGTGTTGGTCAGGCCGCGTATATGTCCGGAGACCACCGAAACAGCACCGAACTCCCCCATAGCCCTGGCATTGCAAAGAATCACCCCGTAAAGAACTCCCCACTTGATATTTGGCAGCGTAACCTTCCGGAACATCTGCCAGCCGCTGGCCCCAAGTGTAAGAGCTGCCAGTTCTTCCTCGCTGCCCTGTTCCTGCATGATCGGGATCAGCTCGCGCACCACAAAGGGAAAGGTTATGAATATGGTCGCAATCACAATCCCCGGTACAGCAAAAATGATCTTAATATTGTAAGCTGCAAGCAAAGGTCCAAATACACCCTGCGCCCCAAACAACAGGACGAAAACGAGGCCGGCTATGACTGGCGAAACGGCAAAGGGAATATCAATCAGGGTAATCAGCATATTTTTCCCTTTAAATTCAAACTTGGTAATCGCCCAGGCCGCAATAAGGCCGAACAGCGTGTTAAGCGGAACGGCTATCGCGGCTGTAATCATGGTTAGCTTGATTGCGGATAGCGCTTCTGGTTCAGTGAGAGCCAGGAAATAAAGTTCCACCCCTTTTTTCAAAGCTTCCGTAAAAACGGCGATTAAAGGCACCAATATAAAGATTCCCAGAAAAGATAAAGCACTGCCAATGAGCACCCATTTTGTAATTGAGGCTGTAGATTGCTTTTTTTGCCGGCTAACTAGTTCCGATTTCATATGGTCTACCCTCCTCCTTTAACCCGCCTGATGTTTTTTTGCGCTTCTCCATTGCCAGTAATTGATGGCAAATAGCAGGAAGAAGGAACACAACAGCATGACAGAGGCAATCGCTGCCGCCCCCGCATAATCAAACTGCTCGAGTTTAGTGATGATCAGAAGCGGGACAATTTCCGTTTTCATCGGCATATTGCCCGAAATGAAGACAACTGAGCCATATTCACCCAGCGCCCTTGCAAATGCAAGGGCAAATCCGGTTAATAAAGCAGGGAGAATAGCCGGGAAAATAATTTTCAGGAAAGTTTGAATCGAATTTGCCCCTAAGGTCCTGGCTGCTTCCTCGTACTGGAAATCCATATCCTGCAGGACCGGCTGTACGGAGCGGACAACAAACGGAAATCCGATAAAGGTCAGTGCTACGATAATCCCCCATTGTGTAAAGGCAATTTTTACTCCCAGGAGTTCAAAATATTGGCCAAACCATCCGTTTGGAGCATAAATCGACGTGAGTGCGATCCCTGCGACTGCCGTTGGCAGGGCAAAAGGCAAATCTACGAGGGCATCGACGACTTTTTTGCCGAAAAAGTCGTATCTTACAAGAACCCAGGCAATCAGCGCACCAAATACCGCATTTACCAGGGCTGCAATGAACGAAGTTAGAAAAGTAACCTTAAAGGAAGCTATTACTCTCTCATTGGTGATTGTTTCCCAAAAATCGGCCAAGCTCATTGTGGATGCTTTTAGGAACAAGATTGTAACCGGGATTAACACAATCAGGCTTAGGTAGATGATGGTATATCCCATCGAGAGACCGAATCCGGGAAGAACCCGGTGTTTCTTATTATTGATCTTCATATCGAAGCTCCCCTTGCTTTAAGGTTGATAAATTTTATCAAACGTTCCACCATCATCAAAATGGGTTTTCTGGGCGTTTTTCCATCCGCCAAACACCTCATCGATAGTAAAAAGGTTTATATCCGGGAACTGGCTTCCAAATTTCTTTATTGCCGCTGAAGAGCGCGGCCGGTAATAATGCTTTGCTGCTAATTCTTGCCCTTTCTCTGTATACAAATAATCAAGGTAAGCTTTGGCAACTTCCGCCGTCCCCCGTTTTTCCGCCACTTTATCAACTACAGTCACTGGCGGTTCTGCCAAAATGCTGACAGAGGGCACAACAATTTCAAATTTGTCTTCCCCTAGTTCATTAATGGACAAAAAAGCTTCATTTTCCCAGGCAAGAAGGACGTCGCCAATTCCCCTTTCAACAAAAGTGGTGGTGGATCCCCGTGCACCCGAATCAAGGACAGGAACATTCTTATACAGCTTTGAAACAAAATCTTCTGCTTTTTGTTCATCGCCTTGCGATTGCTTCAATGAATAGCCCCAGGCAGCAAGATAATTCCATCGTGCACCTCCTGATGTTTTCGGATTGGGAGTAATGACCGATACGCCCGGTTTCACAAGATCATCCCAATCTTTTATCCCCTTTGGGTTCCCTTTGCGTACAAGGAAGACAATGGTTGACGTGTAGGGAGAGCTATTGTCCGGGAGCTCTTGCTGCCATTTTTCACTCAGCATGCCTGCTTCAGCAATAGCGTCAATATCATAAGCGAGGGCTAGCGTGACAACATCAGCTTCCAGTCCGTCAATAACGGAACGTGATTGCTTGCCCGAACCTCCGTGCGATTGATTGATTATGACCTCCTGGCCTGTTTCTTCCTGCCAATGAGCGGCAAATTCTTTATTCAAATCTTCATAAAGTTCCCTTGTCGGGTCATAGGAGACATTTAATAATTCGACTTTTTCCCGGGCTTTCTCCTCTCCGCCTTCCTGTGAAGATGTCTTGCTTGAGCATCCTGCTGCCCCAAGCACCAATAATGCCGATATCATTGCCAAAATTGTCTTTTTCACTGTTCTTCCTCCCTAGTATCCATTTTTATCAGGGCTTTTTCTCGATAGAAAAAGCCCTCATAGTTAGCTGCGAACCAATGGTCGCCAGTAACTACAAGGGCCTTCGGAATTCCGATCGGCATCTATTCATTTTTATTGCCTGCTTCTTAACTGTTTTTTTTCTTTTGCCTGCAATGGAAAGCGATGCTTTTCAAGTTTATCAATTTGCGTAATTTGGGAATCATGGACAGTAATTTGCAGAGTGCCAAAATCCAGGCTCTCAAGCATGGCCTTTATTTTTTCAAGTACCTTTTGGTCAACTTGGTGTTTTAACGACAACTAAATCCTCTCCCTTTACCAATGATAGCCGATTATCCAGCAAGTCTGCGAGCGTCGTGCGTTCAAGCACATAAGCAATTGTATCCCTGACAAGGGACCAAAGCGGCTTTAATTGACAGCCGGCCTCGAGCTGGCATGGTTCATATTTTGTTAATGATGCGCAGCCCATCGGGGAAAGCGGGCCTTCCAAATCGCGGATAACTTCCCCGATATTGATTTCTTCCGTTGTCTTTTGGAGGATATACCCCCCTTTCGCGCCTCTTTTGCTGGAAACGTACCCCAGCTTTTTCAGCTGAAGGAGCAGCTGTTCGAGGTAATGGACAGTTACCAGAGTCCTATCGGATATTTCCTGGATGGAAATTACCTTCCCCTGCTGCTGTCCCAGGACAAGAAGTGCACGTAAGGCATATTCTCCTTTGCTCGATACTTTCATAAGCGGCCTCCCCTTTTTCATTGTTGAGCATTCTGGTCAACATTTATTTATAAAATTAAGCCCAGTTTTGATCGGGCCCTTCCCCAAATACGCTATTTTCTTTTTCAAAATATGTCTAACACATCAAAAATGTACATTAAAAAATAAAAATTCCAGGCATTTATCCATGCATTTATATTAAGCTCTCTCATTAATCTCTTTCCATTAGGAACAGATACACAAAGGCCATGCCTTCCTTTAAATTATGAATGAACTTCTGCTGTTTCCATCTTTTTATAGCTGCTGATCCTGGATATCGTATAAAGGATTGAAACAAGCCAGAGCAATGCCAACCCGGCATAAACATACGGATGGATACTTGCATCTTCAATCCAGGTGTGGGCCATCGTCCTGGAGTTAACTAAAATGATGAAACCGCCAACAAGGACCCCCATTAATTGTGCATGGACTTTCTGAACCATCCAGGCTGCGATTGGAGCCGCAATGACACCGCCAATCATCAGAGCTGCCACCCAAAACCAATTGACCTGGGCCCAACCGAGGGAGATAAGAAAACCGATTGTTGCGGAAACGGCGATGGCAAACTCGCTTGTATCCACAGTTCCAACTACCTTTCTGGCGCTCATTCCTTTTTTTGATAAAAGCACAGGGGTAGCAATTGGCCCCCAGCCTCCCCCTCCGGTTGCATCAGCAAAACCGGCGATAAGCCCCAAGGGAATGGACTGCTTCCGGCTGAGGGAAATGTTCTTTTTTTCTTCGGACGGGCGGAAGTTGAACAAGAACCTTATCAGAACATAGACACCAAGGAAAAGAAGAAATAAAGAGATATAAGGTCTAGCCAAGTCCCCAGGCAGATTGCTCAAGAAAGTAGCTCCTAAAAAGGCACCAATCGAGCCGGGAATCACCAGCCTGTAGACTGTTTGTTTATCCACATTTCCAAACTTGATATGGGAAATGCCCGAGGCCGCGGTCGTCACAACCTCTGATAAATGTACGGAAGCAGAAGCAACTGCCGGGGCAATACTGAAAGCGAGCAGCAGTGATGAGGATGTGACACCATACCCCATTCCCAATCCCCCATCTATTAATTGGGCAAGGAACCCAATAAAAGCAAATACAATTAACTTTTTCACCATTTACACCCCATTTTAAATTAAGTTGGCAAATAAAAAGGCATAACCCTCTGGATAAGGGTTATGCCTTCGGTGTTCCGATCAGCGTGCCTCTTTATTTTCTTTTATTAAGGAGATTATAATACCCATTATTCCTACCTGTCAACTTGTAATTAAAATATTCTTAATCATTTTTTATTGGTTTAACACCTTAAACGACTGGAAATTCACTAAAATAAAGGAAACAAAAACGGGGATAATAAGAAAATCATAGTGATTGGGAGGATTTGACCTTGAGCACAAACAATAATGCACTGTCTTTTTTCGCCTTGGGAGGCATTAATGAAATAGGTAAAAATATGTATGCCCTTCAGTATGCCGACGATATTATCGTGGTTGACGCGGGAGGCAAGTTTCCCGATGAGAGCTTGCTAGGCATTGACCTGATTATTCCTGATTTTACTTATCTAGAGGAGAACAAGGAAAAAATCAGGGGTCTAATTCTGACCCACGGGCACGAGGATCATATTGGGGCCATTTCCTATTTCCTAAAGAAATTCGAAGTTCCTGTGTACGCGACCCATTTTACCTTTGGACTAGTTGAACTGAAATTGAACGAACATCATCTCATGGGGGATTCCGAGCTTGTGACCATTGATTCGGAATCAAAGCTGGAGCTTGGCCAGATTGGGGTCTCTTTTTTCAGGGTTAGCCACAGCATCCCTGACTGCCTCGGGATTGTGTTTCATACACCCGAAGGAAATGTCGTTCATACTGGGGATTTTAAATTTGACCTTACACCAGCCAATAATCAAAAAACCGATATACATAAAATGGCGGAAATTGGCCGGCAAGGTGTCCTGCTGCTTGTGTCCGAGAGCACCAACGCCGAACGCAAAGGGCTTACTCCGTCCGAGCAAATGGTTGGCAGCCATATGGATGAAGCATTTATGAAAGCGACGGGTAAGGTATTTGTATCAACCTTCGCTTCCAATGTAAGCCGGGTACAACAAGTTGTCGCATCGGCGATCAAAACGAACAGGAAACTTGCCTTGCTGGGTCGCAGCATGGTGAATGTAGTCCAGGTTGCAATGGAAAGAGGATATGTGGATATTCCCGATGGCATGCTGATTGATGCCAAACAGATTGAGGATTTCACTCCTGAAAGAGTCGCCATTTTATGTACCGGGAGCCAGGGCGAACCGATGGCAGCGCTCGCCCGCCTGGCGACGGGAAACTACCGGGATGCGTCCATCTATCCGGGTGATACCGTAATTTTGGCTGCTTCACCCATCCCTGGAAATGAAAAGGGAGTTTCAAAAATCATTGATAATCTGTTTAAATTGGGTGCCAATGTGATTTACGGGTCCGGCAGTTCTACCGGAATGCATGTATCGGGGCACGGATACCAGGAAGACCTTAAGCTGATGCTCACCTTGATGCAGCCAACCTATTTTGTGCCAATTCATGGGGAATACCGGATGCTGCATCATCACCGCCTACTGGCCGAATCGGTCGGTGTTGAGCAGGGAAACACTTTTATTATTAAAAATGGTGATGTGGTTGACATAGAACACGGTGCAGCCCGCCAGACCCGTTCGATCCCAAATGGAGATACGTATGTGGATGGAATAGGGGTTGGCGATGTGGGCGACATCGTTCTCCGGGACCGAAAACAGCTGTCTGAGGATGGAATGCTTGTGATTGTGGTAACCATCAGCAAATCAGACCGCAAAATCGTTTCGGGCCCAGATACAATATCCAGAGGTTTTGTGTATGCAAGAAATTCAGAGGAACTGTTAAAAGAGGTTAATTCCCTGGCAACGAAAGCGGTCAATGATCTTCATGGAGAACGGCAGTGGAATGTGATGAAACAAAACATCAAAAAGTCAGTCGGCCAGTATCTGTTCAGGCAGACAAAAAGAAGGCCGATGATTCTTCCGATTATAATCGAAATTTAACGCAGACTTGGCTTGGCTAAAGGGATTATCATGTTGGGGAACCTTCAAAAGGAGTGTCTCCCCTCAGTCACCGGTCAACCCTGGGGTTACATACGGTATTAAAAAGCCTTTTTACCGGGAGGAAAAACATGTACCCTCATTATGCCTATCTGCCTACTGTAAATGGTTACTATTATCAGAGCGCGCCATATGGACAACAGCCTTTTCGTGAGCATTATTATCGTGGCTATCCGGCTTATTATGCCCGGCAGCAGCCAATCAGGGGCCAGGCCACCTGGACCGAAGGAGGAACAGTCACTCAGTGCGGCATTCCCTGGTCCGATAATGAATATATGACAGCAGCCGTAGGAACAAACACTCCTTATCGGTGCGGCCAAATGCTTGAAATCAGGAATATTTCTTCGCAAAGCCCGAGAGAAATTCTGGTAAAAGTTGTTGACCGGGTCCAAGGCTACCCCACCAACAGAATCAATCTCCACCGCCGGGCATTTGCGGCGCTGGGAGCCAATCCAAACCAGGGTGTCATCGACATTGAAATCCTAACTTCTCCACAGGTTGAGCCTGAGGAATGGGGGAAATATTTGTTGGAAGTAACTCAAGCTGCCTATCCTGGCTATAATGTGGTCGACTATAAATTAATAGGAACAACAGAAATTTCTCCAACCCAAACAAGGCGAACCTATGAATTCACCCTGCAATCCCCCCAGGAAAGAATAAGGGTTCAGGGTAACGTCGTTTATAATCCGGCAAATGGCCGCTTAATTTCATTTGATATCAAGGAAAGATAGATGAGCGGCTCCATCATATATATCGGGTGGAGCCGCTTCAATATGCCGTTTCCATAATAAACCGTAAAACCAAGACTTATTTCGTCTTCACAAAAACGGAAAGCGGCATATTAAGCTGCAGGAAACAAACGTTTACCTATGGTCTATCTCTTTTATATATTCGCCGATTTCTCTGATGGCCAGTTTCGCTTCACGGAGACGGCCGCTAGCCTGCCATACATGCCACATCCCTTGCCAGACTTTTATGTCCACCTGTACACCTGCCTTCCGTGCTTTTTCAGCAAGCTGTTCGGCATCGCTTAACAGGATCTCAATACTGCCAACCTGGATAAACAAAGGCGGAAACCCGGTAAAATCGGCAAACACCGGAGAAATGTACGGGTGGTCAAGTCTTTCCTCTCCAGCATAAGCAAGTGCAGTTGCTCTTGCTCCGTCTGTCGTTAAGTAAGGGTCAATGGGTTGATTTTTGGTGTAGCTTTCACCGCCGCTCGTCAAATCCACCCATGGAGACAGGCAAATGACTGCCGCAGGCAGCGGCTCTTCATGGTCCCTCAAATACAAGGCGGCAGCAACACTTAAGCCTCCTCCTGCCGAATCCCCGGCTAAAAAAATGTTGCCGGGATCGTAACCTTGCCTTAAGAGCCAGCGATAGATGCACAGAGCGTCCTCCAGCGCTGCAGGATACGGATTTTCCGGCGCAAGCCGATACTCTGGGAGAAGCACCTTGACACCGGCTTCCTTCATGATTCTAGCGGCAAGCGAACGATGCGTGTTTGCAGAGCAATACCCATAAGCGCCTCCGTGCAAATAGAGAATAACCTTGTTATCCACGGACTTATTATTGGAAATCCACTCTGCATACAGTCCTTCAATCTCGGTTTGTTTAACCTCAGTGTTTTTCGGAAGCTTCGACCACCTAAGTGCAAGTGCATCCATTTTTCGTCGCCGCTCACCGATGTCCACCTGCTTCAGATCTCCTAACCTCTTTACCCCAATTTTTATTCCCTTTCTAAAAAGATAACTGCTAAAACTCGGCATTTTGTCTCCCTCCTTTTCGTGCATTCGTCCTGGTTGCCGTATTCTATGAATCTTCTATCCTAATTTTACCAAAAACTATTATTCTTGAATAGGATTGGAGATAGGCTATGTTTAATTCTTTACCTGTTCCTCTTTGCTTAAACCGAGGGAAAAGTGCAATCCAACACTGCACGCCTCTAGGAGTATTAAAAGCCCCCAAGTTTCTTGGGTGCTTTTAATCAGTATCCATGGCTAACCGTTTTCAGCCAAAATGGTGACAATCTTGTCTTCGAGTTCTCTAACCGAAGGGCTTAAATGATTATTGATCATTATGGAAAAGATGTAAGTGGTACCGCTTTTTGCTGTCACATAGCCTGAAAGCGACGACACGCCAGTAATGGAACCGGTCTTTGCCTTCACCCTTCCTTCAACATTGTCACCTGTCAGGCGGGAACGGAGTGTTCCCCCTTTCAGCCGCCCAGAACTCCCGGCCACAGGCAGGGACTTTTCAAAAGCAGGAAACCATTCCTCTGATTGTACGGCGTACAGCAATCTTGATATTTCATTGGCGGGGATCATGTTTTTATGGGACATGCCAGACCCGTCCCGTATTAACATGGAGGCCGTATTCATACCCAGTAGTTTTGCACATTCCTCCATCACTTTAAGGCCCTTTTCCCAGCTGCCTGCTCCATGCACCACCTTGCCCATTTCCTTCGCCAGGATTTCACCGTGGCCATTATTGCTCAGTTTCATAAAAGGAATAAGAATTTCTTTTAAAGGCATGGATGCCTTGGAGGTGAGAAGTTTAGCCTTCTTGGGTGTGGCACCTCGTTTTTCTGAGGAATCCTTGCTGAAACTTACGCCCGCTTGCTCCAGCGCCAGTTTAAAAACATTTACCGTATAACCTGCCGGCTCCCATACTGCAACCCAGTTTTCCTGTTTGCTCTTGATGGGGATTTCTCCGCTGATGACAATCCTGTTATTTCCATGCTCCCTTTCAACCGACAGCTTCCTCGGCTCTCCCGCGTCAACGGTTACTGTTTTATTGAGGATAGCTATATATTCATTTGCCGGCGTCACCTTAATCTTGCCCGGTTTCCCAGCTTTTTCACCCGGAAAGGTTTCGATTAGTACTGTGCCGGTGTCAAAATCGGAATCGGGAGAAAGCGTCAATGCAGAAACCTGCGCGCCGGTATAGTTGCCCTCATCCGACCAGTTCAGATCCTGCGAAAGCCTGACATCGTCAAACCAGCTGTCATCCCCTATCAAATCACCGTCAATCCTGTCTATGCCTTTGGATTTCAGATCCAGTGCAAATTGGACCAGGTCTTCCCTTAATAAGGTGGGGTCTCCCTTGCCTCTCAAATAAAGATTGCCGTGAAGTACTCCATTTTTTATCTTCCCGTCTGCCCACACCTCTGTAGAAAAAGTATAGTCAGGACCAAGTGTCATGAGGGCAGACGCCGCTGTCAGCAGCTTTTGGTTCGAAGCAGGATGCAGCCGGGTCTCTCCCAAGCTGGAATAAAGGATTTCTCCGGTGCTTCCTTTCCGGATGCTGATTCCAACAACACTCCCATTTAGCCTTTCATCCTGTTTCACACTTTCCAATAAGGTCTCCAGCTCGGAATTCATTTCCTTTCCAGCTGGCTGTGCAGCCACAGAGACTACTTTCGTTTTCTCTATTTCATTGGTCGCTCTGTTAGAGGACGTGTGCAGTGATAGGAAAAAGAACAGTACGAGTAATATGCAGAGAACTTTCTTTAATCTCAATAGTAATCATCTCTCCTTCCACTCTTTATCCTATTATCTGCCTGGAATTAATAGCATAATCATTAGAGAAATATGCAGAAAAAAAGAGCCTTAGCGGCCCCGTTTTATATTTATTTTAAAATTAAGTTCTTCCGTCAGGGCCCGTATTCCCTCCAATACGTCTTTTTTATGTTTTTCATCATTTCTGTTATTCCGGGCATGGAGAAGTACAGGCCGGACCGACTCGACGGACCGGCCAAACTTTTCCATCCAATCATAGCGGGGCACCATCCATGTATGGAAATGATGGGTGGTATCTTCATTATAAAAGTAATACACCTTTTCAATGCCCAGAACTTTTCTCTGTGCCCTGCGGATTCTCGTCAGCAATGAAATGTACTCCAGGGATTCCTCTTCAGTAAGTTCATCCAGGCACCTAATATGGCGCTTTGATGCTAAAATCACCAAGCCTTTAATCGGGTAGGCCACGTCCTGGTGGGCATGGAAATGCTCCGTTTCCACAATTACGCCGCCTGCCGGCTCAACTAGGCCGCTGGTCAGCGCACAGGACAAGCATGCGACTTCTAGAGTTTGGCCGTCCGAAAGAGTTAATTTCCTCATTAAAACTTCCCCCTGAAAATACTATATGGATTTTGCTTACATACCTGCCGACACATAAGAACCGGAAAGGGTGACCTTTCCGGTTTTACCAAATCAATTAATTTGGCTGCATTACTTTGGAACGGGATGACAGCCATGGATCCACAGCGAAGGCAAACTGTCCTGTCAGGCAGATGGAAACATGCCCTGCTTCTACTAGCTCATATGTCTTGTCTTCACTGGAAACCAAATCCATGATCGGCAAGCTTTGGCTTTCGAGAACGAGCTCGTCACGTGTAGATGTGATTACGAGCAGGCTGCATTTTATATTGCCAAAATCCATCCTTTTGCCGCCAATAATCATTTCTCCCTTTACCAGCTTGTTATCCTTATACCACTCTTTGAGCATTTGCTTGAATGCTGCACCTGAAAATGATACGGAATCTTTCATCCATTTGTCCATCCGGCGCCATTTATCCACATATTTAGGATCATGCCCTCTTGTAATGAGGTTGATATTGGGTCCAATATTGAAGCCCTGGAGCGCCATGAAGACCGCAAACAAGAATTGTGATGGAATTACTTCATATGCATCTGTTAGCTGGTCAAAGCCCAGCGTCCCATCCTGGATGGCTTTGACCCATTTTTCAGGTAAAATAAACGTGCTGTAATCAAGGGGCACGGCAGCCAGGACCAGATTTTTAATCGGAAGGTCGGTTATGGAGGCGAGAATCGCCGACATCGTTCCTCCAAGACAATAACCTACCAGGGAAATCTCCTCGGCACGGGAATGCCTTAAGGCATGGCGGACACTCATTTCAAGGTAGTTGGTGACATATTGATCAAGAGTGATGTTCCTGTCTTCCAGCCCGGGTGTACCCCAGTCATACATATACACATCATACCCCATTTTGGTCAGGTTCCCTATAACGCTTCCCTCTTCGGAAATGTCAAGGATATATGGCTTGTTTAAGAGCGAATAGACGAGGAAAAGAGGGGTTTCATACTTCTTTTCCGCTGCAGGATAATGCCATAGGACCGACTTATTCTTCCTCCATATAGCCTGCCTGGGTGTTGGCACAATCTCGGGTTTTGGTTCTGTCAATACTTTATAAATAGCGTTCCAGCGTGCCCGTTCATTTTCAAGGCTCGCTGCAGGAATGTTTATTAATGTACTTGAAGCCATCTCTTTTCTCCCCCTTATGTAGATGAGCCAGCGAGCTCTGGCTGTACTTTTGCCTGCTTCAGCAGGTTTTTCATTTCTTCCAGGTCTTCTTTCATTCCAGCCAGCTCCTCCCTCATTTCCTCAATGTTCTTTAGGTCGGCAGCTTCTGTTATCTCATTGCCGAGCTTTTTCACATCCGCTGACAAGCCTTTTGCAGTCTTGATCAATTCGTTATGCATCTGCTGGTTGAATTCCATCACGTTTTGTATCAATGTCTGCTGTTCCTGGAAAGTTGCTGCAAATGCATCCTGCATGCTCCATATTTGCTGTTCAAGCATATCCACTTTTTCTTCAGCCTGAATGGTTAACTCCGCAACATTGGCCACATCCTTTTTTGTCGGCAGGTTCCAATAGCTTGCGATCAGCTCGTGGTTCCGTTTCAGCCTCTCCACGTACCTTGAATGTGCATCCACTCCAACTTTCGTCAGCCCAATCAACTCTTTGTTATCTACTGCCTTGAATAAAAAATCATTAAGACCCTTTTCCCACATCTCGCTTATTTTTCGATACGAAGTAAAAAAATCGGCCGTTTTTTCATTTGTCATTTTCATTCTCCCCTGGTTAAAATATTTTTTATCTACATTCCTGTTTCCCTTTCTCCACCCCCCCCTTTTCATTGAATGAGTAATCATTCACTTTTTCAGTTGGCTCATTCCTATTATTTAGGACCAACCTCCTGGAAATGTTCCTCTTAATATGTTCAGTTTAATTCATATGTTAATAAATAAGAAGAGTGGATTTTGTCGAATAATGGAAAAACATTTAACATTCTGTGAACATAACTTTCTAATAACTGGATAAACAAGTTCTGGTTGGCGGCATATACTGTATGACCAAAATAGTAAGGATGTATTCATATGTATTTCATGAGAGGAAATGGGATGATTCCCGCCATCGGCCAGCCATGGATGGGAAAACATATCCTTTTGCTGCATTGTTCGGAAGATAATAAATTCCTATCCTATTATAAAAGTGATCACGCGCCCATTGAGCCCCCCTCTTTCAGCTGTGCTGAATCCCTTTCACGCCTTATAAGTATTGGATATGCTGTCAATAGGGTCACGCCATTGCCTGGAAATAGGCTCCAATATTTGCTTGTTTTATAAACCTTTTAACATTTAAAGGTTTAAAGCTAGTAAAAAAGGGGAAAGAATGGCTTGGAAGAAGAATCAGCATAGAATATGAGGGGTCATCATGATAATTCCATACAAACAGGTCTGCCGAAAATTGGCTATGGGAATGCTAGCCTTAATGCCCAGCGAAAAAGATTTAAGACAGCTGCAAAAAACGATCACACTTTACGAAACAGACCCTGCCCATAAGCTTTATTTATGGAAGGAAAATCAAAAAATCATAGGCGTAATCGGTGTTTGTATCAAAAATCAGAAAGAAGTGATCCTTCAGCATCTGTCTGTACTGCCTTCATTCCGCAATCAGGGAATCGCCGGGAAGATGGTTGCCGAATTGCAGCAGCTTTTCCCCCAAGCAGTGTTGACCACCAACGAACATACATCTTCTATTAGCAGGTACCACCAATTCAGTATGCCGTTAGTGAACAATAATGATAAGGGTTTCACGCACCATATGCACTGATATGAACATAGAGGCCGATACCGGCCTCTTTATTTTTATTCCCGCCGGTCTAAATGGGATTGATGGCCATATATTTTATAGGGAGATTCTAATGCAACATATCCCATAGAGAACAGGTGAGATGCGGATGTATGCTGTGTATTTTCTTGAAAATAAGAATGTTCTTATGTGCCAGCTCCTTAGAAATATACCCATCGAAGGTGATGTGTTGACCATTAAGGGCCGAAAAGGAACCGTGGCGGGTGTAGAGGCTTTGGATGGCACAAAGGTCCATGTCCACATGGTTATTCAAAAGATCCCTAAAGCAAAAACAGCTGCTGACAATTCCAAGAAAAAGAAGAGATAACGAAAGAATAAAAAGCCGATGTTCAGGACTCATGCACATCGGCTTTTCTATGACAAATTTCCTTGTTCATACTCAGGCTCCGTCCTCTACAGTTAAACAAAACCTTTCGTGTAAATCCAATTTCAGCTGCTCCAGATAACCCTCGCTAACATACCCGCTTGCTCCCCGCAAAATTTCTGCCGCATAATGGCCTGGAGGCGCTGTTTCCGCTTCTTTCTCCATGACTATAAATGTTAAAACGTTTTTGAAAAGCTTTTCAGTTAACATAACGCTTACGAGCGCCGGCCTGTAGCAGCCAGCTGCCACTCCTTCACGCTTATACAGATAGGAAAGGCTTTCCCTTGGTATTTCATAAATCTTCCCTTCTACCCTGCCGCCTTCCTCCACGATATCGGCACGTCCACCGTCCAATGATTTCCGCGTGAACCTGAGCGTAAATCCATTTAGGGTACCTATCCCTTTCATTTTCTGGAAATAATGGCCGACACCCGCCTTGGCAAATCGCTCATTGTCCATACAGCTCCCATAGGCGAAATAGAGAAGCTCTTTTTGCTTTAACAGTACATGTACGCCCCAGTCCCCATTTTCCACCCTTTCCATTAACTGAGCCCGCGGCAGGTCTTTAAGGATATAAACATATGCCTCTTTGGGGCCCTTATCGGTCATGACCGTTTGAATGACGCGTTCAAAATGATTATTACACCCTTGGCCGTAAAAGCCCTCAAACCAGTCAACCGCAGCCAGCTGGTCCTTGTTTACAATATAAAGCTCCCCATAAACGCGGCCTTCAGACTGGACCATACAGGGAAAGCCTGCACCAGAATCCAATAATGTGCCTGTAGTCCAGCTCTGCGAAGCAGCACAGGGTGCGTTTGCAAGCATCCAGTTATGGTGTCCGAATTTCCTCAAGCTTCCGTATACAAACACATAAAAGCTTTCGCGCAAATTTACCATTCCTTCCATAAAAGAAAGCGGCCACCTCGGGGACCGCTCCAATTTTGTGGTTATGCGCATTATATGATGGTTTTACTGTTTCCATGCCCAATTCACCAGGGAATTCCAGCTATCCAATCTACGGTTTTTGCTTCGCTTCGAGCCTCGCAACTTCATATCCACTCGCTGCAGTATCATTGCTTAAGATCATGGTCACTCCTTCTTTTCCTTTGGCTGCAAGTACCTCAAGCTGGACGGTAATTTCATAGGCTGATCCTGAGCTTTTAAAAGAAGAGTCATCTTTCAGATCCGCGGGCAGCTGCTTCGGAACTATTTTGACAAGTTTAAGGTTCTCAAACTGCGCAAGTCCTCCATAATGCTCCTCCAAGCCTTCCACTATGATAGGATGCAAAAGGCTAAGCGTCACCTTTTCCAAATCTCCAGGTTCGATGTCTTCTGCTCTGCAGGGACTAAGACTGCTGCACAACAGCAAAAACAGAAGGACAACAAGCGGAATTCTAATTTTCATAGGCCATTTCCTTTCCATTTTTCTTTTAATTTGCTGTTTAGGGAGGGAATCTATTCTGCATAAGATACATCCACCGCCTTGGCATCAAAAAAAGCAGCATCCAGCTGGATGCTGCCTTACCTGAAAGATGGCTTTGTTAATGTACATGGGGGATAGTCTATATCGGGTGCATAGTGGCTAAGCTTTATCAAAAAATAGCATGCTTCCGGAAAATGATGCTCAAGAAAACGCAATGTCCCTTGATTAAGAACTTCATCGTTTTTATACAAATAGACTATTTTCTCCACATTCTGTGTAAGCCCAAGCACTGCAAGAGCTACATCTTTGGCAAAGCGCAGCTGGATAGGAAACCCTTCCTCCGCAAAGCGCAAATATCCTTTTATTGCTTCATTCTTTACAATGAATGCTTGAAAGGTTTGCATGAAGCCCCTTGTTTCATTGACCAGGTGAGACTCCACTCCATCAAGTGTACGGACTAGCAGCGCCGCATGGCCAGCCTGATCTTCCAGCCAGAGATCCATCAAATCAACAAGCGGAAGAATCGGCGGCTCCTGGCCATTCACATAATAACCCAGCATTCGTAAGTACTCCTGATTTTCTCCCAGCGTTCCATTCAAATAGGTAGGCGTTAAATTAAGGTTCACTTTGTTTTCCAGCCTTAACTGCTGCAAATGGCCCTCAAACTGATAATATCCGTAAGCAACCGGATAAATTTCCCGTGCTATGGTAATCATCTCCACCGAGGCTGCGGGTGCATTTTCAGGGAGCAACCTTAACCGTCCCCTCAGATTGCTGAAAAGGGCAATATATTGCTTTGCCATATTAAAAAACTGTTTCTCACTTGCCGATATGAAATCCCGGATAAAATAGGCATGGTCTTCCAGTACTTCAAGCCAAAACGAATGCTCCTGAAGGGCCGTGACACTTTGGACACTCACATGCTTTCCCTCCTGCAATAAAAAGCTTTTTTATTAACCTTATGACCAGGAGCATGTAAGCAGACCAGTTTGATGAACGCCATCGTTTTTAGCTTGGCCACCTGCTGTACAGGTTAGGCAAATGAAAAAACAGCCTGGCACCATGGCCAGGCTGTTCCCTCTCCCTTAATAAGAGTCCGAATCGACTCTCGATGACGTAATATCCCGATAAGGCATGATGATCTTTTTTGCTTCTTCAAAATCCAGCGCCTGTGTTTCTTCCATAAATCTTGTAATGGCTTCATCCGGATATCCATATTCTCGCAGAAGCAGATCCAGTTTGTCCTTGTTATCCATTTTGACCTCCCAGTAACCCGTGATGGCCCTAGTCTTCCACATATAATCTGTATTATGTTAGAAGTCGTTTCTGGATTTTTAATGAAGTATAGCCCCTTTTTTATACAAAATGTTTTATCTTTTCCCGTTCACGCGATTCTGTAGTATACTAACGTAATCAAGAATTGCATCTGGCTGAAAAGACTGTCAAAAATTTTTTAGCCCTAGAGAGAAATTAAGGAAGTGACTCAGTGAAGGTTGTTTTAGCCACCCCGAACTTTCATCAGCAGCGAGGCAATACTGTGACGGTACAGCGAATTGCAGAAAAACTAAAACATCACGGTGTCGAGACAGAAATCGTCTCCATTACCGAAAATAGGAAGTACATGTCTTTTCCTCAGGCAGACTTGGTACACGGTTTCCACGCTTACCTTTTTTATAAATTCAAAGAAAGATTACACATTAAAATTGATTCTTATATTATCACGATAACTGGAACTGACTTGAATCATGATTTATTCCATCCTGGAAGGCGTGAGGATGTGATTGCTTCAGTCCGTGACGCAAAAGCCGTGCATGTCTTTTCCGAAAAAGCGAAACATCTGCTCCTCGCAGAAATACCGGATATCGCCTCAAAAGTATTTGTCATTCAGCAGGGAATTACTGAGTTTGGGGAAAGCCATCAGGCTAAAAGTAAGGAAGATGGCATAGTTCAGTTTTTTTTTCCGGCTGGCATCAGAAAGGTGAAAAATATCCCCTTTGCCATTAATGCATTAAAACAACTTCATAATGAATTTCCTTTTATCCGTCTTCTGCTGGCCGGGCCGATCATTGAGCCGGAAGAAGGCGAAATGGTGAAAGAGCTCATTGCGGAAAACAGCAGCTGGGCAGAATACATTGGCCAAGTCCCGCACAGCAAAATGGGCCCATTGTACAAAAAGGCAGATGTCGTGCTGAACACCTCCCACTCGGAGGGACAATCAACCGCCATTATAGAAGCCATGGCTTCCGGGGTTCCGGTATTGGTCTCTGGGAATGACGGCAATCTCAGCCTCGTAACCCATGATGAAACTGGCTATGTTTACAGGGAGGAAACAGACTTTCTTCACCTCGCCCGCCGCCTTATTACCGAAGAAAAGACCAGGAGCAGGCTGGGAAACAGAGCCCGGGAGCATATTTCCACCAACCATGGCAAACGGGATGAAGCCGAAGCGCTAATCAGCCTTTATAGGATGGCATTAAAATAAAAAGGAGGTTTTTATATGCAAAAAAGCCCATGAGTGGTAGACAGTTCGAGGGTCGTGTACCACTCAAAAAATGAACAGGTTATGACAGCAAAAAAAGGGTCAAAAAAGTCGGTCGTTCTGACATTCGATGACGGCCCCGGAAGAGTTCTTCCCTCTCTCCTTGACATATTGTCAAAAGAAAAGGTCCCGGCCGCATTTTTCTGGCAATCGCGACTGCTTTTCCCGCAGCGTCCGTGGAAAAGGGTATTGGACGAAGGGCATCAAATCGGCACACATTCCACAAAGCATGTAAATCTTTCCAAGCTTTCTTTTAATGAGCAGTACACTGACATTGCTGGCAGTGTCGAAAAACTTGAAAACATTACAGGCAAGGAGATTGCCTACTTCCGGCCTCCGTTCGGACAATACAACAACGATACTCTGGCTGTAGCCGAAAGTCTTAACCTCGTTCCCGTCATGTGGAGGATTTCCTCCATGGACTGGGAACTAAAAAACAATCCGGAACAAATCATTGATAATGTGATCCAACATCTTGAGGACGGGGCAATCATCCTCCTTCACGAACTTCCGCAGACACTCAAGGCCTTGCCAAACCTTATTAGGGAGATCAGGGCCAGAGGTTATCAGTTCACAAGCCTATAAGGAAAAAAGCAGGGGAGCTCCCTGCTTTTTTCCTTATAGGTATAGCCCCAGGCCAGCTGCCAACAGTCCCAGGATGACAGTGATAACGATATAACTTGCTGCCACAAGCCATTTTTTGGCCTTAAGCAGTTCTATTACTTCATAACCAAAGGTCGACATCGTCGTATATGCGCCGCAAAAACCTATCCCCAGAAAAAACCAAATCCAGGCCGAAAGGGAATTTTCTACTTGAAGCTTTAGCAGCACACCTAACAAATAAGAACCAGTTATATTGATGATAAAGGTGCCAAGAGGAAAGGAACCAAATCTATTAAAGTGTTTCTTGACAAAGGCACCTAGGAAATACCGAGCGGCAGCACCCAGGGACCCGCCAAGTCCGATCAGCCAAATCATCCTGTTTTCCCCTTCAAGCGATTTCCTGCAGCACTCTTATAACCCAGAAAGGAAAAAACAATCCCCATCACAATACTCAATAATATGTACAGCAAGGCTCCAGGCAGCGATTCTCCCGCCAGCACAGCTGTTTCACCGGCAAAAGTCGAAAAAGTCGTAAACGAGCCAGTGAATCCTGTGCCAATCATTAATGCCACTTCAGGTTGGATTGTCCCTCTTTGGCTGGAATACGTGAGAAACCAGCCCAGAAAAAAGCAGCCAGCCAGATTGACCAGCAGAGTCCCAAAAGGGAAACTGCCCACAGAAATCCATTCTCCAAGGACATAACGGCAAATGGATCCGACGAAACCTCCGGCCATTATATATAGCGCATTCATATTCTACCCACCCAAATATTGTGTCTCAAGTTCCCGCTCGAATATCTTTCCATCATACCAAACTTCATACGCTTTGGCATTATGACGCGAGCTGACGATTTTGCTTATCCCCTCGTCAATATAATGTACGGCTGCCCCGTCATCTGCCGCCATTCCGCGCCGGATTTGTGAGGACACAAGCCTGTGGTAAGCAGGCCGTCTTTCAGTTTGGCCATCATAGTGGGGGCAATGGCTTCCTTTCAAAAAACCAAGACCAGTAATGGGCTCCAATTGGTCCCCGTAAGAATCGGTCACACCTTCCTCAAACCAGCAAAGAGATCCCGCACTCAATCCTGCCAAAACAATCCCTTGTTCCCAGGCTTTCTTGAGAATGGCATCCACACCCCACTCCCGCCAAAGCGCGAGCATGTTTTTCGTATTTCCTCCTCCGACATACAAGATATCCTTCTGCAGCAAGAAGCTCTCCAGGTCACGTGTAGGAGGTCTGAACAAAGATAAATGGGACGGCTCACAATGCTCCTTATCAAAAAAAGCGTAAAATTTAGCGATATAGCCCTCGGCATCACCGCTGGCTGTAGGGATAAAGCAAATTTTGGGCTTAGGTTTTGAGGACTGTTTCAATATGTACTGGTCCAGCAGGGGGTTTTCCGGCTCCATCGAAAAACCGCCGCCTCCCATTGCAACGATTTGCTTCACGTTTTTCTCCTGCCTTTAATTGTTTGTTTTTATTCAACCAGGACAGCTGGTGCCTTCCCGGTCACTTATCTGTTTAAGGGGTGCATCATTATTATCTTTACTGCGTTTACAAACTTCTCTGCCTCTTCAACAGTATTATACGGAGCCATGCCTGCCCGAATCCATCCGCCGCTATCTATCACATCCAGACGCTGCGCCAGTGTCGTTGCGTAAAAATGGCCATCTGCCACGAAAATGCCCTGTTCCTCCGCCATCCGCTTACAAAAATCGGACGGCAGGATTCCTTCCGCCTGAAAGGCAATGGTAGGCGTTTTAGGTACCTCTGCTGCTGCCTGATAGACTATGATTCCAGGAATGTTCCCCAGTCCTTCACGGATGACATGGGCCAGTTTGTTCTCATGCTTTTCAATAGCCTGATAGCCAGAAAGAATTCTTTTCCGTCTGGTTTCTCCGCTGCCAAGACTTTCTATAAATTCAATGGCCGGCTTGACTGCCGAAATGGCTGAAAAATTTTGCGTTCCTGTTTCAAGCTTGTCGGGAATATAGTCAGGTGCAGGCTGTAGTTTATATGGCCTTAGGGTAGCAAACAGCTCCTTGCGGCTAACCGCTATTCCCACATGTGGCCCGAAAAACTTGTAAGCCGAACAAAGCAGTATATCTGCACCCAGCTTTTCCCGATCTACTGCAAAATGTGGAACCGCATGCACGGCGTCCATTACAACAAGCGCCCCTGATAATTTGGCACGCTGGACAATTTTATCCACAGCTGGTATCGTGCCTATTGCATTGGAAGCAAGAGTGACAGCGACAAGAACGGTTTTTTCATTGATCACGGCATCCAGATTCGTTAAGTCCAGTGTCAGGGTTTCAGGATTGACTCTTAGCCAGCGCACTTTCACTCCTTTTTCCATGGCAGCCGAAAGCCATGGATCCACATTGCAGCGGTGATCCAATTCCGAAAGGACAATCTCATCGCCCTCCTTCCAATCCCTGCTCAGCGAACGGGCTATGGCAAAAGCCAGCGATGTCGAGTTTTGCCCAAAAGCTACCTCTTCTGCCCTTGCTCCCAGCAGGTCGGCAACGATTTCCCTCGATTGCTGGATATACTCCTCCGTTTCACGGCTGCTCGGAAATTGGCCATGGAGGTTAGCTCCTCCATGGCTCATATACCTAACAATCGCATCAATTGATCCCTGTACCACCTGCGATCCCCCAGGTCCATCAAAATAGACAGCACTCCTGCCATTATAGGTGCGGTCCAGTGCCGGGAACTGGTTCCTAATCTGGTCAATTTGATACAAAGCCATATCGTTGCCCCCTTTTCAGAAAAATACTACATGTAAACTATTCTCATTGAAAATAGCAAATCCCTTTAATTCTTTCATTTTTTTCCTGCAACCCCTTATCCTATCCTTTTCACTGCGTAGGTAATCCGTATGCATATTTTTCCTTTTCAACAGAAAAACAGTGCCCGTAATGGAAACGGCACTGTTTTTTACCTAAAACATTTTAAATAATTATCCTAGAATGAACTTTCCTGGGTCTCTACCCCTGCATTAACAGCCTGGGTGAACCCGATTCTTTCCATATGGTCTGCCACCTTTGTGCTGTAACTAAAGTCACCATAACAATATGGATACCGAAAATTGCTTTTATCGCCGCCACAATTATAGGTTTCCGGGTTTTTATTTACCTGGATCATCGAAAACTGCTTGGCCAGTTCCTCGCTGTGCCTGCCGCCTCTTTCCGCAATAAAGTCAATATATCCCAGTCCCATATTGTAAGCCTGGACAATAGTTGGAAAATCAACGTTCTTTTCATTGCCTCGTGCTACAGCACGCTGGAAATGTTTCACACCATATTTGATGCTAAGCTGTGGGTCCTGAATCGAATTTGGAGCCATACCGGCCGATTCCGATGATTGCATCGGGTCACCGCCCTTTCCCTTGCTTTCCTGATGCATGACAGCAGCCAGCAAGACAGTATGCTCTTCCAATCCAACACTGCGCAGTTCCCTTTCCAAAAGAGGCGTATATTTTGCCACCTCGCCAAACTCACCGCTTTGAGTCGGTCCTGAATCCAATTGACGGCGATCATATAAATCTACGAAATTATTAAATAAAACAATCAAGAAAAAAGCACCGAACGCCAGCATTGCTACTCTAAAATTCCTTTGAATCTGCTTCGTCTTGCCTTTCATTCCGTTTGTCCTTTCATGATCAAATAAATTAAACTGAACACGATTTATTTTACCATAATCCCGCAGTGCAGGCTTATTCGGAAGCAGAGCGAGACACCTAAAGACAACAGAAAATATAGAATTATCAGAATTAATGGTGTACACTAGTAACATACCAAACGGTTAGTATTTTCTGAGAGAAGGCACAATTCTGATTGGGGGGAGAAAAAATGTTACCGGAGAAACAATTGCAAATACCTGCCAAAGCTTTGGAGGTAGAAAAACCGGGTCATAAAGAAATGTTAAGCTATGGATTTGGATTTTTTGGCGTTATCCTGGTCTGGACCTTGGTTGGAACTTTTTTGACGTTTTATTATACTGATGTAGCCGGAATTTCTGCGGGGGTAGTAGGTACACTTATGCTTGTTGCCCGTCTGTTTGATGGCGTGACCGACATCGGGATGGGAGCATTAGTGGACCGAACAAAAACAAGACACGGCAAGGCGCGCCCGTGGGTAATGTGGATGGGTATCCCGCTAGGTGTTTCAACTATTCTGCTTTTTTCCGTTCCTGACCTCAGTTCCAGTGGTAAAATCGTATACGCCTATACCACTTATATCTTGCTAATTCTTGTGTATACCATGATATCAATTCCTTACAAAACCCTGCTTGGTCTGATGACCCAGGACCCAAATGGGCGATCGATGCTGAATATCTACACCGGCATTTTCACAATGCTTAGTACCTTAATCATCACCACACTTGCCCAGCCGGTGGCAAGTGCCATCGGCGGTAAAATGGGGTGGTCCGTTGTTGCCGGAATCAGTGCCCTTGCTATCATCATCGCAAGCTTTATTGCATTCGCATCAACTAAGGAAAGAGTCACTTCGGCGGTTAGAGTTAACAACTATGTTCCGCTAAAAACCGGACTGACAAGTTTAATAAGTAATAAATATTGGTTGATTATCACTCTTTATTGCGTCATTGCCTATACGCTGAACGCGCTTTTATCGGGAGCAGGACTCTACTATGCTACATATATCCTCGGCAACACAGGGTACTTCTCATTGATTGGCCTGGTGCTGTTTTTTCCAACCATGGTCGGTTTCTTCATCATGCCAAAGCTTTTGGGCAAATTCGGAAAACGTAATCTGGCTTTAGCCGTTTCGATTATCGGTATTTTTGGTTCTCTCGTTAAACTGATTGACCCGGCAAGCCTTCCTCTATTTCTAACCGGTACAATTGTACAGGGATTTGGGTTGATTCCCATTATCATGTTTTTATATGCCATGATAAATGATACCGCGGAATACGGAGAGTGGAAATTTGGAGTAAGGACAGAAGGATTGGTGAACAGTGCCGCAAGCTTCGGTATGAAGGTTGGAGCTGGGCTCGGCGGAGCCTTGATTGGGTGGCTGCTAATGTTTGGCGGGTATGTCGGCGGCGCGGAACAGCAAACCGAATTAGCAACCACCATGATTTTGGCACTTGGCATTTATTTGCCTCTATTACTCTCCATTTTACAGACCGTGCTGATGTGGATGTACAAGCTGGACAAGCATTATCCACAGATACTCGCAGATTTGCAGCTAAGAAGACTAAAAGCAGATAAAAAGTAAATCAAAAAGCAGGGGCCTTATCGTCTCTGCTTTCTCTTTCCTCTCTATGAAAGAGCTACTGTTATAAAGTATTTATCTATTTGATTGGCCATCGGTTCTTTATTCTCCCTGAATCGGCGGTGACGGTGGCCGTTTCCGCCTGAAGGGTGCTGAAATCCGCGTATAATCCGACTCCCGTCCAGGGAATGATGGTCAACCAAATATTGCATGACCCTGCTAACATTCCCACCAAGAGGGATAATCAGCGGGGAATCCAGTCGGGCGATATCCCTGGCGAAATTATCTAAAGCATATTTCCTTAAAAAATCGGTCTTCAAGATGTCCGGTCTTGAGCCATTAAAATTCCGGCCACGGAAAAATACCGCATGCGGAAGCAGTGAAGTATTATAAACCAAATGACTTGCGGTGCCAAATAATTCACTTGTTGAATAAATTCCCAAAGGGGCATGGAGCCCAAGCTCATCCAGCATCTTCACCAGATTCTTGCGCATGCTCCCTTCAAAACTCGCCTTTCTTTTCACCTCATGAAGGAGCTCCTCATTATTAAGCCCGCTATTCCGGCACTCCAACACAGCAGAATAGGCTTTTTTCATTTGATGAAGTCCTGGAGTAATCCCTACAATCACTACCTTGGCGTTTTCATTCAAATAATCAAAAGGCGTGTAGTAGATTTCCAGTTGTTTCTCCAAATCGCGTTCGAGAAGAAACCGATCATCTAAAAGGTCTTCCTCTGCCACAGGCAAAGAAAGGGATAAAATTTTTTCTTTGTACTTGTAAAATAGTGCATTGGTGACGATGGCCATAATATCCTCCCAGCAGTTCCCGTCGTTATTTGCAAAATGCCGATGAAAATTTTTGATTGCCTTAATAATTTGGTGAGAAATGTAGAGAAGTTTTTCACTTTCAATGCAGGAAAAACCTCCACCTTTTAATAATAAGTAAGTAGACTTACAGGTAATGAATAAGCGAAAGGTGGTAAAAATGATGGCCACGGAATTGAATCTCCAGCAGCTGGTGGAAATACTGCCGAAGTCCTTATTGAATGCATCTGATCGAGATTTGGAAGGCTTCCAGAAAATCATTGAAGAAACCGTAAAACTAAGAGAAGGGCACCGAAATCTGCAGCGGATGATTAAAAGCTTTTCCACCTCGACCATTCAGCGCACTTAATAAGAACATCACCTACGGAAAGGCTCAGGCGCCTTTCCATTGTTTTTCACCTTTAGATATAATTCATGGGCAGAAACCCTTATTATCCTGCTCAAGCAATTCGCAAAAAATCCAGCCGGCTGACCGCCGGCTGGATTTTATTTTACACCGTACATAAACTCTCCTTGTTTGTTTCACTATATAACTTCGCCTCAAATGGAGCCGACAGGGCAACAAACTCTTCAAACGACACCTCACAGGCTTCGTACTTTTCCACTAGGTCCAGCATTGTAACATTACTGGCAATAATGCGTACTTCATAGGCATCATCCTGGATCATTTCCTCCAGCTCCCTCTTATGCGGCGGACAGACTGTAAGGCTTGCGAGCCGGGCTATTTGCTGCTTTGTGGCAGGCCGCTGAAGGTCGAGGCACTGGGTGATGAGATCGTAAAGATTCATTGGGGTTTCCAGTGGCAAATGCTTCAGGCTGGCTCCGTTTGCTTTCAAAATGGCTGGTGCATTTCCATTTAGCCTAAAACGCTTAAGTACACGTATGACATCTTCTGGTGTGTTTCCAGAAAGAATAGCCACCTGGTGCACAGCGCGCTGTGAAAGAATCTCTTCTAAATCCCTTCCATCCAGCTGTTGAACATATCCCACTGCCTCATGACGGGCAGGACTGTCCCCCAAAACCTTAATGCTCAACCCTTGAGGGGCTGCGGGCTCCCCGCCCTGAAACTCGAGGCCGAACGTACCCAACGCATCCTTGATAATCTGCTTTTTCCACCTATCAAGCTGCCTTTCAAAATCGCCGCTGGCATCCCCTTCACCCCGGACGCTAAAGCGTTCTGCGCCAAGCTTGGCCAGCTGCTGGTCAATATGGGACGGCACATTCTGGTACGTGCTGGCCCAGTTTCTATCGCCGCACCCAAACACAGCATACTTAACACCATTTAGCGTTCCCGGTTCCAGGTCATCAAGCCACTTCACAAACTTGCGGGCATTTTTAGGAGGCTTTCCATTATAGGAAGAAGTGACAATCAATACGGCTCCATTCTTGGGAATTTGGCCCACTTTGCTATCAAGCGGAGCTGCTTCGCTTGGGATTCCCATCTCACTTGCCCTGTTAGCCAGATTTTTGGCAATTTCCTCAGCCGTTCCCATGTTGCTGCCATAAAGGACCAAAAGGGAAGTTTGATCTGCCCCCTTGATTTTGATTTCTTGTCTGGCCGTTTTTTTCCCTGCTTCCCTATCAGCTGAAACGGGAACCATCTCAAGGCTGTTTTGGTTCCGCAAATTGACACTCATTGTAAAATTATCAGGTTTTAAGGTCATCGTTTGTTTTATTTTCAGCACATAACTCGATTGATCGACCAATTGAAAATGTTTTAAAATCATGCCAATCAGCAGAGTTGCTTCATGCATGGCAAATTGCATCCCTATGCAGGCCCGCTGGCCATTGCCAAAAGGCTTGAAAGCATCATGAGGCACTTTGCCTGGATCGGCAAAACGCTCCGGCCGGAAATCTTCGGCATCCTCTCCCCATGCTTCCTTGTCCCTGTGTAGTTCTGGAAGGAGCACAACCACGTTTTGACGCTTTTTAATAGGATACTGGTTTCCCAGAACCATATCCTCCTTAGCATAAAGGGTGAATTGCGGGGCTGTAGGATACAGCCGCAGGGACTCATTTAAAATCATTTTGATATATTTAAGTTCCAGCACCTGCTTAAAGGTAGGGACAGGCCCGCTAACGACAGCATCCACTTCTTCGTAGGCCTTCTTAAGCACTTCCGGATGTTTCAGCATAAAGTATAGAGCAAAAGACAATAACCCGCTTGTCGTTTCATGGCCGGCAATGAGGAAAGTGATGATCTGGTAGCGTATGTTTTGGTCATCCAGCTGCTCGCCTGTCTGTGGGTCTTTTGCACTCAGCATTCTGGCCAGCAGGTCTGTTTCCCCCTGATCGCCTTTTGCCCTTCGATCGGCGATCAATTTGTCCACAAGTGCAAACATTTCCTTTACATCCCGATCGAACTGTTTCTTTTTCGAGAACATTAGCTGGTTTTGAATTGGCATGCGCGTGCTTTGGTGCATCGCCTCATCCAGGGAGCGAACCATGTTCAGGATGAACGGATGATGGCCCTCGCGGTAGAAACTGTTGAACCGGTAGTTAAATCCGCATAAGCCAATTGTATCAAGAGTAAGTTTGGTCATATCATCTGCCACATCAATGCTCTCTCCAGGATTTAGCCGCGCCCATTTCTGCACAAGCTGGAGGGCGATGTCCACCATCATGGAATGGTAGCCTTTCATGGCCTGCTGGCTGAAGGAAGGAACCAATATGTTATGCGCCTTTTGCCAATTGGGCTCCTGTGTTTTGCCGGTGAACAAGCCATCTCCCGCAAAAGCGCGGACAAAACTTAGTCCCCCGGCAAGGCTTTTATCAAATTTGCTGTCATCACAAACCTCCGCAGCCCATTTATGGCCGCTAACGAATATGGTCGAAAATCCTCCAAAAAACTCAAACCGGTAAATAGGTCCCAAATCCTTTGCAATCTGGCAAAACGACAGCGTGGGCGCCTCCTTATCAAGCAAGGGCACATTCCCAAGCGGCCCATACTTTTTCGGCTGCGGTATTACCTTCAGCTTTTCCATACTAAAATCTCCCCCAAAATTTCTATTTCTGCTAGCTGTTCACAGCATAATTAGTGCTGATATCCCTACTGTTCTTCCTGATTGCCAGCAATCCCGTACAAAAGAAAATGAGCCATTTCCTCGGCCATGTTCTCTCCCGGATTGCCAGCCTGAAGCTGACCCTGGATTTTTTGGTAATTGAGGATCGACCAGATCGCACTGGTGATCCCGAGTTCGTAAATAAGTGTTTGCTGCGGCAGTAAGTCTCCCTTGCGAAATTTTTTTATCAGCTGCTCCATTCTTAGGTCCTTTGTGTAAATCTGTTCTACAAACATTTGAGCAATTTCAGGATGATGGAGCGATTCCTTGAAAAGAATATTAAAGCTGTCGAGGTTGTTACGAACCAATTCGACTCTCGCTTCCACTACATCCCTGGCGGAAGGCTCGATGCTGCTTTCCGGCTTAGCCGGCAACGAGGGGGTAATACAGGCAAGCAAAATTTCTTTTTTGCTTTTAAAATGCTTGTAAAGAGCGGCTTCGGAAACGCCTACGCGCCTGGCAATTTCTGATGTGGTTGCACCATTGTACCCACGCTGTGCAAAAAGGCTCCTCGCCTCGTGGATGATTCTTTCCTTTGTATCCATTTTTACCTTAGTAGACATTAGTTCCACATTCTTTCCAGTTAGTGATTACTTACTAACAAATTTAAACTATTACAAAAATTAACACAATACATATTCTTTAGCCAAATTTCGACACATATGGCTGAAATCTACGTTTGAATCGATTTTAATTAAATACGCTGGCCAGATATTTAAACTAG
The DNA here is from genome assembly GCF_000986785.1 of Mesobacillus campisalis. Classification (GTDB taxonomy): domain Bacteria; phylum Bacillota; class Bacilli; order Bacillales; family Cytobacillaceae; genus Mesobacillus_B; species Mesobacillus_B campisalis. Next base: position 158,849 of record NZ_LAYY01000007.1, on the reverse strand, counting down.
AAGTGGTCTGCCATAGAAGCAGAAAAAATACCAGCCTGTATTTTGCCAAGTATTCATACTATAGTAATTGTAGATTAGCTAAAGAGAGGTGTGTTTAACTTGTTTTATAAATTGACAAAAGAGCAGCAGCAGACCATGATTTCCGATATTCAAACCTTCTTTTCGCAAGAAAGAGACGAGGAAATTACCGAGTTTGCCGCGGAAAGAGTTCTGGATTTCATTAAGGAATCACTTGCTCCCCATTTCTATAATGCGGCCGTCCAGGATGCCAGGAAGGTATTGGAACAGCAATATGCATCAATGGAGGATGAAATCCTTACCCTTGAGAGGCCAGTGAAATAGCTTGTAAGATTCTATTTTCAAAAATGAAAGTGGTATTGTAGATCATTCGGCCTGGGAGCCTCCCTCTTCCTCGGGTGATGTCCGAATGCGGGGCTCTTTCGGACTTGGAGCCTAGTTTTTCCTCGAGGCCTTTCCGAATACGAGGCTCTTTCGGACTTGAAGCCTCCCTTTTCCTCGGGTCCTGTCCGAATACCACCTTGCTCAAACCAGACCACTTCCCAGCCCCACTAAAAAAATCAGAATAAAAAAAGGCTGCCAAGTTTCTCGGCAGCCTTATCCAGGTTTTTCTTCCTGTTTAATTCTTATCAATCATGAAAATTGGTACCATCAGTGGTGGCTTTAATGATGCCAACGCGAATGACGAAATCGCCAAAATACTCTCCTGGCTGTCTTTCTTTCGCATAGCGCGGCAAAATAGAGCGCAGCTCCTTTAGAATCTCATCTTCGCCAATGTTTTCACGATACATTTTGCTCAGGCGGGAGCCGTCAAAGGCAGCGCCAAGATACATATTATACTTGCCTGGCGCCTTCCCAATGAAGCCGATTTCTGCAAGCGCGTGGCGGGCGCAGCCATTCGGACATCCAGTCATGCGAATCGTGATTTCCTGCTGGCGCAGCCCGTTTTCATCGATAATCTCGTCAATCTTATCAATCAGTTTAGGCAGGTAGCGTTCTGCTTCAGCCATCGCCAGCCCGCAAGTCGGCAAGGCAACGCACGCGATGGAACTTCGGCGCAGAGCGGAATGCTGGCTGCCATCGTCAATGCCATATTGTTCCAGCAAAGAAATGATCTGCTTCTTTTTCTGTGCGGTCACATTTCCAATGATCAGGTTCTGGTTGGCCGTCAGCCGGAAATCTCCATTATGGATTTTGGCAATTTCACGCATGCCGGTCTTCAGCTTAAAGTGTTCGAAATCGGCCACCCGGCCTCCTTCAATAAACATGGTGAAATGCCATTTTCCTTTTAGGCCCTTCACCCAGCCATAGCGGTCGCCATTGTGGTCGAAGTGATACGATCTCGCTTCCTCCAGATTCCAGCCAAGACGGCTCTCAAGCTCGGCTTTGACATTCTCCAAGCCCAGGCGGTCCACCGTATACTTGAAACGGGCGTTTTTGCGGGAAGAGCGGTTTCCATAGTCACGCTGAATCGTGATTACCTTTTCAGCCACATCATAAATCTGCTCTGGCGTGCAGAAGCCGATGATTTTCGCAAGCTGCGGATAGGTCTCCCTGTCGCCATGGCTCATTCCCATGCCGCCGCCAATTGCCACGTTGAAGCCAACCAGCCGGCCATCTTCGACAATCGCAATGAAGCCAAGATCCTGCGAGAACACATCCACATCATTTTCAGGCGGAACGGCGATCCCAATCTTGAATTTCCGAGGCAGGTACAACGGACCGTACATCGGTTCGGTTTCTTCATCCACTTCAGGCGACCCTGCCACTTTTTCCTCATCCAGCCAGATTTCATGGTATGCCCTGGTACGAGGCAGTAAATCGTCACTCAGCTTCCTTGACCATTCATAAACCTCGGAATGGATTTCCGACTGATGCGGATTCACCGTACACATCACGTTCCGGTTGACATCACCGCAAGCAGCGATGGTGTCGAGCATAACGTTATTAATGGCCTGGATTGTGTTCTTCATGTTCCACTTCAGGATGCCGTGCATCTGGAATGTCTCGCGTGTTGTCAATTTGAGCGTGCCATTCCCGTATTTGTCAGCCAGCTCATCCATGACAAGCCATTGCGATGGTGTTGCCACCCCTCCTGGAAGCCGGACACGGAGCATAAATTGGTAGGCAGGCTCTAGCTTTTGCTTCTGGCGCTCATTGCGCAGGTCGCGATCGTCCTGCAAGTAACTGCCATGATGCTTCATCAAACGATTGTCATCATCTGGAATCCCCGCACTGATCCGGTCGAGCATGACCTCCTTCAAGGTGCCCCGCAAGTAATTGCTTCGTTCTTTGATTCCTTCCACATCGCTTGGCGGTCCTTCTGGTGCTGTTAATTTTGGGTTCACCATGTTGAATTATAACTCCCTTCCATCCAAATCAATATACATCCCGCTGATAGCGTTTTTGCTGCTGCATTGCCGCAAGGTACTCTTCGGCCCTATCAAGGCTCATGCCGCCTTCTGACGCAATAATTTCCAGCAGGGTATGATGCACATCATGGGCCATATTCTTTTCATCGCCGCAAATATAGAAGGCCGCTCCTTCCTCAAGCCACTTGAAAAGCTCCTTGCTTTGCTCGAGCATACGGTGCTGAACATAAACCTTTTCGGAAGTGTCCCTTGAAAAGGCAACGTCCATCCTTGTCAGCACACCCTCTTTAAGCCATTTTTGCCACTCAATCTGATAGAGGAAGTCGGTAACAAAATGCTGGTCGCCAAAAATCATCCATGCTTTTCCTTCAGCGCCGGATTCTTCCCGCTCCTGCATGAACGCACGGAACGGCGCAACCCCTGTTCCCGGACCAACCATGATAACCGGTGTTTCCGGGTTTTCTGGCAGCTTAAAGTTGGGATTATGCTGCACATAAACCAAAACAGTGTCCCCCGGCTGAAGGCGCTCGGCACACATGACCGAGCAGACGCCCTTGCGATCCCGACCGTGGGCCTCATAGCGAACCGTACCTATTGTGAGATGGACCTCATCAGGATTCGCTTCAAAACTGCTGGCAATGGAATACAGGCGTGCCGGCATTTTACGAAGAATGGAAACGAATTCCTGTGCCGAGAAAGACCAAGGGCCGAAATCACGAACCAGGTCAAGAAGGTCCCGGCCCTCCATATAGGCTTTTTGGCCTTCCGAGCCTGGCGCAGCTAGCTCATGCAGCTGCTGGTTTTCTGTGAATTTTACCGCTTTCTCTAAAAGAGGCTTGGTCAGGACGGTAATTTCAAAATATGTGCTTAGGGCTTGCTTCAGCGACATGCCATCTCCCTGCTTGTTGACAATGACTGTTTCGTCCGGGTTAAAGGCAAGTTCCCCAATAAGCTCATGAACTAGTTCAGGGTCATTTTCAGGGATGATACCAAGGCTGTCGCCCGGCTTGTAGCTTAGCCCCGATCCTTCAAGGGAGATTTCCAGATGACGGGTTTCCTTATTGGAGCCCCTGCCATTCAGATTTATGTTTGCAAGCACTTCGGCTCGAAACGGATTTGTACGCGAATACTCTACCTCTGTTGGCTGTGTTACGGCTGCATGCTGCGACGAAGTTCCAGCAGCAGATGCGGATTGACCATGCGTTTCCCCTAGGCTGGACAATACGCCTTGCAGCCATTCGGCAGCTGGTTCATCATAATCCAGATCACAATCAAAACGTGGATACAATCTGGTTCCGCCGAGCTCTTCAAGCCTGGCATCAAATTGCTTTCCAGTCTCGCAGAAAAATTCGTAGGAACTGTCTCCTAATGCAAGGACGGAAAACTGGAGATTTTCAAGTTTTGGCGCACGCCTTCCATGCAGGAATTCATGGAACGACAATGCATTGTCAGGCGGGTCTCCCTCGCCGTGTGTGCTGACTACAATCAGCAGATTATTCAGTTTTTTAAGGTTGTTTGGCTTGAAATCATTCATCGACATGACCTCTGCCTTATAGCCACTGGCTTCAAGCTTCTTGCCTGCGCCCTCCGCCAGGCGTTGCGCATTGCCTGTCTGGGAACCGTATAGAATGGTTACTACTTTGGAGACTGGTTGCGGAGCTGTAACAATTTGTTCTGCAGTCTGTTCTCCTGATGTTCCAATGACCACCGCCTGTGAAGCGGCCAAATATCCGCTGAGCCAGACTTTCTGGGAGTCGCTCAAAGTCGGCAGCAAGCGGTTAAGGAGCTCTGTTTGCTCCTGATTAAACGGGCTGTTAATAACCTGAAGTTGCACTAAAATCCACCTCACAAGGAATCAAACAATTGTAATTTTTTCCTGATTAAAGAAAAAAATGATTACTATAATCATAATTTTACTATTCCTATAAGTCAAGTCGGTTTTATCTAAAATTTCCCTCTTTGCGTAAAAAAGCACAAGCTTCCAAACTGGAAGCTTGCTGGCTTAATAAAACAGCTTGGCGAATTGTCCGTATCCCTCTTCCTCAAGCCTGTCTTTCGGTATAAACCGCATAGCCGCAGAGTTTATGCAATAACGGGAATGGTCCGGTCCTGGACCATCGTCAAATACATGACCCAGATGGGAGTCGGATGTTTTGCTGCGTACTTCAATTCTCCTCATTCCATATGAAGTATCCAATTTTTCCTCCAGCTCGGATCGGCGCAGCGGCTTCGTAAAGCTTGGCCATCCGCATCCTGCATCATATTTATCCAATGAGCTGAATAGGGGCTCGCCGGAAATGATATCCACATAGATCCCTTCCTCTTCATTGTTCCAGTACTCGTTGTCGAACTGCCGCTCTGTGGCATTGTTTCTCGTCACTTCATATTGAAGCGGAGTCAGCATCTCGCGCAGTTCCGCTTCACTTTTTAGCTGTTTCCAGTTTTCACGGATAAACCGTGCTCGTCCGGAACCTTCTTTATAAAGGTTGTAGTGAAAAGAATTCTTCTTATAATAATCCTGATGCTTTTCTTCTGCTTCGTAGAAAGCGGTCGCCGGCAAGATTTCTGTTACAATCGGCTTCTTGAACTTGCCGCTTGCAGCCAGCTTCGCTTTGGATTCCTCCGCCATTTTCCGCTGCTGTTCATTATGGTAAAAAATTGCGGTGCGATAGGAGAGCCCTCTGTCATTGAACTGGCCGCCCGGGTCGGTTGGATCAATCTGCTGCCAAAAAGTCTCCAGTAATTTTTCATACTGGTATACATCAGGGTCAAAGGTGATTTGCACAGCTTCATAATGGCCGGTTGTATCACTGCATACCTCTTCATAAGTAGGGTTTTCCTTGTGGCCACCTGTATAGCCTGACACCACTTTTAGTATGCCTGGCTGCTCGTCAAACGGCTGGACCATGCACCAAAAACATCCTCCTGCAAAAGTTGCAACTTCTCTGTGCTCTGGCATGTGTTGCCACTCCTTTCCTGGGTTGCTGGACAGCTTCAGTCCGTCACTATTCTTCATTTTACTGAAAATTTGGTTGCTTGCAAAGTTATACATTACATGGTTAAGAACCTGTTCTATATGTTAACATAAATACAGGAGTTTCCACTATCTACATAGAATAAACTGTTAAACAGGTAATCGCTTTAGACTAATCATAACAAAGCATAAGGAGGATTTTTCTATGGACACGACTTTTGAACAGAATTCAGAAATTACCAGGCATATCCTGAATAATAAACAGAACTTTGAGAAAAAGCTGCTGTCTGAGGCTGTAAATGTAGCTGGGAAAATTCATGATATCCTGAGAGAGGGAAATATAGATCTATTGAAAAACGCCCAGAAACTAGTAGTATATATACTCAAAAAACAGGAAGACAAATTGGCCGAGTTTGCAAAACAGGAAGGGATTTCCTGGGCGAAATATTCACTGACCCTCTCATTTAAACTTGAATGGGTTCAGGCAATCAGAAGGACTCTTTGGCATTTCCTTTATGAGTATGACAAGGAAAGAAAACATGGGGACCAGCTTGACCATTTTTACAAACAGGAGAGAGACATCAATGATATGGTAGACAAATTTCTCAACGATTTTTTTCTGAATTATTCGAGTTATAAGGATGACCTTATTAAATCCCAACGGAAGATCGTTGAGCACTTGTCCGTACCCATCATTCCTGTCAGTTCCTCCATCGCGGTCTTGCCGCTTATTGGCATGATCGATGAGTACCGCATCAAGACGATTGAAGAAAAAGTTCTGACGGATGTGGCCAGACTGAAGGTTGAGACACTGATCATGGACCTCTCGGGAATCGCCGATATGGAAATGGACATCATTGACCACCTTCAGAAGGTGTTGAGCGGAATTGCCATGATGGGATCCAAGGCGGTTATCACCGGACTTCGTCCAGAACTCGTCCGCAAGATGATCCATTCAGGCATTTCCTTTAACAACAAGGCCGAGACCCGGGGTACCCTCCAACAGACACTCCGGCAGTATTTGGAGCTGGAGCCAAATACCTAAATATTAAACGGCCCGCGAATGCCAGGCGGTTTTTAGATTCTGTGCCTGATACACTCCGTGTTTACATAACATTATTATTGGTAGCTTTTTTCTACTTCTGCAAGCTCACTAAGCAGTATGGCCACTTCTTCTCCTGACAGCCTGACAAGCATCTGGTCAAACAGCGAGAGTATTTGGCCTTCCTCATGCTGGTGCTTTTCCAAATAGCCTAATACTTTTTGCATTTGGCCCTTGTTCAACGTTGTCTCTGTATAGTGATGTTTAATTCTCTGAAGGACAAATTCATTCGTACTGCCGTCAAATTCCCCGGCGATCATCTTTCCTTCGAACAGCATGCTGCAACACTCACTTTCTTGTTTTATTCCACTTTTTAAAAAATGTGGAAGGCGAGCATATCCCCCGTCCCTTAACTAGTTTGATTATGTGCAAACCGGCTAAATAAAGGGGAAGGAGGATGAAATATGTCTGATTATGTCAGCTTAGTGTTTGCGCTGGGATTTGTGCTCATTCATTTAACATCAAAGTATATGAAGTTTTTGGACGCTGTTCCACGGAGCCGTTTTTTGTCGGCTGCCGGCGGAGTTGCTGTTGCCTATGTGTTTATGCATCTTTTGCCTGAATTAAACCATTATCAGCAAAAGATGGGTGAAATCACGGAGGAAGGCTTTGCGCTGGAACATCAGGCATACCTGATTGCCATGACTGGACTGGCTGTGTTTTACGGTCTGGAAAGGATGGTGAAAGTATCAAAGAAGAACGGGGATAGCAACCATGCCAGTCCGGGTGTTTTCTGGATCCATATGTTCTCATTTTTTGTCTATAACGCGATTATCGGCTATTTGCTTGTGAGGGGATATGATCGGACTCTATGGAGCCTGTTTTTCTATTTTATCGCTCTGACGGTCCATTTCTTGACGAATGACCACAGTCTTAGGCAGAGCCACAGCAAGCTGTATGACCGCTGGGGGAGGTGGCTGCTGGCTAGCGGAGTATTATTGGGCTGGACAGTTGGCGCCATGACCGCAGTGCATGAACTGGTAGTCTCTTCCCTCTTTGCCTTTCTTGCCGGCGGAGTCATCCTGAACGTACTCAAGGAAGAGCTTCCGGAGGAGCGGGAAAGCAGTTTCCCCGCATTTGCTCTTGGACTTTTGGGATACACGCTTCTTCTGTTTTTAAGCTCGGCATTCTGATCTGGATCCCGTAAGCAGCCCTTCCCGCTAAAGAAGGGCTGTTTTTCATGGCCTGAGAACGACCTTGATACAATTATCAGTACGTGTATCGAAAACTTCGTAACCATGCTTCGCCTGATCCAGCAGCAGAACATGTGTAATGATGTCGGCCATGTCGACCTTTCCTTGTTAAGCGAGATCCTAAAGAAATGGCATATACGGAATGACCGGGGCTTGGCCCATTTTAAGGTCGATATTCCTTTGGAAAAGGTCTCCCAGCGGGAATGCATTGTACCTTCCGCCATATACACCCGTAACTTGTATCGTGCCTGCCTTTCGGACCGCCTGGCTGGCCATGACCAAAGCACCCATCGCACCGCCCTGCAATTTTAGTCCTGTAGCCAGAAATTCAAGAGGGGTGAATTTACCGTCCATTCCTACTGCATCAATGACAATATCCGCCCCCCTAGGTGAGCTCCTTAATGTACTCTCCTGTGTTCCCATGCTGCTCAAAATTAATAGTTTCAACTTTGTTCGTCCGCTTCGCGTGCTCCAGCCGATAATCAATGTAATCGACCACGATGACTCTTTTGGCGCCTTTCAGCCAGGCGAATTTTTGGGCAAGAAGCCCTACAGGACCGCAGCCAAGAACAACAACCGTATCGCCCCCCAGACGCAGCCCCAACCGCCTACTGGAGTGTGGACCATGCCGGTGTCAACAGCAGTGCCAATTTTTCGTCTTCCATTTCACAATCGTCCGGCAGCTTGAAGGGAGTAAAATTGCCATAAGGGACCCTCATATATTCTGCCTGGCCGCCAGCAATGCCGCCATTGCTTTCAGAATAGCCCATGAACCCGCCGATTTCCCCATGTGGGTTGGAATTGTCACACTGGCTCGTAAGGTCGTGGCTGCAATACCAGCAGTGTCCGCACGCAGCGTTGAATGGAATGATTACCCTGTCGCCTTTTTTCGATTTGGTCACATCCGGACCCACTTCCTCAACAATCCCCATTGGCTCATGTCCAATGACAAAGTCGGTAGGAGTATTGGGAATCATCGCATGAATTAAATGCAAATCCGATCCGCAAATGGCCGAGGAGGTGACCTTAATAATGATGTCATCTCCGTTTTTAATGACCGGGTCCTTCACTTCCCTGACTTCGACATTTTTAATTCCCTGATACGTAACAGCTTTCATTATCCATTTCCCCTCCTTTACTCATTCCTTGTGGCAAACATGCCTCTTCTGTCGGTATCCTTCGGAAACAGGTTCATCTCGGCAATTTGGACGGCCGTTTCCGCTGCCTTTAAGTCCACCTTAACTTGGGTTTCAAAATCACTGGGATTCAGCCAGCTTTTTTGATCATCAACTCAGCGATTTCACCATGCAAATCAATGGCTGCTTCCATTTGTCTGGTTAAAGCTTTCCGCAGCACGGGGTTTGCTGTTTCGGTCAGAGCGAACCCATAGTTGCGGATGCCGTTTTTAACGGTCAGAAGAAAATCCATTACAATTGCGGAATCAGCAAGGTTCGGCATGCCTTCCGCGTTCCTTGGATCCAGGTAATCCTTCATGGTTCCACCTCCGTTTAATGCAGTATTTCGTTCTGCTTGTAAAAACTCACCAGCTCATTGACATCCTTTATCGATTGTTGCACATCCTTTTCCATCAGCGCTTTCAGATCATTGTCAAAGCAAAGGGCTTGCATCAATTTGGACCGTAGCAAACAAACTGTTTTAAAATTGAGGATCTCATGTGTTTCCATTGTCTCGTGCAAAGCCAGTGTCTCTTTCTCCATGAGCACACCTCCCATTTTCTTTTAACAAGGATACCTTCTCCTTCAACTGCCAGCTTTTATGCGGATTAAGGTGAGATGAATAATAAAAGGAGAGAGCTGAGAACATAAGAAGGCAAAATTGCAATAATGGAGGGAGTATATGATAAAGTATTTGGGGTTGCATGAAACCCTTGATGTCCATGAGCTGGTCACATTCAAAAACCTTAGTGTCACGAAATCGGCCACAATGAGCAAACTCGTACAAGATCCGGAATTAAAGGCCATCCTGGACACAGAAGCGGTCACAGGCACTAGACATATAAGAAACCTGCAGCATTTCCTGACGAAAAAAAGAGCCCATATAACGGCGGCTGCCGGTACAACACAGGAACAATTGCTTGAAGCAGCCTATAACCGCCAGGAGGAACAGCTAAAATGAACCAGTTGATTCAAAACCTTATAGGAATGGGCGGCTTGACGGACCAGGTCATCGCCACTGATTTCCTAATATCCGCCAAATCGGGAGTTCGCAACTATGCTGTTGCCGTCACCGAGGCCGCTACACCGGAACTCCGGGACGAGCTGCGTGAACAGCTCCGGGCCGCCATAGCTACACACGAAAAAATCACCAATTACATGGTGGCAAAAGGCTTTTACCATCCGCATAATTTGGAGGAGCAGCTAAAAGTTGATCTCACCGCTACCGAAACGGTTATGAACCTGACCGAAAAAATGTAAGGGCAATTCGCCGTCCCCTTGTCCGGGACTGTCGAGATATCTGGATATCCGCCCGCTTGTGCATAACATGGCTGGTTATATTTAAAATTGGAGTGATAAAAGGTGGACTTGAACAGGGTAAAAGAGATTTTATCTGCCGATGAAGAAATCGCTGTGAATTTTCATGGCGTCCCGGTCTGGATTGAAAGCATTGATGGAACGTCAAGCATGGCCGTGATTTCTGAACGAGGGGCACATGACCATTCACGCCTTGTGTCAATCGATGGCTTGGAAGAAGGCCGCAGCACAGAAAAGTAACACAAAAGCACCCGCATGATGTTCCATCAGCGAGTGCTTTTTAACTGTATTTATTTCATGTTAAACACGTAAATAGCTCCAAGCATGACCACCAAGGCAATGCTTTTCTGCATGTCGAGCGGGAACCTTTGACCGCCGAACAAGCCAAAATGGTCGATGAGGGATCCCATCAGCAGCTGGCCGACAATAACGGCCATGAGAGCTGAGGCGACGCCGACTTTAGGGACCACGAGAACCATGACAACCACAAAAAAGGCTCCCAGCAGGCCACCGGTCAACTGGAATTTTGGTACTTCCGAAAATGCCAGAAGACTCCCTTTTCCCGCGAACAGCACCAAAAAGAACAGGGCAGCCGTTCCTATTAGAAAAGACAGGAAAGCCCCCTCGATTGTCCCGACCTTCCTCCCTAATCCCCCGTTAACCACGGCCTGGATCCCCATCGCAATTCCTCCTGCCAGTGCCAGCAGGGAATATATAAACAACTTCAAAATTTCCAGCTCCTTGTATGTAATTCCAATGTATTGCCTTTGTTATTTTGATTGACGGTAGACTATCCAATCACAGCATGTTATGTGAGTCAATTTCCCTTCCTGACGGCCCACATCCAGCAAGAGATACACGTAGGCATCAAATGACCGTTCGGGAGTAAACACTGTCTGGACTACTCTTTCATAAAGATTGTCCCCACCAGGACCAAAGTAGTCCTCCAGTTTGTCCAGCTCGCTTAACTGGTGCTCATTTATTTTATATAATTCCCCAAACACCTTGCCTTCGTCAGCCTGGACCATAAAAGGATATCCGTACGGGGAATCATACAGTTCCCCTTGTGTATAGCAGTCTTGGGAAACGAGGATAGCATCCTTTAAAAAAGAATGATTGCTTTCATTTTTTCTAAGCGTCCCATATACAAAGACCAAAATCGGTTTATCGATCGTGTCCCCCTCATTTCTTTGTCATAATAAAGAGCCTGGAGAGGACCAAGCTCTTGAAACCACCTTTACATTACTGCCTCTGCAGGCTTATTTCCCTTCACTCTCCCAAGCAGGCTTCCCGTCACATAAGCGGCTAAGGAAAACAAAATAGGCAGCACGACGGTGTGAATCCCAAAGGGATTCGGGAAGAAGGTATGAATCAGTATGTAAGAGCCTACCCCGATAACCATGGACGCCAATGCACCATATTTATTTCCCTTTCTCCAGTACAGCCCAAGAACGACTGGCCAAATGAATGCCGCTTCCAACCCGCCAAAGGCAAACAGGTTTAGCCAAATGATCAGGTCCGGTGGGCTGAGCGCCATTAAAAACACTGCGACACCCAGAACCCCAGTAACGCCAAGGCTCACATTCTTCACATCCCTGCTGCTTGCCTCCGGCTTGATATAGTTCAGATACACGTCTTTCACAACAGCCGAACTGACAAGGAGCAATAGCGAATCAACCGTAGACATGATTGCGGCCATCGGCGCAGCCAGCACCAGGCCGGCAAGCCAGGCTGGCAGGACCTCCATTGCAAGCAGCGGCATTACCTTGTCACCCACATCGATACCAGGAAGGACCGGCCGCGCAAAAACTCCAATCAAGTGCATGCCAAGCATGATAAAGCCTACAACAATGGTGCCAACGATGATGGCCGTATGCATCGCCCTTGCATTTTTATAGCTCATCGCGCGGACAGTGATTTGCGGCAGCCCGACAACACCAACGCCGACCAGAATCCAGAAAGATGATACATAAAGTGGTGTCAGGCCTCCGTCAAAACCAAACGGAGTCACCAGGTTCGGATTTTCAGCAGCAAGGTCCGATATAATATTGGATATGCCGCCGCCAGCATAGATGGTCGCTATCAGAAGTATCAGCGTACCGCCAAACATGACGATTCCCTGGGCGGCGTCCGTGAACGCCACGGCACGAAAGCCGCCTATAATGACATATATGACTACAGAAATGGCGAACAGGAATAAAGCGGAGGTATAGTTTAAACCTGTGACCGATTCGATTAACCTCGCACCCCCGACCCACTGCGCTGCCATTGCGGAAAAAAGGAATACGATAATGCTGGCAGCCGATAATAGGACGACCCACTTGCTATCATACCGGGACTTCAGAAAATCAACGAGCGTAATCGAGTTGTATTTGCGTGCCATGATGGCAAATTTCTTGCCCAGGATCATCAAAACAAAATACCCGGTCGCAAGCTGGGCCATCGACAAAAGCACCCAGCCAAGCCCCTGGGTATATGCAGCACCCGGTCCGCCAATAAAGCTGCTGGCGCTTCCGTACGTTGCCGTCATGGTCATCGCCAAAATAAAGCCGCCCAGCTGACGGCCGCCGAGAAAATATTCCTGTATAAAGGAGTCGGAAGAATAAACCTTTTTGCTCGCCCAAAAACCTATGAAAAAGATAACCACCATGAATACCAGTATTGGAGTTAGGATTGCCCAGTTCATGAGTTATGCTCCTTTATATCGTCCTCAAAGGGCACTTCCTTGAAGAAAAATTTGACTGCAAATGAAACTAAAATGACCATTAAGATAAAGCCTGCAACGCAGCTATAGAAAAACCAGGCTGGCAGCCCAAATACGTATGTATAATTTTCGACCGGCCCTGAGCCGAGTCCATAGGCGAATCCATACCACCAGATAAAATTGATGATGACAAGGATGATACCCATCCACGCTTCACGATGGGCGATTTTAAAGCGCGGATCCTTTCCATTGACCCCCTGTTTCATTGATTGTCCCCTTTCATTCTTGTGCTGCTAAAAACACATTTTCATAACCTTATTCTAAATTTAAATCTCTCATTTTGAAACTCTTATTTTATTTCGCGGTTGGGTCCTCCCCGCCAAAAAGCTTCCTTATCTCCTTCCTCAGCTCCTCGAGCAGTGGAAAGTCGGACTGATGGCCAAGACTGTCAGCCAATGACCTATAGTACCATTCCTGCTTGTCCCTGCCGCGGTTGAAACGCTCCCATACCGCCTCGCCTTCCTCCATATGGTCCATGGCAATGCTGCGGAGATTATGGAGTTTATCGGCACATGCTACCAATCTGATGTCTTCCGAAGCATTTTTTAGAAACAGGATCGTATGCTCTTTTCTGCTTTCCCATGACAGCGTCTTGTCGGGCTCTGAACAACCTTCGACAATAACGGCCACATCCTCGCCAAACTGCTCAGAAATCTCCTCAAGGGTAGTCCATGTATCCTCCACTGTATCGTGAAGCAGGCCTGCAGCAACCACTTCATCCCTGCAGCCTTCTTTCAGGAGCATCATACCTACGGCTGCAGGATGCGTGATATAAGGAATCCTTGTCGATTTCCTAAACTGGCCATCATGGGCCTGACTGGCAAATTTAAGTGCTTTCTCAATGATTTCCACGAGTATTCCTCCTATACAGGTATATCCTCATTCTAACTTTTACACATGGATGCGTGCTACAGCCTCTTAAGGCCTGCAGCATCTGCGGCATAAATACAGGGAATTTCACCTGCAAATATGTAAAGAAAAATCCGACAAATGGCCCGTCCCATATTTACAATCTATTTAAACTGCCTCAATAAGCTCCCTTTAAAATTAGTCTTGTAATATAAAAAAGCGACAGGGAGATGGAAAAATGAACATGAAAACGATTTTGGGGACAGGTCTTGCGCTCACCGTTTTGCTAAGCCCCTTTCAGGAGGCAGCGGCATCCGGGAATGTGACAACCGGTGACCTTAGGAAAATTGACAATGTGGCGCACCGCGGGGCAACCGGCTATGCACCTGAAAACACAATTGCAGCTTTTGACAAGGGCGTGGAAATGAAATCCGATTATATTGAAATCGACCTTCAGCGAAGCAAAGATGGCGAATTGGTCATCATCCATGATACGACAGTGGACCGGACAACCGACGGTACTGGCTTTGTAAAAGATCTTACACTTGATCAATTAAGGCAATTGGATGCCGGCAGCTGGAAAGGCGAGGAATTCACAGGAGAACAAATTCCTACTTTTGATGAAATCCTTGATCGGTATCGGGGAAAGGTCGGAATACTGATTGAATTGAAGGCACCTGAGCTATATCCTGGCATTGAGGAACAAGTGGCAAATGAGCTCAAAGAGCGGAACCTGCATATCCCGCAAAATAATAAAATCATCATTCAGTCTTTCAATTTTGAATCCGTGAAAAAAATCGATCAACTGCTCCCACAAGTTCCGGTCGGCGTGTTAACTTCTTCCCGCGCGCATATTACTCCTGAGGCCTTGCAGGAATTTTCCGCCTATGCCGAATGGTTCAATCCTAATTATGGCCTTGTCAGCAAAGACTTAGTCCGCCAGATTCATGAATTGGATATGAAAATTGGCTCCTGGACTGTTCGGAGTCAGGAAGCAGCGGATTTCCTGATTGATATGGGTGTGGACGCCATCATTACTGATTATCCCGATTATGTGGATCCACGAAAATAGCAAGATAGGTCCGGCCGAATTTGAGGCCGGATTTTTTTTAAGTGAAAAACACCGCTTGGTCCTCACGCTCTTTATTTCCAATAATTGAAAAAAATCCATCTTTAGCACCTGTCATCTCATAGATTGAATTGATAGAATAGTAAATAACATCAAGAGCTTGCTAATATAACGAAGGAGGAGGGAGAAACATGGAAAGATATGTACATCTAATTCCGTATAAGTTTGAAGAGCAGCTGGAAATTGTCAACGAGATTCCCAAGGGTGTGGAAATTATCCAGGCACCCGATATTTGGCCCGAAACCAAAGGACAGGGAATTACAATTGCTGTGCTTGACACAGGCTGCGAAACTTCCCACCCTGATTTGGCAGGCAGAATCATTGGCGGACGCAACTTCACAAAAGATGACCAGGGAAATCCCGATATCTTTGAAGACTATAATGGTCATGGCACCCATGTAGCGGGGACAATCGCCGCCGGCCTGAATGACACAGGAGTAGCCGGGGTCGCCCCGGAGGCCAATTTGCTGATATTGAAAGTACTCGGCAAAAATGGGTCTGGCCAATACGATTGGATCATCAATGCCATCCGTTATGCCACCAGCCAGAAGGTCGACATCATTTCCATGTCACTCGGAGGCCCGCAGGATGTAAAAGAGCTGCATGAGGCCATCAAGGAAGCGATTGCCGCCAACATTCTTGTTGTCTGTGCAGCAGGCAATGAAGGAGATGGTGAGGATGCAACGGACGAGCTTGCCTATCCAGGGGCCTACAATGAGGTCATCTCGGTGGGCGCCATTGATCTTGACCGGAATTCCTCCCAGTTTACAAATTCCCATAATGAAATCGACCTGGTCGCACCAGGTGAAAAAATCACCTCCACCTATCTGAACGGAAGCTATGCCACGCTTAGCGGTACCTCGATGGCCACCCCTCATGTCTCCGGGGCGCTGGCGCTGCTGAAGGTGCTTTCCAACACCGCTTTTGACCGGGAACTGACCGTTCCGGAGCTCTACGCCCAGCTGATTAAGCGAACCGTGCCACTCGGCAATTCGCCAAAAGTGGAAGGAAACGGACTGGTATACCTGACCCTCATGGAACACGTTGAAAAGGTATTTGATCAGCAGACTGTACGTATGCTGATTAACCAATAAACAAGACTGGCTGCAATGAGGTTTCATTGCAGCCTTTTTGACCAATCTTAATAATACCTAAAATTCCTTTTAAAGCATAAGGACACCGGCAGTCCCTTCTATGGCTATTAAATCATTAATATTTCGCGGATATCCTCATCAGTAAGAGACAAGGAACCCTTTTCCCCAGGATTTATGATTTCCTGAATCATGTGCCGCTTCTTTTCCTGAAGCTCGTTGATTTTTTCTTCAATGGTTCCTCTGGCTACTAATTTAATCACCTGTACCGTATTTTTCTGACCCATTCGGTGGGCCCTGTCTGCTGCCTGCTCCTCCACTGCCGGATTCCACCACAAATCATAAAGGATGACGGTATCCGCTCCGGTAAGGTTAAGCCCCGTTCCACCAGCTTTTAGCGAAATTAAAAACAGATCCCGTTCGCCTGCATTAAATCTGCTGCATATTTCAACGCGGTCTTCAGGCGCTGTACGCCCATCAAGGTAGAAAAAATCATATCCCTGGCCAGCAAGGTCCCGGCCTATAAGTTGAAGCATTGAGGTAAACTGGGAAAAAACCAGGACCCTTCTCCCTGTCTGCTGAGACTCCTCAATAATCTGCCTTAGCTGATTATACTTTGAAGAGCTCCCTTTATAGCCATCCACAAATAATGCCGGATGGCAGCAAATCTGCCTGAGGCGAGTCATGCCCGCAAGAATTTTAATCCTGTTTTTCCTTAAAGTATCCTTGTTAAGGTGCTTTAACGTATCATGGCGGAGCTTTGCCAAATAGGCGGCATACAGTTTCTTTTGCTCGGGAAGCATCTCGGAATATTCGATGGTCTCCTGTTTTCCAGGCAGTTCTGAAAGCACATCCTCCTTGAGCCTTCGGAGGAGAAAAGGCGCAATTCTTCTTGATATCTGCTCGCGGGTCAATTGACTGTACTCCTTAAGGCCCTTGAATAATCCAGGAAAAACAACATGGAAAATGGACCATATTTCTTCAACGGAGTTCTCAACAGGAGTGCCAGTAAGGGCGAAGCGATGGGTGCTTCCAACTCTTTTCACCGCTCTTGCCGTTTGCGTAATTGGATTTTTAAACGCCTGGGCTTCATCGAAGAATATAGTATGGAAAGTCATTTTTTCGTACCAATCAATATCCATGCGGAGCAGCTGATAAGAGGTTATAATTACATCCGGATTTCCCGTCTCCAGCGCTCTCAATCTCGCCTTACGCGGCCCATCTATGACACTTGCATGTACCCCGGGAGCAAACTTGCCGAGTTCCGCAAGCCAGTTATAAGTTAGCGATGAGGGACAGACGATCAGCACAGGGCTCTTGGTCCGGCGAATGACCGAGAGCTCTGAAAGAATGAAAGCAATGCTTTGAAGCGTTTTGCCAAGGCCCATGTCATCGGCGAGAATGCCGCCAAATCCATGGCTGGCAAGTGTCTTCATCCATTTGAAGCCTTCTTTTTGATACCTTCGCATAACAGTGTCCAATCCAGGAGGAACCTGAAATTCCTGCTTGCCAGGCTGGAGCAGGCTGTCAAGAAACTGGCGAAATGAATCCTCCCGTTGGATAACTTCTTCATTCTGCACACGATCCATCAGCCTGAGGCCTTCAACAACAGGCAAATTCAAAGTGTTCTCCCAATCCTCCTGCTGGATGGGTGCGGATATAAGGAAACGGCGGATTTCATCATACTCTTTTGCCTCAAGTGAGAGAAGGGCGCCGCTCCGCAGCCGGAAATACTTGCGCTTTTCTTCAAGTGCGGCCAATACATCCTTAATTTCCCTCTCTGGAATGCCGTCCAGCTCGAACTTGAATTCCAGCCAGTTGGTACGCTCCTTTTTGAATTTCACCCTGATTGCAGGCGGAGAGCCGGCCTTGAGTATCCTGTTTCTCACGGCAGTCGTAGCATACACTTGGACCAGCTTATGAAGTTTTGGTAGAGCATGATACAAAAATTCATATTCCTTTTCTTCGTTATGCAGAAAATAACCGCCTTCAGTCCTGGCAAAATCACTGCTCTCCAATATATCAATGATTGCGGCTTCCTTCTCGGTGTCCCTAATAAGAACATTGGAATATCCTGAAGGCCGTGACTCTGATGGCTGAATAACAGCCTGTCCATAATGAAACTCAAGTCCTGCCAGCAATCGGTCTTTCACCCTATCCAGATACAATTTGGCGGTCAGGGGCTTCACGGTAAACTCCCCCCAGTCAGAGCCGGCCAGTTGGACAGTGCCGATCCTTTTCAAGCCGGGCACTACCTTCTCAAAAAAGAGTTTTAGCTGATCTTTTGGGACTTGGATGGTGTTGGCCCCTGCCATCTCTAGCATCTTCTTCAGATTGGACAGCACTTCGCTGTTTTCACTGTTTAATTGAATCAGATTCCCTTCCGCCAAAACCTGTTCATATAAATTAAGCAACAAAAGGTCCTCCATCCCTTTCACTCGCAGCAAGCCACTATTATCCTCATTTTTTATAAATATGAACTCTAGTGGAAGCTGGTCCTCCACGATCTTAAAGCCATCCGTCAGACAGCCGCGATAATCAAGCTTAACCGAGGGGATTTGCGGCAGGAGGTTTATAATCGTCCTCCATGATGAAGAAGGAATGATCAGAGTATCTGGTTCGGGTTTAACAAATGTATGTAGTTTGGAAAGAAAGCTGGTCTCATCATCAAGCACCTGAATCAGCTGTTGAATGACAGCGTCGGAAATCCTGTCAAAACAATGCAGTGCGGGATCAAAGGAAGAGGATAACGAAAGAACGGATATTTCCCCATTTTTAACGTTTGCAAGTGTTTGGCGTATATCCTTTACAGCTATTCCTCCCAGTATCATCTGTACTCCCATCATATGAAACCCTCCAACGGAAACTGGTTTGAAAACAAAGGTTGACTGGATCACTTGCCTGTTTTCAAAATACTGCCGGCCTGCGCGTGGAGCTCTATTCGGCTTCTGCCCAAACAGGGAGAGCAGCCCTTCTGCCAAATTCCCTTCTGTGGCTGCAAAGTCGCTGTCACCATGTCCGGCAGTCTCCACGTTCTCTTCTGCCCGCAGTTCAGGAACCGTGCCAAGGCGCTGATGGTCCAATACCGCAAGCAGAACGGCAGCGGAGTGCTGACATTCCTTATGATACGATGAGAGCTTCGGGCAGCTGCATGAGACTATAAATTTTCCCTCATTCAATGCCCTGACGGTAACAAAAAATTCAGCGCTTCCCCTTACAAAGGCTTCAGCAAATCCTGTATCATATGACTTGAATTCCACTTTGTCGCTGCGGTAAAAACTTACTCCTCTTTTGAAGGAGACACTTCCGCACAACTCCCTGATGATATGCTCATTAATCTTTAAATTCACCTGTCCCACTCCATTCTGAGGGTTTCCGTTCCATTTTAGGTCAAAGTTGATTGTACCACATGTGAGTCGGCTTATATCTCAAAATGAAAAAAACCCAAGCATTTCTGCTTAGGCTCTATCCTGCCTTTTTTTAAGCGGTGCGTTTGTGATTCCTTAGCTGGCTCCGGCTGAGGACACTGCGATCAAAGCGATGCGCAAAAACGGCGGCACCAATAGTAAGTGCGATATCTTTTGGAAGTGGAGCGGCCATCCACAGCCATGCCATTCCATACGTGAAGCCTTCCGGGGCGGCTGCCCAAAGCTTATAGGCAAAATACATCCAGTTCGTTCCGAAGAAATAATTAATTGCCAATCCTGCTAGTGAGCCAATAATATAGGTGGATAGCGTTTGCTTCCTTTCCACAATCTTGCCGACGACGAAAGCGACAATGATAAAGGAAACAATAAATCCAAACGTCGGGCTGACGATGGTTGAGATTCCGCCTCCAAACCTGGCAAATATCGGCGCCCCTGCTAGCCCTACAAAAGCATAAACAGCCATGGAGATTGTCCCAAGCCTGCTTCCCAGCACTGCTCCAGCAAGAATGGCAAAAAATGTCTGCAGTGTGATAGGGACCCCGCCTACTATCATAAATGGAGCAATTGCTGTAATATTGGCACCGACCGCCATCATTGCGACAAACATGCCTGCCAGGCTGATTTCAAATGCGCTTAGTCTTTTTTTCATCCTTTTCCAGTCCCCTTTTAACTATTCTGAATATTAGTTAACCATAGAGTATAAGATTTTATTATTTGTGTCAACCGAAATTAAATGAAAGTTAACAATGAAAGCACCATCTTTTTTCCGCCCATTCATTATGATAATCTGATATAGTAGCATTTGATATGAACGAGAAAGGAATTAGCAAAACATGAACTGTTACTCCATTGATCTTGACGGAACGCTATTGGATTCCAACCAGGACGTATCTGAAGAAAATATAAAAGCCCTAACTGAATTGCAGGAACAAGGCCATTGCATCATTCTCAATACAGGACGTGCTGTTGGGGATGTGATTAAAATCAAGGCACTGGACAATCTTAAAGTACCGATTTTCTGTGTGAATGGTTCTATTCTATATTCCAAGGACCGTGAACTCCTGTACGAGGCAACCATTCCTGTCGGGACCTACCAGGAATTGTTCCCAATCTTAAGGAAACTGGAAGTTGGCATCCTGGTCTATACAAACCATGGAGGATACCCTTCCACTTTGCCGCCGCTGCATGGCAAATCAAAAGAGGAACTGGATACCCTGTTCGGGGAATTCGACTATGACGCCATCCTTGCATTGCCAGACCTGAAAATCTATAAGATTATCGCACTGGTCCACTATGATGAACTTGCGAGAATTGATGAAGTTAAAAAGGCTCTGGATGGCAAATACAACTTGTCAATGGCTTCGTCTTTTCCCAATAATGTTGAGATCACTTCCGGGGATGCCCATAAAGGCAAAGCTCTGCTCCGCTATCAGAAAATGATGAGCCTCTCGTTTAATGAGATCATCGCATTTGGCGATGGAGGCAACGACCTTGCCCAATTTGAGGTAGCCACTACATCCGTTGCAATGGCAAATGCACCGCTGCATATTCAGCAGGAAGCGGATATCATCACAAAGAACAATGACGAAGACGGAGTGGCTCATGCCATTCGCAACCTTTTACCTGCCAAGGATAAGGATATCCTTAATTTGTAATGTCGCCTGCCCCGGCCCCGCATGTAAATGCCGGGGTGATGTTTTTCACTTTGCATGCTCTTGGAAATGATAAATATTCCCATTAATATTGGGCAACATACCAATAAAGGTGGGTTATTTATGACATTGGCGGAATTGTTGATCAGGCTGCTCATCGCTTTTTTTGCCCTGGTTTTTCTAGCTAGACTGATGGGAAAAAAAGAAATCAGCCAAATGACCTTGTTTAACTTTGTTTCGGCCATGACACTAGGAACTTTAGGCGGGGCATTATTAATAGACCCAGCACTAAGCATCCTTCATGGGGTTATTACACTTGCGGGTTGGTCGGCATTGACGCTCCTTATGGGTTTTTTTGACATCAAATCGGCCAGATTCCGCAAATGGCTGGATGGCGAACCGGTTATTGTCATCAAGGATGGGAAAATCATGGAAAAGTCCATGAGGAAAGTGCAGTTGGATATCGACAGCCTGAGGACTATGCTTCGTGAAAAAGACGTCTTTTCCATGAAGGACGTCCATTATGCAATTTTTGAAGTTGATGGGAAGTTGTCAGTAATGAAAAAAAGCGGAATTCAGAATAAAAACAGAATGGGCCAAACAAATGGCATGCCAGACATCGTCTATCCATTCCCAACTGAGGTAATCTCGGATGGCATTGTGAATAGGAGCAATTTAAACAAGCTGAAACTTTCTGAGGATTGGCTTGAAGAGCAGTTGATGGTTCTTGGGGTTCCTTCTGTTTCCGAGGTTTTTTATGCAGAAGTGCAGCAGGATGGTTCACTATATATTGATAGCAGGCATGATTACCTTCATTGAATATTTGGATACATACACACAACTCCTTCATAGCCAAATGAACCAAATAAAAAAGACTCTCGGAATGAGAGTCTTTTATCTATTTGGTTTTATGCTTTGCGTACGTTAGCTGCCTGAGCACCGCGCTGGCCTTGCTCAACATCGAAAGTTACGTCCTGGCCTTCGTCTAAAGATTTGAAGCCTTCGCCTTGGATAGCTGAGAAGTGTACGAATACATCGTCTCCGCCTTCGCGCTCGATGAATCCGAAACCTTTTTCTGCGTTAAACCATTTTACTTTACCTTGTTCCATTTGTGTTTCCTCCTCGTGTGCCTGCGCACACATTTTGTTACTATCCTTGCTCAAACTTCAAGACAAACACCTTGCCGAAAAAACAAAAATAATTCTTCTTTACTATAACAGTTAATTTTTATAATTACAATGGAAAATTTTCCTGATTTGTTTATTTCTTATAACCAGCCCAAAATTTATTTTCATTTCCATTAACCGTAAATCGTTTTAAATGCTGGAAACTTCAAGCCGTTCATCCAGCAGTTTCCCAGCCTCGTCCTGAGTAATTCCCGCAATTATGCCAACTTCGCTGATAAGGATCTTACGGGCATCTTGAAGCATTTGCCTTTCACTCGTATTAAGAGGCTTCTTCTTGTTCATTCTCATAAGATCACGGACAACTTCAGCACCTTCAAGCAGATGGCCCGTCTTTAATTTAGCCATATTGTTGTTATACCTCTGCCTCCACGGCAAAGTGTCGTCACTTGGCCCGAACTGTAAACAGTTAAGCATGCTTTTCAGGGATATTTGATCTTCAACAGGACGTACACCTGAAAGGCCAATTTTGCCAGTTGGGATCATCAATTTCATTTTACTTGACATTGTTATCACAAAATATTTCTGTGATACCCCGCCAATCTCCTTCTCTTCTACCGCTTCAATCACACCTGCTCCATGCATTGGATAGACAATGTTGTCGCCTACTTGATACAAAGCTTTCCACCCCCATATACGAACTATTTCAGTATACAGGATACTTAAAAATTAATCAAATAAAATATAATATCACGCATAATACATTGTAGTCAACAATTTTTTTAACATTTTTTAATTGACAATTGGGAAAGCTAAACAAAAGACTTTCGAGAAGGGAAGAAGGTTTATGAAAAGATTCGCGGTCCTCTTGTTTGTGGCAATTTTAACAGCAAGTTTGGCGGGCTGTAAGGCAGATGACGAAAAAATTGTGATTATGGAAGATTTGAATAACCCTTCCAGGGAAAAAATCCGGGCAAAAACGCAAACAGACCCAAATGCCCGTCACATTCTTTCAACTCAGCCTGGCATAGGAGATGTTCGCCAGCATTTCGATAAAGCTTATGGCGAAAATATTGCTGACCAGGAAATTGCCCGCTATATGGGGGAGTTCATGATTGTCACATTTGAAGCTCACCGTGCCGTAAACGTTCAATATCAGTTCGCGTATCATCCAGGCGGAGGGCTTAATGACGAAGAAATCTATGCTTACTTGGATGAAAGGATCCCGCAAGACTCCATGAAGGTAAAGGAAGTAAAAGATGGTAACCTCGACCAGCGAATTATTCAATACAGAAGCAATTCACTCGCACGGTCGGTTGCAAAAGAAAGCTTCCGGAGAGATGAGCCAGGTACATTTACGGTTAGCATCTTCAAAAATGAGCGCGGAAAAGTCTCAGCTACCGTCAGCCTTGGACAAGCCAGGTAAAAACAAAGCAGAGCCAGGTGAACCTGGCTCTGCTTTGCTTTTCACCGAAATATTACCGCTTACTGCAAAGTTGGACTGTTTACGACGAATTGCATTCTCTACTTCAAAATCACAGCCTCTTACAACAATAAAAAAGGTTTTACAACAAAGCCGTTCATACAAACGACATATCCATCCATTTATCCCTGCATTGGTGTAAGCGCCTTTGTCTTATCAAGGAATATAAAGGCATCATAACGCTTCGACACGCGTGTGGGAACGTAATTGCCGAGGTGCTCGTATTCGGGGTTATAAACGACGCCAATTGCCCTGTGGCCAAGGACACCATTAAACTTCTGGGCATTTTTCTCATTAAAAATCAGGTACTTGTCGAAAGCCCCCGCTTGGTGGAGGACATCCTCCCAGCTGCCAATTTGGGCTTCCGGCACCGTCATTTCCTCCACTTTGCTTCCCCATTCCCTTGATGCAGTCACCGAACCGCGATGTGTACCGAAACCCACTGTATATACCCTGTCCCCATATGTCTCTCGAAGAAGCTGGCCCACATTTACCAACCCCTCATCGGCCATATCGGTTGCCCTGGCATCACCAATGTGGGTGTTATGCTCCCAGACCACAGCCTTGGCCCCTGCTCCATGTGAAGCCATGATTTTCTCCAAAGCGGTCACCATGTGGGTGTCTCGGATATTCCAATCATCCGGGCCTCCCTTTGCCATTGCCCGGTAATATCTCTCCGCATTCAGCATCACCAGGCTGTTCACTTCAAGATTCAAGTCGGCTTCCTCATCCTGGTCATATTTTTTGCGGTTTTTTTGAAGCTCGATCAGTACCTTGACCACTTCCTCGGTGCAGTCTTCTCCATAGTAAGAAGCGGAAATCGCATAATTCTCCGGACGCCGGTCAAACGGCTCAAAACAGGAAAATGCCTTTTTGGCTGCCTCAACATCCTGCGGGGCTATTTTCTCCAGCTGCCTGATCATCTCTTCCATCGATTCCCACAGACTGTATACATCCAGGCCATAAAAACCTGCTCGCTTTCCATTTGCTGCATTATAATTCTTCAACCAAGTGACAAAATCGAGCACTTCCCGATTCGACCACATCCACGTTGGCCACCTGTTAAAGTCCTGTAAGGCCTCTCTTGCAGTACCTTCCTTATATCCTTTTACATATTGGTTTACTGTAAAACAGGCGGGCCAATCTCCCTCGACAGCGACAAACGAAAAAGCTTTTTCCTTGATCAGCCTTTTTGTCAGTTCAGCTCGTGCACTATAAAATTCCGATGTACCATGAGACGCTTCTCCAAGCAATACATAATCAGCATCACCAGCTTCATTAATGATAGCGTCCAGGTCATCATAGGAATCAATTCTAAAAGCATGTTCTTGTATTTTCTTAATCAGCTCCTCATTTCTCCCCATTTTTTCGCCTCCATAGCGTATTTTTCCTATTTTACCCTGTTGGCAAAGGAATGAGATTAGAAAATAAAGGATAAAAAAGAGACCTGTCACACAGGTCCCTTAAAAATTTTTACCATACCCACCAATAATATAAATACAAATGCTGATTTCTAGATTCTCTTCATTTCCATGCAGCCATCTTCCCTTACTCGCAATGCTCAATGCATCCTTCAAGCAGCAGCTTTGTCTTTCTGTTATTTATTTCAACAATCGTCAGGCCTGTACCATGCAAATAAGGAGGCCGCCATATTTGCTCTATAGGTGCATTACGGCAAATCAAATAAGCTGCCTTCAAAAATACCCCATGTGTAACAACCAGGATATTTCCTGAGGAAGTTTCCTGTTCCAAACGATTCAAAAACGACTCTGCCCGTTTTTTCACCTCAAAAAAACTCTCGCCTTCCGGGTTTTGAAAAAGCTCAGGACGGTGATAGTAAAGGTAAAACTCTTCCGGATACTGTTCTTTGATCTCATTTTCTGTTTTTCCCTGCCAGTTTCCCAGGTATATCTCCATTAATTCTTCATCGGCCTCAATCCCAAGTGGCCGATTTCGTTTAAGGGCATTTGCTGTCTGCATCGCCCGCCCGCTAGGGGATGATATAATCCGGTCAAATTCTATATCCTTCAGCCGCTCCCCAAGCAAATAGGCATCACGCTCTCCCCTGGCGGTAAGCCTGGAATCCAGGCGTCCCTGAATCCGTTTTTCGGCGTTCCATTCTGTCTCGCCATGCCTTGTGAAATAGACTTTAAGCATCGGAGTCCCTTCTTTCTGTTACCGGATGGAAATAGCTCCCTGCAATTGACTTGATCTCCTCTTCTTTCTCCAGCGGAAAGACGATGATAAAGCAGGTGGCTGGCCCTGATGATTTAAGCATATCGAGTTCTGCAATCAGCTTTTCCTTTGTGAATGTACGATTAGCAAAAAGCTTGTTCAGCTCGGAAAGAATCCCTTTTGAGCCAACAGGCAGAAGGACGGGATATCCCAAGGAATGGAGCTGTGCGAAAAGTGATAAAGGGGCCGTCTCGCCGCTTCTTTCCAGCACCTCGCCACCAACCAGCGGACTCCCAATAACGGCGAGCCGTATGTCATCTGAATATACCAGCGGACCAGAAACCAAGCTTGTCGTTTTTCCAAGGACGCTAAGGCCAACAGCTGATTGATTTAGTGTAAAATTACTTTCAGTGCTGCCCGTTATCTTAACATCAGGCAGCTTCAGCTCGGCAAGGCCTTTTTTAACTCCCAGCTCCAGCTCCTCCCAGGCACTTTCCCCGCAGAAATTTTGAAGTGTGACAGCAAAAGGCTCTGCACCTGCGGCTAGGCACTCCATCGCAGCAACTCTTACAGAATAATAAGCTACTGTCTCATAATCAGTATACACAGAGTCCCCGGGTTTATTGCCAATGCTCCCACTGTTATCACTTGCGACGACGATGAATTCTTTATCATTAAATGGGAAGCTCAGAACATCTCTCATGAGTTAGTCTCCACGTTGCCCTTAAACATTTTTAGCACTCCTGCCAGCCTTGGGATCAACACGTACGCGAGAACCCCATTTAAAATTGAACCGGCTATTAACGAAGGAACGATGGCTAAATAGAAGGAGGTACCGAAAAAAAGGATAAACGGAAGTGGAGCAATCAGGCTGTTGCCGGCAATGAAGAGCAACACGGCAAGCATCCGCTTTCCTTTTTGATAAAAGTGGGCAAACAGATAAACCAGCACTGCCATTTCAGCGGCTACGAGAATATGGAATGCCCCCAACGGCAGTCCGCCCAGGACGGCAGATAGCAAGTGACCAAGCATGCCAACCACAGCTCCCGAAGGACCTCCCAGCATAGCGGCAGCCAACAGGGAAGGGAAAGCGTCCAGTGCAATACTGCCTATAATAGCTGGCACCTTCATCATGGAGCCGATTGCCGTCAAAGCAACGAGCATGCAACTCAGTGCAAATTTATTCACCCTTAACATCCTCTTTCCGCTTGCCTTCCCGGAATACCTTGGCACTCCGTGCATATTCAACATCCTTCTCACCCAGCCGGAAATTGATTACGCGTGCCAGTGCGAAAAAGTAATCCGACAGCCGATTAAGGTATTGCAAGGAAGCCTCTGAAACCTCAGGGTCCGCTTTTCTCAAAGACACGACCAGCCTTTCCGCCCTTCTTGTGACCGTACGGGCTATATGGATGGAGGCAGATGCAGGAGCGCCTCCCGGCAGGATGAAGCGCTCGAGTGCCGGAGCTTCTGCAATCAGCTCGTCAATTTTCTTTTCAAGGTAATCAACAGCTTCCCTCGTCAGTTTTAACTCCCTTTTTTTGGTTACATTTGCCAGGTCACCGCCGCAATCAAACAGTTCGTGCTGGATTTTTTCAAGATCCGCCAGTACATCGGCAAACACATTGTGGTCAAGCTGGGTAACGGCCTGGCCGACAAAGCAGTTTACCTCGTCAACCGTGCCATAGGCTTCGACACGAATATCATCCTTGTCCACCCTTCCGCCGATAATGCTCGTTTGCCCTTTGTCGCCTGTGCGTGTATATAATTTCATCCTCTTTGCCCCTTTTCTTTTAGTTTTAATGAAACTCCGTACCAGACCAGGTCTGCCTCATCCGCCAACCCCATTATCCTCTGATAAACCCATCCTGTGATGTCCCGCCATTTTCGGTCTGATTCAAGAGTGGGAACGATTCCTTTTGTGATATCAGTTCCTGCAAGGATCAGCTTCCTTTGAGGGTTCATGTTCTCCCAGTCAAGCCACACTTTCAATATCTCCGTCCACTCTTCCAGGAGGGCTTCAGGTTCGGAGGAACCAGCACCAGCCTTTATCCATTGTTCAATGCCTTCAATAATCACAATATTGTTGTCACTCCAATGGTACAATGTTTCGGGGAGCTTATCATTATTGTAAGCCGAAAGCCATAGGTGGGGGGCACTGGTCAGCCTGTATTGCTCCCTGATCCATTTTGCTTTTCCATTATAGGCGCCGCCTGTAACAAAGTGCACCGTTCTCCCCTCCTCCATTTATCTTCTTCCCAAACAAGTTCATATCCTGCACCATGGTCTATTTTCCAGTCCCAATAATCCTTTTTTTCGGGTGAAAATTTGGACAAGAGATACCGGATCACACCCCCATGTGTCATGACAGCTGCTGTGGCGATTTTCTTCTCTTTTATCTTCCTGGTGATTTCATTCCAGCCCATTTCCACCCGGAGAGCAAAGTCCGAAAAAGATTCACCCCCGGGTACTTTGGCAGTAAAAGGCTCTGAAAGCCATTTTTGATAGTGAGGGTCCTCTTTTAATTCTTCAAACACTTTCCCTTCCCATTCTCCAAAATGCATTTCCCTCAACTCACTCATGAGTTGAGGGTGAAGCTGGGGAAATAACAGGCGTGAGGTTTCGAGGCATCTTCCCAAATTGCTGCTGAAAAGCATAGAATAGCGGGCATCCGGTTTACCAAGTTTCCTTTTTGCATCGGGACATAGTGGGGAATCAGTCCATCCCAGATACGCATGCCTTTTATTGCCTTCTGTCAGCCCATGACGAAATAATGCAATAACCACAGTGTCATCCATAAAAGCAGCTCCGTCCCTTCCACGCTTGCGCCCAGTACATCTCCTGTCATCCCGCCAAACCATTTAGGTATTTTATGCCTGAGATAAAATAGGATAGCCAGAGTGGCCAGAACCATAAAAATAAATGAAACCGCCTGGTTCGTTGCCCAATATCCTGCCAGCGGGAAGAATAAATAAAGAGGATAGGCATAAAGCGTATATTTTGTGGTTGATTGCTGAAACAGCTGTCCAAGTCCTTCTTCCTTTGCCCCCTTTACGACAGTGAGCAAAACCCCCATCACCGCCCTGCTGAAAATAGGGATACAGGCAATCAGAAAATAGGAAAGACCACTCATCCTTGCCACTATCTCATAGATAAAAAAGAACCTTGAACTTAACAGGACAATGACAGACAATGCACCAAAAGCACCTGTTCGCGGATCGGACATGATTTCCAGCCTTTTCTCCTTATCCCTGAAGGAAAAGTAAGCATCGCTGGCATCCATCCAGCCATCGATGTGGATTCCCCCTGTAAGGATAATGCCTGCAAGCCAAACGGCAAATGCGGCAGTTAAGATGGAGAAAGAAGACCATTCCACCAGAATGTACAATAGCGCTGAATAGACAGCGCCCTGAAAAAGACCTAGCAGGGGAAAAGTTCTCACCGCCCTTTCCAGATGCCCTTTATCCATAGGCAGGGACAAAGGAATTGGAATACTGGTAAAGAATTGCATATTCAGCAGGAAACCTTTGATGTAACTCATTGGTTCCACTCCAGCATGATTTGCTTTAGTTTGGCCCAATCAATATGGCTAAGAAGGTGCTCTGCCACTTCATTGTATTTCTGTTCCTTTAACTGACTGAGAGGTTTAGCCTCCCGGTCTGGCAGCTTTTTCGATAGCATTTCAATATCTCTTAAATCGGAAAAATCTCCAGTCAGTATGCCCGCAGTAGCCCGCATTTCCTCGGCATTTTTGCGTGATGAGCGCTGTAATGACAAAGAATCTTCCATATCAATCATATGGTTTTCAAGATATGGTACCACTCCAAGGACAGGTACCCCTGTTCTTTCTTCGATCCACTGAATTCCGCCAGAAAACTGGGTAAGGTCTCCACGGAACATGTTAATGATGATTCCCTTTACTCTCTGCCTTTCCTCGTATTCCAGAAGCTCAAGGGTGCCTACGATGCTTGCAAAAACCCCGCCCCTTTCAATATCGGCTACCAGGACGACCGGAACATTTGCCATCTCAGCCACCTTCATGTTCACTAACTCCCTGTCCTTCAGGTTCATCTCGACAGGGCTGCCCGCTCCTTCAATCACCACCAAGTCAAAAGCCTGTTCCAGATTATCCAATGCCTTCCGGATCGCAGCAAGACCCTTGTGGTAAAATGATTTGCGATAGCTCCTCCCGGATAATGTTTCAATTACTTCGCCAAACAGCACGATTTCCGCCCTTTGGCCTGACCTTGGCTTCAGCAGGATGGGATTCATCATCACCGTTGCAGGTGTTTTGGCTGCCTCTGCCTGGATGCCCTGGGCTATTCCGATTTCTTTTCCGTCGGGAGTCACATAGGAAAGATTGGTCATATTTTGAGACTTGAAAGGTGCAACCCGAAGTCCTTCATTAGCAAGGATTCTGCAGATGCCGGTAGTAATCAGGCTCTTGCCGACATCCGAAGATGTACCCTGAATCATAATACCTTTCATCATTTCAACGCTCCCTTCATCATGAGCGGAACGCCGGATTCCACAAGAAAAGCATAACGGGCCAAGGAAACCACTTTCTGATGAAGGTTTCCGAGCGCCGATGCGTAGTAAAAAACCAGCTCATTCTCCGTATGGGGCTCATGGAACACCTCATTGCTGACGAGAATCAAGGCATTGCAGCTATCAGAGATTTGCCGGACAGCCTCGATTATGGATGACACCATACCCTCACGGAAACTGGTCTCCTGCCATTTTCCCTGAAAGAACTCATTGTTTAACAATGTCGTCAGGCAATCAAGGAGTACAACATCATTCTTTGAGAAGCAAGGGGCAAGCTTGGCCAAATCCCTTGGCTGCTCCCAGGTGTTCCAGTTCAGCCCTCTTCTTTCACGGTCCTTTATATGCCGGGAAATTCGATCCATCATTTCTGGGTCACTTGCCTGGCCTGCAGCAATATAATGAAGCTGAGCATTCGAATCACAAGCAAGTTTAGCAGCAAGTTCCTCGGCAAAGGAGCTCTTTCCGCTTCTGACACCGCCGCTTATAAAAATGATGCCCTGCTCTTCCATTCAGAAACCTCCTTCATAAGCCGCTCATTCTCAGCGCTCCCTTTTATGGCAAACCGGAGCCAGCGTCCCCTTAGCCCCGGAAAATTCATGGTATGTCTCGGAACGATGCCTCTTTCCAGTAAATACAGAAAAAATGGCAGCTGATCGTCTAGTTGGGGGTCTTTCAGCAGATAAAAATTTGTGCTTGATGGAGAAAAAAGGAAACCATATTCCTGGTAGAATGCAAACAGCTTTGTTTTTTCTTTCTGTATCAGATTTTTTGTTTCCTGAATGAATGTTTCGCTCTCAAGAAGCCATTCCCCTGTTTTTAAGGCAAGAGCATTGATGCTCCAATGAGGCTGAAAGGCTGAAACGTTTGCAATGATTTCGCTGCTTCCTATTAAATATCCCAGCCGGAGGCCGGGAATGGCAAACATTTTGGTCATCGACCGGATAATCAGCAGGTTGCTGTATTTTTGTATGTATGGAACAATTCTTTCATATTCAGTAACAAAGTCATAAAAAGCCTCATCAATGATCAGCAGGCAATCATTTATTTTGCATTTATTTAATAAGGGCAGGAATAGCGCCGGAGGATAATAAATTCCGGTTGGGTTATTGGGATTGCAGAGGAACACAGCATCCGCCGATTCCAGCTTTTCCTCAAGCCCCTTCTCCCATTCCCAGCTCCCGCTGCTCAGTGAAAGGTACTCTACTTCGCAGCCATTCACCCGGCAGGCTTCTTCATATTCTGAAAAGGCAGGCTGGATAATCAGAACTTTCTTTCCTGACAGCATCCGGCCAATAAGGCTGATTATTTCGGCCCCTCCATTGCCTATCAAAATCTGCTCTTCTGATAATCCTTCTAAATCTGCTATCTTCCTTTTTATAGTTGTTCCTCTTGAATCAGGATATTCAGAGACAAGCTCTAAAAGCATCGGCCAATTTTCAGCTAATGAGGAAGGCGGTCCCAACGGGTTAATGTTCGCACTGAAGTCAATTATTTGTGAAGGAATTTGCCTATTTAACGCTTCGTACATCAAATGCGGATTAGCTCCATGCTCTGGCCATTTCAAACAGTATTCCTCCCATACAAAGCAATAATAAAAAAAACAGGACTGTACGTTCCATAATTATGTTCGTTTTAACAATATGCTGCTTTTCGAGCATTACGACCGGCGCGCCCATGCGAGCCCGATCAGAAATGATTCCTTTATAGTAATTAATGCCTCCAAGCTGAACACCGAGGATGGCTGCAACTGCCGCCTCTCCCCACCCGCTGTTAGGGCTCGGGTGCTTTTTGGCATCACGCCAGAGGATTTTCCATCCCTCTTTTCTTGAGAATTGCTCTGGCCTATTAACCATCAGCATTACAAAAGAGGTGATTCTGCTGGGCACCCAGTTGGCAAGATCATCAAGGCGGGCCGATGCCCACCCAAACTCCATGTATGCTTCATTCCGGTAGCCTACCATAGAATCACATGTGTTTATGGCCCGATAAATCAAGGCAAGGGGCGCCCCTCCGATCAGAGCCCAAAACATTGGCGCAGTGACTCCATCACTCGTATTTTCTGCCACCGTCTCTACTGCCCCCCTGACAATCTCCGGCTCAGCCAATTGCTCTGTATCCCTCCCAACAATGAAGGATAGTTTTCTCCGGGCCTCTTGGATATTTTCTTGTTTAAGAGGTTCATAGACAGCCATGGCCGCCTGTTTAAGGCTTTTTTGTGCCAAGGCAGTGGAAATCAACACTGCTTCGGCTGCGATTCCTGCTGCGGGATGAATGAAATAAGCTCCGCTTACAAATAGTAAAGAAGCACCACCAACTGCCAGGAGGACAGCAACTACCATTGCTGTCCCCCGCAGTTTCCTCCTCTTTCCCCTGTTCCATCTTCTTTCAAGATGACTGATGAAAGTTCCCATCCACCTGACAGGGTGGGGCCAGTGCGGCGGGTCACCGATAAGCTTATCCAATATAACGGCAATTATTAAGGCAATCATGTGGTGGATCATCTTTTCACCCTTTTTCTGCTTTTGCCAACAGCTTCCAGCGTACAGTCGTAAACGCCCCTCCCGATAAGCTTGCCAAGAGGAGTGACCGTCCCGCCATAGTCCATTTTGCTTCCATGCTGGGTCGCAGCAATCAGGATGCTGTCCGTTGATGTTCCTGTCGCAATTGTTCCGGTTAAAGGGTCCCTCACCATAAGTTCATGCAGTGCCTTTGCTTTTGCCTCGGTTGCTGTCATGATTCCTTGGATAAATGCTTCCTCAGTCAATTCACCATTCACAAACATCCAGATGTTGATCGTTCCAGGGACGAGTTCCGAGGAGTGGACCTTGCTCCTGGAAGCGTCCACCGCATTTCCAACTCCCGCTGTAACGACAACCAGAATGGAAAAGCCTTCTTCTTTTAAGAATGTAAAACTTGCATCCTCCAAAAAAACAGCAGTCATCATCCCTACTGTTTCTCCGGGCTCAAAGCCAAGTTTTTTGATATAATCTGCCATTTCACTGCGATGATCGCTGCAATCGTAATCCTTGCCAACATGACGGTTGATAAAGTTCCGATGCCAGCCGATTCCCGAACCGACTACACCTGAAGACATTGTCCTGAGATGCTGTGGAGACCGCAGCATAATATACTCATCAGAGACCTGCAGCAGGGATTCATCAATTAATTTTTCCTCTGTCTGGTTCCCTTCGGTTTCCGGAAGAAGAACCATCTGGGGGGCAGGAACTTTTGGATGAGGCTGCTTTTGAATACTTGTCTGGTAGACTTGGGCAATTTGTTCCTCCCGCAGCACTTCGTTAGGAGAGTCCATACTTTTGATCCTGCCCCTATCCAGTAAAAGCAGTCTGTCGCAATACAGGCCGGCAAGATTCAAATCATGAAAAATGGAAATGACCGTCAAGCCGGTATTCCTGGTCCACCCTTTAAGATTGTCCAGCAAATCCTTTTGGTAAGAAAGGTCCAAATGGTTGGTAGGCTCATCCAAAAGCAGGATTTCCGGTTCCTGGGCAAGGGCCTGGGCAAGGGACACCCTTTGCCTTTCGCCTCCTGACAGCTCGTGGAGCAGGCTGTCTGCAAACATGGCAACTCCGGTCTGCTCCATCACCTGCCAGACAATCTCCTCATCTTTCCCTGACCAGGTGTGGAACCAGCCTTCCTGATGGGCGTAACGGCCCAATGAAACCGTCTCCTTAACGGAATAGGAAAAGGCTTCGCTGGAATGCTGCGGCAAAACCGCTATAATCCTCGCCAGCTCCTTTGCACTGTAGCTTTTTATAGGCTTTCCTTTGATAGAGATACTCCCGGAATAAGGCGCAAGGATGCCGCTTACCATTTTGAGCAGGGTAGACTTTCCACTGCCATTAGGCCCTAAAATGCCAAACATTTCTCCTCTGCTTACTGAAAACGAAACATCCTTGATAATGTCAGTCTGGGAATAGCCTCCTGTAAGCTGTTCAATTTTCAGCATTCTTTACCCTCTTCTTTCGCTTCTTCTATTCATTAAAATGACGCCGAAAACCGGCGCTCCAACCAGGGCAGTGATCACACCGATTGGGAGTTCGGTGGGAGAAATGATTGTCCTCGCCAACAGGTCCGCAAGGATGAGGAAACCTGCGCCAGTAAAAATGGAAAGCGGCAGCAAGTGCACATGATCCGGCCCCCATAGCAACCTCGTCAAATGCGGGATGACTAAACCAACAAACCCTATTGTTCCTGAAACAGCGACGGCTGCCCCCGTCAGGATAGATCCAGCAATTAAAATAATCATTTTTCGTTTATGTACATTTACCCCGATGTGCTGTGCCCGCTCCTCACCAAAAGACATGGCATTCAGTTCCCTGCTATTGAGCAGAAGAAGGAAAGAACCAATCGCAAAAAAAGGCAGGATGATTTTGATATAGTCCCATCCCCTCATCGATACGCTGCCAAGGAGCCAGCCAATGATCTGGCGCAGTTCCTCTCCGGTGAGAGCAATCATCAAGGAAATCAGCGAGCCTAAAAATGAACTAAAAATGATCCCCGTTAAAATGATTGTCTCGACTTTCATGGACCGGTCTATTTTGCGTGCAAACCATAAAACAATGAAAATGGTGATGAACGAGAATAATATACTGAATAACGGCAATGTAAACAGCCCGGCGAATGGAAGGCTGATGCCAAAAAACAAGGTAAGAACAGCACCCACCGAGGCTCCAGAGGATACTCCGAGCGTATATGGATCTGCCAGCGGGTTTCGCAGCAGCCCCTGGAAGGCGGCCCCCGCAATCGCAAGGGAAGCTCCAACCAATCCAGCCAAAATGACTCTTGGCAATCGGATATTGAGAACTATGTTGGTATGCATCGGATCCAGGTCGGGTGTCAGGCGGAAAATCTCCGCCCAAATGATCTTGATAATATCGCCAGCAGGTACAGATACTGTGCCAATTGAAATTCCCATCAACATGGCCGCTGCCAGAAAGGCAGCGGCAAATAGATAAGCGAAAATCTTGTTATTTAAACGTTTCCGGGTAAACAGCCTTAGCAAGTTCCTCTACTCCTTCAGCAAGCCTTGGGCCTGTTCGGGTGACAGCATCGGAATCTACATCCACTACTTGATTATTTTTAACAGCAGCAATATCCTGCCAGCCATCCCTTCCCTTGACATTTTCAACGGGATCCTCCGTATAGTATCCGTGGGTGGTAATGATTACATCCGGGTTCCTCTCAATTACTGCTTCCGGATCCATTTGAATCCAGCCTTCTTCTGAAACGACGTTTTTGGCATTGATAGTCTGTAGCAGGATGTCCATAAATGTGTTTTTGCCTGATGTATAGATTTCCGGGGCAGGTGAGACTTCAACAAAGACACTTCTTGTTTCCTCTTCCGGAATTTGCTGTGCCTTCTCTTTTATATCCTGGATTTTTTCTTGCATGCCAGCAACGACAGATTCTGCGTTTTCTTTTTCACCGGCGGCTGTGCCAATCATCCTGATGGTCTCATACACTTCCTCAAGATTGTTTGCATTATTCACAACTAAAACGGTGAGGCCAGCATCCCTAAGCTGCTGCAGTCCAGCTTCACCAGCCTCTGCCGAGGATCCATGCGCAAGTACAAGATCCGGATTCAGGGAAATGATTTTTTCAACATTGAATTCCATTCCGCCAATCTTTTCCTTTTCTGCTGCCTCTGCCGGGTAATTATCAAAGTCGGATACTCCGACAATTTTTTCACCTAAGCCTAGCTCAAAAGCAATTTCAGTATTGCTTGGTATCATTGACACTATTCTTTCTGGTTTTTCCTCGATCACAACTTCGTTATCGAGCGCGTCGGTTATCGTTAGTGGAAATTCGGATTCCTGCTGTCCTTCCGTTTGCCCTTCCTTATTTGCAGGTGTGGCGGAATCGTTTTCCTGAGTGCCGGCGCAGCCAGCCAATACGGTTGCTGTAATGAAAACTGCCAATAATAGTGAGTAAAACCTGTTCATTTTCCATACCTCCATATTCTCTCTCTCTTCGCAGATGCGTATAGCGTCTGCATTTTCCAACAAAAAAAACATCTCCACCAACGACATGGAGATGTTTGTACGGGTTCAATCACAATATGTATGATCCTGCCAAACACCTCCTATCCTCGTAGGGTTGCTGGTGTAAGAATCAGGCAGGTCTCCTGGCTCATGGTCATTGCTTTTGTGCTCCTTCCCATACGGACATGTACAGTGGACAATGCACAAAAGCTCCCATTTACAGTGGCGGGACCGCGTTGGAATTACACCAACTTCCCTTTTAAGTCCTAAAAAAGCAAGCTTTTTTAAAAACACCTGATCTTAATGTATGAAATTTTCTGCTCAAACCAATTATACACTCAAGCTTTCAAAAATCTACAAATTTCTATATTAAAAATTGAATTCCGCAAAAACTTTTCGAGGGGGGAGGTGGTATGGGTTCTAATGAAAGACTCGATATGATTTTCCATCTATGATTATTTCGATATGTTTAAGGTTAAAAGTGGAAAAATAAAATACATAATTTCAAAACTTTTTTGTTTATAGGTTACATAATTAAATGTTATACTTTATTTTAGTAACATTATACGACTGTGGGGTGATTTATTGATTGATTCAGGTTTTAATACCGATGGATTGGTTCTGCTTGCCGGAATTCTTTTTATTGTAGGAGTTTTAACCACGAAGTTTTCCTCTCGTCTTGGTGTGCCATCTCTTGTTCTCTTTATCCTTGTCGGTATGGGAATGGGAACATTCATCTACTTTGACAATGCACAAATAGCTCAAATGATAGGGGTTCTTGCCCTTGTGATCATCTTGTTTGAAGGCGGCATTCAGACGAAATGGTCCACTCTTCGGCCAGTTATCCTCCCTTCACTTTCTCTTGCTACCATTGGTGTCCTGATTACCTCGGGAGTTGTTGCAGTCGCCGCTAAATATATTCTTGGATTTGGCTGGCTGGAAGCCATCCTGTTTGGAGCCATCATCGGATCTACCGATGCGGCAGCTGTCTTTGCGGTGCTTAAAGGGCAAAACATCAAACCTAGACTTGAGGCGACCCT
This sequence comes from Mesobacillus campisalis, assembly GCF_000986785.1. Lineage (GTDB taxonomy): Bacteria > Bacillota > Bacilli > Bacillales > Cytobacillaceae > Mesobacillus_B > Mesobacillus_B campisalis. The sequence continues at coordinate 121,413 of NZ_LAYY01000007.1, read as the reverse complement.
AGAAGCAGAGTCTGGTTCAAATGACCCGATGGCGGTTTTTTTGACGGTTGCAATGATAGAAATGATTACATTACCAGATGCTAACATTTATTCGCTAATCGGTTCCTTTTTTGTACAAATGATTCTTGGTGTGCTTCTAGGATTAATCTTTGGCCGATTGGCTGTCTGGTCTTTGAATCAAATCAATCTAGATTCAAGTGGGCTTTATCCTGTGTTTGCGACCGCTTTTGCCCTTTTGACCTACGGTGTGACTGCAATGATGAATGGCAGCGGCCTGCTTGCCGTTTATATTGCCGCTATTGTGATCGGCAATGCTGATATTGCTTATCGCCATTCCATTTTCCGATTCTCCGAAGGATTCGCCTGGATGATGCAGATAACCATGTTTGTAATCCTTGGATTGCTGGTGTTCCCAAGTGAATTATTTACAATTGCCAATGTGGTTAACGGCATCATGCTCTCCATGATTTTGATGTTTGTCGCAAGGCCAGTGGCTGTTTTCCTATCTACAATAAAGATGAATTTTACGAGAAAAGAGCTTTACTTCCTCTCATGGGCAGGCCTAAAAGGAGCTGTACCCATTGTGCTCGCCACCTTTCCGCTGCTTGCGGGTGTCCAGGGCAGCGCTGAAATGTTCCATGTCGTTTTCTTCGTCGTCATGATAAGCTGTCTTGTCCAGGGATCAACCATCACTCCGTTGGCTGAGAAATTTGGGCTGACAGGACCAAAGGTATCCGAACCTACTCACTCGCTTGAACTGATTTCATTAGGAAAAGCGGACGCCGAGATGCTCGAATACCGTATGGAGGACGATGCCGAAATAGTCGGTATGACTCTCCTTGATATTCCTTTTCCATCTGGAACGCTGGTAAACGCCATTATCCGCGAAGACAAACTGATTCCGCCAACAGGAAATTCTATGATCAAAGGCGGCGACTTCCTTTATATTCTGGCTCCGAGAAAGCATAAGAAAGCATTGACTGGTCTGCTTCAAAAGAAAAAAAGCAGCACAGGAGAGTTCGAAAGACCCTACGCAAACTGATAGGACTTCTCCCAACGCCTTGACAGCCTGCCAGAAATTGGCGGCTGTCAAGGCGTTCCTGTTTTCTGCAGATTTCGATATATTCCACTTGCAAAAGATCACTTGCCATCCTCCATAAACCGTAGAACCAAGAATTCTTAACATTAATTAAATATAATTCGACAAAAAAACCTCTAGCATTCTTTGTGAACCTTGTTATAATGATGAAAGACAAAATGAATTACATGATAAAAAGGTGGGTATTATGAGGAAGTCTTCTTGCAGATATGTCATCAACGCACTGGGAAAAGGCGGGGAAACCTACTATACTCATTGCAAAGACAAAGCTGAGGTAAAACAATGGATTGCAGACCACCGGGACCGAGTATCAATGAACGATGTAAAGGTCATTGATAATAATCGTCATCCATTGCTGAAATGGTTATCCGTTAAACTTTAACAACTCAAAAGCCACACAAATGATGTGTGGCTTTTTTTATACGTGGAAGTCGCCTTGAGGCTGCGTAAATCTCTCTTTTAGCCAGTAATGCCGCTTGTATTACTTTCCAATGAACATTTGGGTCCAATGATTCCCCGCTTCTGCATGTCCAACCCCTATATGGGTATAATTGGGATTCAGGATATTCTGGCGGTGCCCCGGGCTGTTCATCCACGCATTGACTACTTCCTGCGGGCTGCGCTGTCCCTGTGCAATGTTTTCTCCAGCTGTCTTGTAAGACACGCCAAAATCACGCATCATGTCGAATGGAGAGCCGTATGTTGGACTAGTGTGAGAAAAATATCCGTTTTGCTGCATGTCCTGAGACTTTTTCAAAGCCACACCGCTTAATTGCGGATCCGCTTGTAATGGCTGAAGCCCATTTTGACGCCGCTGATCATTTGTTAAATCAATGACCTGCTGTGCAGTCTGGCTGATTCCTTGTGTAATCTGCTGGTCTTGCTGTTGTTCCTGTGCAGGCTGTTGAGGTGCTGGTTCCGGTTCTGCCTGGCCGCCTTGATATGGTGCGGCTTGTTGTTCTTGATTAGGTGCTGCTTGACGGCCTTGTCCAGTTCCATAGTCAGGTGCTGCCTGCTGTCCGCCCTGCTCAAGGTTAGGCATTGCCTGCTGATCGTTTTGTCCATAAAACTCCTGCCAGTTTCGTCCGTCGTTTTCCACTGGCACATATTGATACCTAGCTTCCCTCACTAAAATCGGCCGGGTATGAGGATATTCGTTGCTGGACTTGCTGGTCCTAAAGCTGGAAATATTCATTTCCTGCTCATCGGTTTTTTGCGTGCGCAAATCCCTGCCTTCCTCATAGTCGCGCGTCAGCTGGCCATTTCTGGCAATACCGTTCCCTGTTCCATTTGCCCCGGCATTATTTTGACTTCGTCTCGTTCCCAAAAACCCAAAATCACCTGGTTCTTTCCTGTAATCCTCCGTAAGCGGACCGTTATGGTCAATCCCATCCCGATTGCCGTTATTTCGCACATCCAGGTTATTGTCGCGTCCAGGACGATAATTATTTATGTTATAGGTACCTGCTCCATTGGCGTTGTCATTTCGTGCCCCCCTTGCATTATCATCGGCATTGCAGGCAGTAAGTGCAAGTGTTATGGCACTGGCTGCAGCGAAGAGCCCTACTTTCCTTATTGTTGGCATAAGCAACCTCCTTTTTCATTAATCCTCTTTATTTTTCAATTTGTTTTATCAGATTATAGGTGGGAAATAATGAAAGCAGAGGCAAAATAGTTGCCTCTTTTAGAGATTTCCGGTAGATTTGACAGACAGTTTAGGGTATCAACGAACGAAAGGAAGCGTGGTATGCTTATTTCCCATCCTTATATCAAAATTAGCAGAAAAATTAAAAATAATATCCAGCACTGCAGGGAATTAGAGGAAGAGCTTGTCCTTTCAGGCAACAAAATTACGACTGCCAGCGACCACTTCCATCTCGACGAAATTCTCGACATGTCCTACAAACCCTTCTCGGGAAACAGCGGTTTCCTTTATTTGCATACCAACCGAGGCCTATATTCTTTTCACACTAGGATACATCCACATAAATTCATGCAGGCATACAGGCAATTAAAAGCTGCTGACTCCATGTAAGTCCCATCCCTTGACGGATGGGACTAATTTTTTTATTTATTGATTCAGATTAAGAAAGGGAAAAGATTCTTTCAACACGAATATAATTGGTAAACAGGGAGAAAAAAGTCGGGGACGCATACCAGCAGGAGGCCGATGATATGAAGCGCTTTACGAAAGAAGAGAACAGCTGGATGTTTTACGATTGGGGAAATTCTGCGTATTCCATTATTATTACAACGGCGGTTTTTCCATTGTTTTACAAGGCTTCCGCGACGGATGCCGGTATTAGTGCCGCCAATTCGACTGCTTACCTAGGCTATACCATTTCCATTGCTACTTTTATCCTAGCGATGATTGGTCCAATTTTGGGCACCATTGCCGATTATAAGGGAAACAAGAAAAGGTTTTTCCGTTTTTTTGTCCTGCTCGGAGTAGTGGCGACAGCCGGCTTGGCATTTATCCCAAATGGGCAATGGCTGCTGCTGCTAATTTTATACACCTTTACAGTGCTTGGGTCGGCTGGGTCGAATGTGTTCTATGATGCCTTTCTTGTGGATGTGACCTCTGATGAACGGATGGATTCCATCTCTGCACGAGGATACAGCCTTGGGTATATAGGAAGTACTATTCCTTTCCTCATTAGCATTGCCCTAATTGTTCTGGCCCAAAATGGACTAATCCCCATTTCGGTGACTGCGGCAAGCCAGATGGCATTTTTGATTACCGCACTCTGGTGGGGTGTATTCAGCCTCCCGTTGATCCGGAACGTGCACCAGCGCCATTATCTCGAGCGGGAACCCCACCCGGTCGTAAACAGTTTCAGGCGGCTTGCCAGGACGTTCAGGGAAATCCGTAAATATCGTGCACTGTTTCTATTCCTGCTTGCATACTTCTTTTATATTGACGGCGTGGGCACGATTATCACCATGTCTACTGCCTATGGGTCAGATCTTGGCATTTCCTCCACAAACCTTTTGATCATTCTTTTTGCTACCCAGGTAGTCGCTGCGCCCTTCGCTATTTTATATGGCCGGCTGGCCGATAAGTTCTCTGGCAAAAAAATGCTCTATGTCGGAATTATGGTTTATATAGTCGTTTGCATATACGCCTACTTTCTTGAGACAACAATGGATTTCTGGATTCTTGCCATGCTGGTCGCCACCTCACAGGGAGGAATCCAGGCACTCAGCCGCTCCTATTTCGCCAAGCTGGTGCCAAAGGAAAACGCGAATGAATTCTTCGGCTTCTATAATATTTTCGGCAAGTTCGCTTCCATCATGGGACCATTGCTTGTTGGGGCTACTGCGCAGCTTACTGGTAGCTCCAGCCATGGTGTCTTCAGCCTGATTGTCCTCTTCATCGTCGGCCTTATTATCCTGGTACGTGTTCCCGAACCTAAGGTAGATGTTTTCCATTCGGGTACATCGAAAACAATGCAATAGCCCTTTCACAACATGGATGGAAACAGGCCTCAGTGGTTATGCTACTAGCGATTAATTTTTTCAAGAAGGAGACATGCGGAATGACTCAATCCCAGCGACAGCGCGAGAGGCAATGGAGACAGCGGAAAGAAGATCAGCAACCTCATGGAAAAGTGAAATCGTTTGATCAGCTTGCAGACGAAGCAGGAAAAACAGAAACAGACAACCATAATCAAAAATCGAAAAACCATCCTTTCTGAGGATGGTTTTTTATATGGCAAAGATGTCATAAAATGTTGAATATTCCATTTAATTCCGCTATAGTAATTTTATCTGGAGGGGGGATAAAACATGCGGCCAATCACGCTGGGGATTTTTTCAGCTCTTTTTTTCGCTGTTACCTTTGTGGTGAACAGGGCTATGGACTTAACAGGCGGAAGCTGGATATGGAGCGCGTCACTTCGCTATTTTTTCATGGTTCCTTTTTTACTGGCCATTGTACTTGCCAGGAAAAATCTATCCTCTCTCATAAAAGTGATGAAGGAACAGCCAAAAAGCTGGCTGTTATGGAGTTTTGTAGGATTCTGCCTGTTTTATGCCCCGCTGTGCTATGCGGCCGCCTACTCCCCAGGCTGGCTTATTGCAGGCACATGGCAAATCACTATTATTTCCGGTTCGCTGCTGGCCCCTTTATTCTGGGAAACCATACATACAAAGGCAGGCACGGTGAAAGTAAGAGGGCGTTTTCCTGTGAAAGGAATGCTGATGTCATCGGTCATCCTGCTGGGAATCATCCTGATGCAGCTGGAGCATGCCAGCCATATTTCTGCCAAGGTGTTCCTGCTGGGATTTCTGCCAGTTCTCATTGCCTCGTTCGCGTATCCGCTAGGAAACCGAAAAATGATGGAAGTCAGTAAGGGACGGCTTGATGCTTACCAGCGGGTTCTCGGAATGACGCTTGCCTCCCTCCCATTTTGGCTGCTTTTATCTCTTTATGGCTTGTTTACTGTTGGTGCCCCTGCAAAAGCCCAGAGCCTTCAGGCTTTGAGTGTGGCACTCTCATCGGGCGTCGTCGCCACCGTCCTGTTTTTTATGGCAACGGATATGGTCAGGGGAAATTTGCAAAAGCTGGCAGCGGTTGAAGCTACCCAATCTGTTGAAGTGCTGTTTGCACTGGCTGGTGAAATGCTCTGGCTTTCCCTTCCGCTCCCTTCTCCCCTATCCTGGGCTGGAATGTTTATTGTCATTTTTGGGATGGCCGCTCACAGTTATGCATCGAAAACAAAAACAAAGCCCACAAGCAAAGCAATAAATGCATAACTAAAGACCCTCCATCCTGTGGAGGGTCTTTAATTTTATAAATATGGCACCCGTTGGGGTCAGCCGGTGTTGCGGAGGCCGGCGGCCACACCGCTGATAGTCAGCAGAACCTGTGTAACCAGTTCTTCGTCAGGTTCCTCTGTTTTACGCAGCTCCTTAATGAGCTCCACCTGGATAAAGTTCAATGGGTCCACATACGGGTTGCGGCGATGCACGGAGTCCTTGATATTTGGAGTATGGTCAAGCAACTCTTCATCATCCGAGATCTGCAGCAAAATATTTTTTGTCCTGTTGTATTCTTCCACAATATTATTGAAAATCCGCTGCCCAACCTTCTGGTCTGAAACAAGCTCACTGTATTCCTTGGCAGTGGTAAGATCCGCTTTCACAAGCGCCATCTGGAGATTGTCAATGGTCGAGCGGAAGAAAGGCCACTCCCGGTACATTTCCTGAAGCAATTGCAGGTTCTGCTCACTTTTGGCCGCAAAGCTGTCCAAACCTGATCCTGCAGCATACCACCCCGGAAGCAGCTGTCGGCTTTGCGTCCATGCAAACACCCATGGAATCGCACGCAGGTTTTCAAACTTGGCACTGTTCTTCCGGCTCATCGGCCTCGAGCCAATATTCAGTTCGCCAATTTCCTGCAGCGGAGTAGCCTCATTAAAATAAGTAATAAAATCAGGGTCTGCAAACACAAGATCCTGATACTTCCTTAAGGACACCTCTGACATTTCCTCAATGGCCTTAACCCAGCGCTGATCGCGGTGATGCGCCTGCTCTGAACCCTTCAGCACATGCGCAGCTGCCTGAAGGAGAGTTGACGTGGCCTGTTCCAGGCTGCGATACGCAATGTCCTCAAGCAGGTATCTGGATGAAAGTACTTCTCCCTGCTCGGTGATCTTTACACCTTCCCCAAGTGTCTCTACCGGCTGTGACAACAGGCTCCGGTTAAGAGGGCCGCCGCCGCGTCCCAGGGAACCGCCCCGGCCGTGGAAGAATTTGAGACTGATATTGTATTTTTTGGCCATTTCATGAATTTCAACCTGTGCATTATACAGCTTCCAGTTTGCTGTAAGCGTGCCGCCATCTTTACTTCCATCCGAATACCCAAGCATGATTTCCTGCTGGTCTTCCTGCTTTCGCAAATGCTCGCGGTACAGATCCATTTGGAATAGCTTTTCCATAATTTTCGGACCTGCCGTAAGGTCGTCAATGGTTTCAAGCAGGGGTGCCACATTCAGGTCACTTTCAACCGAACCATCCGCATGGAGACGGTAAATCCCAGCTTCCTTTGCCAGAACAAGTACTTCGAGCAAGTCGCTCGCAGCCTGGGTCATGGAAATAAGGTATACAGAGATGGAACTCTTGCCAAACTCCTTATGCGCTTTTTTAATCAAGTGAAAAACATCGAGCATCTGCTGAGTCTCCTTGGAATAATCCTCATGGAGCAGCAGCAAGGAGCGCGGATCTTCAAGCAGTTTCTGAAGCAGCACAAACTTATCCTCTTCATTCAGGGAGCGGTAATCTTCGGTGATTCTTGCCTTTTGCAAGATTTCAGTAATGGCTGATTCATGCTCCCCGCTATGATTGCGGATATCAAGTGTCGCCAGGTGGAAACCAAACAGCTGCACTTGACGAATAAGCTTTTGCAGCACCTTTAGCTCATGATTGGCTGGATGATGCAGGTAGATGCTGCGCTTGACCATCAATAAGTCCTCAAGCAACTCTTCGGCAGATGCGTAGCCGATTTCCGATTCACCCACCTGGCGCAGGCGTTCAAGAATGACCGCAAACTCCCTGCGGTATACTTCCTTTTCAACCGGCCATTTTCTTTCTTCACTAAGATACTTGTCTTCTTCAACCTTCAAGGCTTCCAGGAGTTCTTCGCTCACATCGACCCTAGTTGTGGAATGGCTCATCCGCTTCATGAGCTCAACAAGGACCTTCTTGTATTTCTTCAGGACCAGCCGGCGCTGTTTGTTTAAAGTCTCCCAAGTGACGTCTGGTGTCACATGTGGATTGCCGTCTCGGTCCCCGCCTATCCATGAACCAAAACGAAGGAAGTTGGGAACTTTCCATTCCATATCAGGATAGTGCTCTTCAAGGCAATCCTCCACTTCCTGATGGATCTCGGGAAGAACATCAAAAAGTGTCTGGTCAAAATAATATAAACCATTTCGCACTTCATCAATCACGGTTGGCTTCCTGTCACGAAGTTCGTCTGTCTGCCAAAGAGCCATGATTTCATTAAACAGGCTTTCTTGGCATTTTTGGCGTTCCTTTTTGGATAACAGTGGGTTATCCAGATTTTTCAGGATATCAGCAATCCGTTTTTGAAGCTCAAGAACGGAACGTTTAGTCGCCTCTGTAGGATGGGCTGTGATGACTAGCTCAAGAGAAATTTTTTGGAGGACATTTTGGATGATGTCGGCAGATACGTGATTATCTTTTAATGAAAGGATGGCCGAATCAATGGAATTTGGCTGGCTGTTCATGTTTGATTGCAGCTGGTACTCCCGGCGCCTTCTGATCCGATGATTTTGTTCAGCGGCATTGATCAGGTGGAAATAAACCGAAAACGCGCGGATCACCTGTTTTCTCATGGAGCCATCAAGGCTCGCAATCTCCTTTTTTAGCTCCTCGTAGGTCTTTTCATTGTTTTCATTTCTCAGTTGTTTGCAGGTAATCCTGATTTTCTCTACTGTATCAAGCAATTCCGTACCGCCATGGTGCACGAGAATTTCGCCCAGCATTCCGCCCAGCATTTTTACATCCCGGCGTAATGGAAGACTGCTGTCATTTACTTGCAATCCTGTTGTCATAGTTTCACCTTCCCTAACTAGTACAGTTTCTAGAATTTTTAAATAATATACCATAAATTTTAATCGGAATGGTAGCAAAAATATAAATTTTGCCCAAAGTTTATTTTCAAACCCTTGTTGGCAATATTTATTATCTTCGGCTTCCGCTGGAAGTTTTTCCAGGGATGGCGCCTATTTAAACAGCCTACCAGACCTCCGCAATCTATGTAAAAGAGAATGACTTCCTTCTGCCATTTTCCCGCAGGTGGCATTAAAGAGCGATACCCAAAAGAGTACCGCTGTTAAACTCATTTTTCACTTTCTGTTTCAATTTCGCTTTCAGTGAATTTATCAAGCATGGATATAGTATCCACAAGATGGTTGTTAAAAATTTGCCGGGCAACAGCAAGCAATTCAACGATCATCGGATCGCGCAGGGAATAAATTACCTGATTTCCATCTTTTGTGCCTGTAACAATGTTTTTGCTGCGCAAAATGGTAAGCTGCTGGGATACGGCAGATCCTTCACTGCCGACAAGCCCTTTAATTTCATTCACATTTTTATCGCCTTCAGATAAAAGCTCCAGGATCCGTATCCTGAGGGGATGAGCCAGAGCTTTAAAGAAATCCGCTTTAAATTTCTGCATTTCCAAATGCATAAAATCTCTCCTTCCGAGTCAGCTTGATAAAACAGGACTTTTTTCCTGAAAACTATGTTTTGACCCTGACAAGCCATGACATTCACGGAAAGCATAATGTTTGCAGCCAAGGCATTTTTCCGGGTTTATCACTGTCAGGGCATAGCTGATCGCCTCACCTGTATGTTCAAAGAAATGATCCTCGCCAATGGTTGAATATAAGCCGGTTTTCATTAGCAGCTCTTTTGGCTGAGACTGTACGCCGGTGACAAGAATGATGCCATACTGCGAAAAATGGCGGACGATGCTTGCAAAGTTGTTTTCCCCGGTGGTATCCATAAAAGGAACTTTTCCCATTCTCAGTATCAGCACCTTCGGACGATAGTGGATAGTGCTCATGATGGAATGTTCAAATGTCTGGGCTGCGCCGAAAAAGAGCGGCCCTTCCACATTGTAAATGCTGATTTGCGGACAATCATGCACATTTGACACCGTTTGGCTCTCCACTTTTTTGTTTCTTGCATGGGGGTTCGGCAGTACTTTTGTTGTCACCATTATATCACTCATTCTCTTCGTGAAGATAATGACAGCCATCACAAGCCCTACCTCAACTGCAACAGTAAGATTAACCAATACTGTAAGTAAAAATGTTACCAGCAGGATAAGCGAATCAGATGTCCTCGTTTTTATCAGATGGGCGAACACATGGCGCTCGCTCATATTCCAGGCCACCACCATTAAGATCGGAGCCATGCTGGAGAGTGGGATGCTGCCTGCGTATGGTGCAAAAAGAGCCAGTACAAGCAAAACGACAATTCCGTGGATGATGCCGGACATGGGAGAAACTGCCCCATTTTTGATGTTCGTTGCGGTCCGTGCAATCGCCCCTGTTGCTGGTATGCCGCCAAACATCGGTGCAACGATATTGGCGATCCCCTGCCCAACCAGCTCTTTGTTGCTATTGTGCCGGCTATTGGTCATACCATCAGCTACGACTGCAGACAACAGGGATTCAACAGCACATAGAAGGGCAATGACAAAGGCAGGTTGAAGCATTTGAAGCACCTTACCAAAGTGAGGTCCGGAAAAGAAAATGGCGGGAGGTTACCGGGAATATCCCCGTATGTTGATCCTATTGTCGCCACCTGGCCTGGATAAAGAATGGAGGCAGCCAGTGTTGACACAATCAATCCGATTAAAGGACCTGGTATTTTCTTAAAGAACCTTGGTGTCAACAAAACGGTGGAAAGGCAAATCGCCCCAGTCAGGACACTAAACGGATTTATGCTTCCAATGTGCATGAAGACCTCTTTTATGTTGTCAAGAAATAATTCGTGTCTTTCCACATTTTCCAATCCAAAAAAGTTTGCGATTTGACCGGTGAAAATAATGACAGCAATTCCAGAAGTAAAGCCCACTGTAACCGGACGCGGAATGAACCGGATCAGGGACCCAAGCCTGAATAATCCCATCAGCACAAGCATGTTCCCCGCCAGGAAGCCAGCAATCAGCAGATTTTCAAACCCATAAGTGAGGACAACTCCAAATAATATAGGTATGAAAGCACCCGTTGGGCCCCCTATTTGAAACTTTGAACCACCAAACACCGATATCAGGATACCCGCAATAATAGTGGTATAGATACCATGTTCCGGCTTGACACCCGAGGCGATTGCAAAGGCCATTCCAAGCGGTATGGCGATTACCCCAACAACAAGTCCGGACATTAAATCCCGGTGAAAGCCATGAAAAGAATAGTTTTCAAATCTGCCAAACAACCTTTTTTTCCAAGTCACTTAACCCAGCCTCCACTTTAAATTTGTATATCTGATTATTTGAATATACTACTATATGAATTTACACCCATGCTAAGTCGTTGTCAAAGTATTTTTAAACTCTGCATTTTGTTGCTTATTTCAGTTATTAAAAAAGGTAAATTGGACCATATTAACAGAGTGGAGGAATTTTATGTCAAAATCAGAAGAACAACAGGTCTATCAGCAAAAATGGAATGCTTTAAAAGTTGCTGGACGCATTGTCCTGATTACCTTTGGGGCTGTGCTCATGGCTGTTGGACTGGAAATTTTCCTGGTCAAAAATAAGGTTGTGGACGGCGGGATCACCGCAATCTCCATTATGCTGTCCCATATTGTTGGGTGGAAGCTTGGAATTTTCCTGTTTCTCCTCAACCTTCCATTTGTATATCTTGGGTACAAACAGATTGGCAAAACTTTTGCATTATCCACCATTTATGGGATTTCGGCCTTATCTCTTTTTGCGATTATGCTTCATCCTGTTCCAGCCTTCACGGACGATGTGCTGCTTGCGACCGTATTTGGCGGCATGCTTATCGGTCTCGGTGTCGGAACTGTTATCCGGAGCGGCGGTGCACTCGATGGTACGGAAATCCTCGCCATTTTAATCAATAAAAAGTTACCCGTCTCAGTGGGAAATATCATCATGTTTTTTAATTTGTTCATCCTTACAGCTTCCGGGTTTGTGTTCGGCTGGGAACGTGCCATGTATTCCCTGCTGGCTTATTATATCGCCTCCAAAGCCATTGACGCCGTGGTAGAAGGTTTCGAACAATCGAAATCTGTCTGGATTATCAGTGAATTTTCACAGGAGATAGCTGACAGCATCAATGCACGGCTCGGACGGGGTGTAACCTTTTTCCATGGAGAAGGAGCGTATAGCGGCGCTGATAAAAGAGTAATTTTTTGTGTGATCAACCGAATAGAGGAATCAAAGCTGAAGAGGATTGTCCAATATTGGGATCCAAACGCCTTTCTGGCCATTGCGGATATCGCAGAGGTCCGCGGCGGTAAATTCAAAAAGAAGGATATCCACTGATGAATGATGGAGTCCCCGGCATTTTGGCGGGGTCTTCCTTATTTTCATCTTATAATTCATGTTTCAAAGAAAGACAGAATCTTTAGCATTGATTTTTAGTGATGAAAATATTTTGAAATTTTTAAAGTTTTTATATAACAGTTGTTGATTTTTATTTTCTGTTATAGTACACTAAATTTAACAACAAATCGATAGGAGGAATAAAAAATGATGAAACCAAAAATGAAGGAATGCCGTGAATGTGGATGCAGAATTGAAGAAAAGCAGGAATCCTTCCTTTACGAGTGCGAACGGTGCATTGGCCGACATGAAGAATAAGCAGTTTCCTTTCTGAAAAAATATCATTCTATTCATCAAGCAAAAAGCCCTTCTCTTACGGAAGGGCTTTTTGTTGTATAACAATTGTTTTGTCTCATAAAAACAAGCCTTCTCTTAAAAAGCTGACACTATTTTATTTTTTTAATTAGAATATATTGAATATTAATATTTTAGTAGTATAATCAAATTTATATTTTTTAAGGGGGATACATATGAATGCATTGGAAAGAATAAGCAGTTTTGCGGGTAATACTTTCGCTTATTGGGTTATCCTGTTTGCTGCACTGGCTTTATTAATTCCGGGAGGGTTTACTTGGATTGGGCCGCACATCCCGCTATTGCTTGGAATCATTATGTTTGGAATGGGGATGACACTGTCTGCCAAGGATTTCAAAGAAGTATTCAGCCATCCGAAATCTGTTTTAATCGGAGTCGCCGCCCAATATCTTTTTATGCCGCTATTGGCATTCGCTTTAGCTACTGCCCTACGCCTGCCTCCTGAAGTTGCAGTTGGTGTCATACTGGTTGGAGCCTGCCCGGGTGGAACCTCTTCAAATGTTATGACCTTCCTTGCCAAAGGCAATACGGCGCTCTCTGTGTCAATCACCTCGGTCTCCACACTTCTTGCACCGATATTGACACCGGCCATCACCCTGCTGCTTGCGAGCCAATGGCTGCCTGTTTCGGCCGGGGACATGTTCATGTCTGTTGTCAAAATGGTCCTCGTACCGATTGTTCTAGGACTTGTCGTTAAGACAGCTTTCAAGCGCCAAGTAGAAAAAAGCATCAAGGCATTGCCTTTGATTTCGGTGATTGGGATTGTAGCTATTGTCGCTGCGGTTGTCAGCGGCAACAAGGAAAAAATCCTTGAAAGCGGCCTATTGATTCTGGCTGTGGTCATTCTCCACAATGCATTAGGTTATCTTCTTGGCTTCCTTGCGGCCAAAATGCTTAAGATGGACTTTGCTGACCAGAAGGCAGTCTCTATTGAAGTTGGCATGCAAAACTCTGGGCTTGCTGCCGCTCTAGCCACAGCCCATTTTTCACCACTTGCTGCAGTCCCTGGAGCCATTTTCAGCGTTTGGCATAATGTTTCAGGCTCTCTCCTTGCCAACTATTGGGGGAAAAGAGAAACGAATTCTCACAGTCCGAAGAAGAAATCTGGGCCTGCGTCACTGAGTCAAAAGCTCTAGAGCATGCCCTGGCCATTTCCAAGTATGCAAGTTAGCAGCTATCTAAAAGTTAGGTAAAAGAAAAAAACTCGTCAATTGACGAGTTTTTTTCTTTTTAGGGGTTTTATTTGAAATAAACCGAAACCTAAAGTTTACTTCATGCTCCCATGGAAGACCGCTTCTTTTAAAAGTCTGGCCTCTTTCTGGATTTGATGGGCATGCGTAAGGGCTGTGATGACCGAAACACCATCTGCACCTGCTTCCATTACGGTAGCAGCATTACCGGGAACGATTCCGCCAATCCCAACAATTGGATTCACATATTTTGCATCCCTTAATTCCCGAATAAAAGCCCCTCCCCTTGCAGGTTTGGCATCGCTTTTGGTTGTTGTTGCAAAAATAGGCCCAACGCCAAAATAATCTGCTCCACTGCGGATCGCGTCCTCAGCTTCTTTTAGATCATGAACTGAGACGCCGAGAATTTTATTTCCGATCTTTTTCCGGACAAGCTCTGCATTTTCGTCTTCCTGTCCAATATGCACTCCGTCTGCATCCACTTCAAGTGCGAGTTCAATATCATCGTTCACAATAAACGGTATCGCATGCTCATGACAGATTGACCTTAGTCTCCTTGCCAGCTGCCATTTTTCGTTTCCTTGCAGGGCACCTTCCCCCTTCTCCCGGTACTGAAACATGGTTATGCCCCCCGAAATCGCATCCGTTAAAACTTCAGCGGGGTCTTTACGGCAATTCGCACTTCCCATTATAAAGTAAACCTTCAGCATATCCTTCAGTTTATTGCTGTCCATCCGTCCCATATTCATTCTCTCCTTTATCCTTAGCCAAGCAGGAAGATCCTTTTATATCCTATTATCTATTTAGTTTCATCTTCCGGTTGTAAGCCCAGTGGTTCGTTGGACCATGACCGCTGCCAATGTTCAGGTCATCCTCAATTGCCGCCTGTATGAGTGTTTTTGCCGTCGCCGCAGCGTCATGGATGCTTGCCCCCTTGGCAAGTTCGGCAGTTATGGCAGCTGAGAAAGTGCATCCTGTCCCATGGGTGTTCTTTGTGGCAATTCTCCTGCTTTGAAAAGTATAGAACCCATCTCCATCAAAAAGAAGGTCTGTGGCTTGATAGCGATCGTCCTCATGGCCGCCTTTGACCAGGACATTTTTCACACCCATTCCATGGAGCTTCCTGGCCGCTTCCCTCTTGTCCTCTTCTGATTTAATGCTAAGCCCTGTAAGTACTTCCGCCTCTGGAATATTTGGCGTCAAGACCATGGCCAGAGGCAAAAGTTCTTGTTTGAGTGCCGCCACGGCCTGCTGCTGAAGAAGGGAGGCCCCTCCCTTGGCAATCATGACTGGGTCCACGACAAGCTTTTCCCATTTAAATTCACGGATCGTGCGGGCGACAGCCGAAATAATCTCAGCGCTGAAAAGCATTCCTGTTTTTAAGGAATCAACCCCAATATCACTGCCTACCGAATGGATTTGTTTTATGACCTGATCCGGGTTTAATGGAAATACATCTTGTACCCCCATGGTATTCTGTGCAGTCACGGCAGTTAAGGCACTAGTTCCGAAGACACCGAGCTCCTGGAAGGTTTTTAAATCCGCCTGAATTCCGGCACCGCCCCCGCTGTCTGATCCTGCTATTGTTAAAGACTTATATACTTTCATGTTTCCCGCCCCCATTCATAATTACTGCCTTTTCATTTATTTCTTTTGAAGATACAAATGACAATGAGTTAAGCAGCTGAACCTGAAAGGTGCCAGGACCTTCTCCCCCGGCAAGACCTGCTGCTCTTTCAGCTGCCACTCCATAGAAAGCCAACGCGGCGGCGGCAGCATTGACATGGTTATTTTCAACCGCCAAAAAGGCACCAATCACGGAAGATAGCAGGCAGCCGGCGCCAGTAACCTTGGTTAGCAGAGGATGGCCATTTTTTATGATATAAACAGCCTTGCCGTCCGTAACAACATCTTCCTTTCCTGTTATGACTACCACAGAGTTAAATTGTTTAGCGGCCGTTATCGCCAGCTCTGCCAGATCTCCTTTTCCTTGACCTCCGTCAACCCCTTTAATGTCCCAGTTCCTGCCGGCAACGTTTGCTATCTCAGCTGCATTTCCCCGGACCACGGCAATATTCAGCTCCTCTATCAGCTTTCTGGCCGTTCTTGTACGGTAGGCTGTAGCTCCTGCACCAACCGGATCGAGCACGACAGGGACATTTTGTTCATTCGCTCCTTTTCCGGCAATCAGCATCGACTCCACAACAGTTTCATCCAAGGTCCCGATATTGAGCACGAGTGCACCCGCGATGCCCGCCATTTCTCCCGCTTCCTCACGGGCATAAGCCATTACTGGTGATGCCCCCATCGCCAGCAGCCCATTTGCTGTAAAATTCGTGACAACCACATTTGTAATATTATGTACCAATGGATTTGCACTTCTCACTTGTTCCAGAATAGCTCCTGCTTCCAACATTCTTCTTCCTCCTCCTAAAACGCCAAAAAAGCCAGACCCTGATTGGACCTGGCTTAAATAGCAAAAATAACTCCCATTTTTGACTACTTTCCTACGCTGGCATCACCCAGATCAGGTCCGAAGGGTTGGAATCTTATTCCTCTCAGCCTGTTTCATAGGCACCCCTAGTAGTGTTCATATTATTTTTAAGATTATCATAGCCATAAAATAGATGTCTGTAAAGGATTTCATTTGACGCACTAGCCCCAGGGATGGAATATTTGCTTAAAGACAGGGAAAGTACTGTATAGTCTAGCGCAAAGGAAGTGACTGTATGCTTTATTTGGATCAAAGGCATGACCCGGGGAGAAATGCCCAATTAATCGAAAAATACTCTTATGAAAAAGTTAATATAGACGAGGCCTTGATGGAAACAGACCGAATTTTCATGGAGATGCTCAACAAACCAGCACCTCTGCCTATACATACCCCCTCGCCTTCTCTGACCGACATGATAAAAAAGACTGGGGCAAGAGTGGCCAGTGTCTTACTGAGCAGGGCATCCTATAAGGTACCTCACGGCAAAACGGTTATAAACCACGCTGGCAAAGCCTGCCCTGATTGGAAGAGCAGGCTTGACGATGAATACAGGAATCTTGAGCAGGAAATAGAACGGGAAGTGAATGTGGCTGATTTTGGGGCTGTTGGTGATGGGCTTACTGATAACACCGAAGCATTTAAAAAGGCCATTGGCAAGGGACGGGTAAAAGTATACGTGCCTGAGGGACATTATGTTACGAAAGGAATCAGACTTCCTTCCTGGACCATTTTTTCGGGTTCGGGTAAAGGGAAAACAGTTATAAAGCTGAGTGATAAAGCTGCAAAAGGAATGCGGTTGGTGACCAACTCCCACCATTGGCGCGGAAATCACCATATTGCCGTAAGAGAAATGAGTCTTGACTGGAATGTTGAGAGGCTTGGCAAAACCAGGAAAACGAGTGCATGGGGCAATCATTCCAGTTGTCTCGCCTATGCCAATGTAACATATGGATGGATAACAAACGTGGAAGGAATCAACCCTGGATTGCACTGTTTTGACATTACCTCAACCTTTTATGATTACAGCGGGGATGGCAACAGGGCGCGCCGCGGAAGTGAATATGTCTGGATTGACCAATGCACTGGCTTTGGCTTTGGAGACGATGGGATTACCACCCACCATAGTGACAATATTTTCATTTCGAATTGCCATATGTGTGATCCGAGCGGCAGGGCACACCAAAAAGGCTTTTCCAATTCAAATGGAATTGAAGTGGACGACGGGTCAAGAAATGTTTGGCTTGTCAACAACTCGACGTCCCGATGTTTTGGAGGAGTGGAGATCAAGGCTCACCATAATTCCTCCGCCGGGAATAATGTTCAGATTATCGGCCACCTATCCGTCCATGACAACCGCAGCTACAACTTTCGCCATATTGGGCACCATAAAAACACCGAACCTGATTCAAAGACGGCCTATAATATCCGTGCAACCAACCTTGTCTCGATTGCTCCAAGATATACGGATTTGTATGAAGGGTCAACACCAAGAGGCATGGTAGTTTCTGCTTACCGGAATGTGGTGGTCAACCAGTTTACCCTGATAGGCGATCCTTACTATGATTACAAAGGACAACCGGTCATCGCCATCCAATATAAGGCAAGAAATGTTTGCATGAACCAAGTTGCCATTCGGGATTTCCACCAGGCTGGAACCGATATAAAGATTTATGGGGGCAAACAGCACCCCGACTATGTTCAGCTTAGCAACATCACCATAGAAGATTCAGCTCCAAAAGCGATTGACATAGGCAAAGGTGCAAAGCATGTATCCTTGCTGAACCTGAAGGCCTGTTCCAGGAAAGGAAAACATGGCGTTAAAGCCGCCGATCCTCCAGAAAGGCTTGAATCACTAACAATAAATGGTTATGAAACACCACTTATAATTGGCAGTAGGCCAAAGAAAATAAATAAGCTTTAAAACAAGCCCCGCCAGCTTTGGCTGCAGCGGGGCTTCCCCTTATTTCTTTTGGGCATTTTGTATTTTCAGCCAGTCCACCGCAAATTCCACAAGCGGGCGCATCAATGTTATTTTTGTGTCAGCCTGTCCAAGTTTTCCTTTCTGTATTTCCCCCGTAAAGCTCTTTACGATCTCGGGGAAAATGTCAGAATCCATATCCATGCATTCATAGGTTTCCCAGCGGCGCACTCCGTCTGCCAATATTGCCGCCCCCTGGGGAGATGTGGTTTTCGTTTCCTGCACAGACTCAGCATAATGAAGGGCTGTGCACACGTCAAAGTCTACGCCGATCAGCATGATTTTTACATTGGTTTTCATCATTTTGCCCAAGGGAGACCCCTTGCCGAATGAATCTTCAAGAGGATGAACCTTCATCCACTCTGCGGCATACCTTCCCCATGCCATAAATGAGTGTGCAGGATGCATGCTCCTGATCGTCGCAGGATGCCGATGGAAACACTCCGCAATCTTTCCCATCCCTCGCAGTGGCGTTAGATGAGGATCGAATGCCGGCCATTCTTTTCGAATAGGGGCATGCCATTCCTCCGGAACAGGCGGCATCATCCAATAGGATGGTTCAGAGTTATCGGCAGATTGGGCAGGCATCACCACTGTGCCTTCCTGAGTAACACTTTCAATCAATGCCTCGACAATCGCCTGCGGTCCGCCGGCTACCCAGCCCATTGCCTTCATGGATGCATGGACCATGATATGGTCACCTGCTTTTATACCCAGTCTGCCAAGCTGTTCCATCAGCGTAGCTTTAGATTGAAATTGATGCGTATTTAAAATGTGCTGCAGTTCCCTCATTCCATTCCCTCCCTGATTCCCACTATAGCACAATCCCAGTTTGCGGACGGAAAAACAGAGCCTCATTGAAGCTCTGTTCATCTCTGCATTATTGAGTGGAAAAACAATAGGAAAATGACTATGCCCACGGCCATGGACAGGCTCCCTGATCTTTTTTTATCCTCTTTCCAATCTGTCCAGCCCAATAGGAACATTAGGATTGCAAGCATCAGCTGGTTCCATAAAACATAGGAGTCATCGCCTGTAATCAACGAATAAACGGAAATCCCAATGACAAACAACCCCAGCAATAATTTGAATGCCAGCATTTGTCCACTCCCTCTTCAGCTTCAATCCTTAGGTGACAGCACCTTTTTCCTTCTTAAGAACCGTTCGGTCAACTCATTCAGACGTTCCAGTTGAAAAGCATATTCCACGATGGCCGAACCCACCAAAACTTGGTGCATCTTCTGATTGCTGTCACTTTTATGAGATTGAAGCACCTTCTTGAAAAACTCTTTATTTCTTTCCCGGTAGATGCTCTCATCCGGCAGCTCCTTAACCATCCGATCAAATTTTAAGAGAAGATATTCATGCTCCGCCATTAGCCTCTCAATCTCTCTGTCAAAAATGGCGCGTTCCTGTTGAATTGGGCCGCTTTGAAAATAATGCTCTTCGATAACCTCAAGCAGACTATCTCCATACTTCAGGCATTTCAATTTCTGCTTAAAGACTACTATTTCCCTGACATCAAGGTGCCTGACCCTGGATATATGCTCTCGTTCTTCATCAAGCAAACCATACAGTTCTTCCATTTTCGAAAGTTTGCTTTTCACCTCATTCCATTGCTGCTGAAACGATTTCTCTGTCAACTCATCGGAGATGGCTGTCCGCAATAGCAAGGATAGAAGCCGGAGCGTTTCTTTTTCCTCGTTCAGGAAATTCCTACTGTAATTTGGGGGTGAGACCAGCAGGTTGACGAAAAAGGCCGAGCCCATCCCAACAAGGACAACAATAAATTTGTGGGCTGCCGCGAGCAGACCATCGAACTCCGGCTGACTCATCATCACAAGGGCAGTCACCAGTGTCAAAGGAATCGTTCCGGCAATCTTCAGTTTCAAGCAGACCAGTATGACGGCGACCATCACCATGCCGATGACAATCGGAGTATTGCCGAAAAGATAAATTGCTGCGAGGGCAATCACCGCTCCGACAGAATTGGCTTGGACCTGCTCCAGGACTTGCCTCCATGACCTGTAAAGGGAGGGCTGAATCGTAAAAGTAGCAGCGATGGCAGCGAATAATGGCGGCTCAAGACCTAGCCACTGGGCAATATATATGGCTAGAGTCACAGCCATGCCTGTTTTTAACACTCGGGGACCTAGCGTAACCATTTTTAAATAACCTCTTTCCTTCATCTTATGTTGCCTGGTCTCATGTGGGAACGGAAACTTCATACGTATTTAAATCCATCAAACCTGCATTTAGCAAAAACTTATGGAAAGCTAAAATATTTAAGGACTTTTCATACATTACCCATTTGCAGAAATCCAAACGCAATTAGGTTGTCACTAAAAACACTTTGACAACCTTATAAGTATAAGTTACTTTTATAATAGCTTTTTCTAAAGGAGTGAGCGTATGAACAAAGAAATTATCAAGTTTTTGAGAAAAAGCTATAATCTCAACCAGCGTGATTTTGCCAGAATTGTAAATTGCAGCTTTGCCTTGATAGCCCTTGTCGAAGTAGGTAAACGGAGAGTGACAGAAGATCTTGAAAGAAAAGTGAAAGAAGCCTTTGACCTTGATGAAAGCCAGGTGCAGTCCATCTCGGCCATTATTAAAGGAATAAGCGACGGAGTTCCTCCATTCATGTAACGATTCAATCCCGAAGGCGCTTCTGCCACGCAATACATAACATTGACTCAGCCTACAACCTTCCACTTGTATTCCATTCTTGTCGATTACACTACTCCATCCACATCAATTTAAACGCGGCCATAAAAGAAAGACAGCAGAAAAGCCTTTCTGCTGTCTTTCTATTCGCCTGTTAAAGGAGGACTTCCTTACGCTCCAAATACCTTTCCATCTTGCGTTTAATGCGCTGCAGGGCATTGTCAATCGATTTAACATGCGTGTTCACATTCCTGGAAATCTCGACATAGGAATGACCGGCAATATGAAGTTCCAGTACTTTCTTCTCGAGGTCGCTCAGCCTTTCTGCCATCCGCTGTTCCAGATCATTCGCTTTTTCCTGGTCAATAATCAGTTGCACGGGGTCCATTTCCGCGGGACCTGTGATGACATCCATCAGGGTGTGATTGGATTCATCCTCGTAAATGGGTTTGTTCAGGGAAATGTAGGAATTGAGAGGAGTGTGCTTTTGGCGGGTTGCCGACTTGACAGCGGTAATGATTTGTCTTGTGATGCAAAGTTCTGCAAACGCTTTAAAAGAAGACAGCTTGTCCACTTTAAAATCTCGAATGGCCTTATATAGACCAATCATTCCCTCTTGAACAATATCCTCTTTTTCTCCTCCGATCAAAAAATAACGGCTTGCCTTGGCTCGGACAAAGCTGCGGTATTTCTTCATTAAGTATTCCGATGCTTCCCCATCCCCGTTTTGGAATAGCTGGACTAAAATCTCATCATTCATTTCCGCATAATTTGGCATCAGTTTTTCTTTGGTGGCTGCTCTCACACTGTTACCTCCGTCAATATTATAGTTTGATGTTCCAGTCTCTTCCATTACAGGATTGAACATCCAATGTATAAATTAATAGTAAACTACCTTTAACAATAAGGAAATCCAAAAATATCGACGTTTTTTTACATGAATCGTGCCATATCTGCTTGACCATCTTGATTATTATGTATGAGCGAATTATAGTGGTGTGGATTTTATTCTTCTTGTCGAATTGTCTTGTACGATTTTTTGAATATTCTCAAAATTAGCAATTCCAAAGATGCAAG
The DNA here is from genome assembly GCF_000986785.1 of Mesobacillus campisalis. Taxonomy (GTDB): domain Bacteria; phylum Bacillota; class Bacilli; order Bacillales; family Cytobacillaceae; genus Mesobacillus_B; species Mesobacillus_B campisalis. Next base: position 99,483 of record NZ_LAYY01000007.1, on the reverse strand, counting down.
CTTGCCTTTAATCTAATTTTTCCATAAAGTCTAACAATTTTCCACCACTATTTTGCATTTTAATCAATTAATCCTGACCTATTCAATTAAATGAATCGTTTCTTTTGCTTTTTTTAGTATATTTTTCTTTCCTATAGCAGGAAAATAATACCTAGGTATTTACTGTTTTTGCCTTGTTATAATAGTGGTATGGAGGGGAAGTCTGGAGTGAGAGCTTTAAAATATACATTGGCAACATTCGTTCTTATTGGATCAGGTGCCGCTGGATGGTTTTATTATCCTCAATATCAAATAAACAAGATGAAGGAAGAACTGGTTGAAGCGGGCACTGACTATGACCGGCAAACCTATCTGGATTACTACCGGCAATCCAGCGACAGTGAAATTAACCACCTTGCACTCGGAGACTCGGTGATTCATGGATTTGGTGCAAATGAAACAGAAAACCTGGTATACAAGTTTTCCAGCCAATTAGGCGTGGAACTCAACAAAACCGTTCATTATAGCAATAAAGGAAAAAATGGGTTAACCAGCTCGGAGTTGAATCATCAAGTAAAAAATGGTGTATTTGATGAGGAAATTCGAAATTCGGATATCATCACCATCAATATTGGCGGGAATGATGTTCTAAAAATCGCAAAAAAGCAGGACTTTTACACAGCGATCAAATCTTTCGATGCTTTGCAATCAACCTTTACCAGCAATTTAACTGAAATATCCGCCAGAATCAAACAACTGAATCCTCATGCTACTATCGTCTTCCTTGAACTGTATAATCCGCTGCCAGTCGACCATCAGATTTATAATCTGGCCGACCAGCTGCTGCCAAAGTGGAATCTCAAAATATACGAAGTGGCCCAGCAGGTTCCTGCCTCATTGGTCATTGAAACCACCAGGGTGATCAACAGCCAGAATCCTCAAAATCTTTCAGCTGATGGAGTTCACCCTAATGTTAGCGGCTATGCAGCCATTACAGAACAGATGCTGAACCAATTCAAGAAGGAATATCGAAGACAAGCTGTATAAAGATAAGAAAAAGGACTGGTCCTCAAAGGATCAGTCCTTTTTCCTATACATAAAAAACCATGCCTTGTTATGAAGACATGGTTTCTGCTAGCGTCCCAGGAGAGATTCGAACTCCCGACCTACAGTTTAGGAAACTGTTGCTCTATCCTGCTGAGCTACTGGGACAGTATTTTTAACGACTCATTTATTATATGATAAACCTCCCTCAATTACAAGCGGAAAAATAAAAAAAGAAGCAAACTTTTTTAGAGTCCGCTCCTTTATCTTTAAAAATATTTTTTCAAAAAAAGCTCAATGCTGCAAAAACAAATTCAAAATCATTAAAACTCTCTTGCCCACGCCATTTAATACAAGTCTGTACGGCGGTCCTGGAAAACAGGAATCATTTTCCGCACAGCTTCCACCTGCTTCAGATCCAGTTCGGCATAAAAAATTCCTTCTCCAGTTTGCTTGCTCAGGAGGACTTCCCCCCAAGGGGCAACCACCATGGTGTGCCCGTTGAACTTGTTGTTCGGGTCATCGCCGGTACGGTTGACACCTACAACAAAGCACTGGTTCTCAATAGCCCTAGCCTGGAGCAGCAGCTGCCAGTGATCGATTCGCGCTGCCGGCCATTCGGCGGGAATAAACATGATATGGGCGCCATGCAGCGTATGGGCACGAATCCATTCGGGAAAGCGCAAATCATAACATATGATACCTCCGCATGTAACCCCGTCCAGTTCAAATATATTCATTTTTTGGCCAGCGTTCAAAAAATGATGTTCGGCCATCAGCTTAAAAAGATGTGCTTTATCATACTCGGTGACAATTTCTCCTGTACGGCTGGCCACATACATCGTGTTATAAAAGCCATCCCTTTTCTTAGTCGCCACCGAGCCCCCAACGATATTCACTTCATATGCTCCCGCAAGCCGGGAAAAAAGCTCTTTCGTCCGACTGCCATCCTTATCGGCCAATACATCGAGCTTATCGAGTGCATAGCCCGCATTCCACATTTCGGGTAGAACCACGACATCAGCCTTGGCATTTGCGGCTTCTTCAATGTATGTTTCGATGGCCTCAAAATTTCTTTCCGGATTCCCGAATGCTATATCCATTTGTACACATGCAATTTTCATTTTCATCTCCACCTCTAGACAATTCTACTTAAAGATTATAGAATTTGTACTATTATCGCAATACTTTTCATAAAGGTGGATGACATGGAGCACTCAGAACGATTAAAAAAACTGCCAGTTCAATTCTTTGCCAGCCTGGTAAATAAGGTGAGCAAAGCCTTAAGTGAGGGCCGGGATGTTATCAATCTTGGGCAGGGAAATCCCGATCAGCCGACCCCTCCCCATATTGTAAAAGCCCTGCAGACAGCTGCCGAAGACCCGCAGACTCACAAATATTCCCCATTCCGCGGGATAGGGGAGCTGAAAGAGGCAGCAGCAGAGTTCTATAAAAAGCAATACGGTGTCGAAGTGGACCCCGATAAGGAAGTGGCCATTCTATTTGGCACCAAGGCCGGCCTGGTCGAACTGCCGATGTGCCTCATGAATGATGGTGAATTAATGCTGCTGCCTGACCCAGGCTACCCCGATTATTTATCCGGGACGGTATTGGCCAATGTTGAATACGAAACATTCCCGTTAAAAGCGGAAAATAAATTCCTGCCGGATTTCAATGCCATTCCTGCCGCCCAGCTTGAGCAGGCCAAGTTGCTATATTTGAATTACCCCAATAATCCAACAGGAGCGACCGCAGACCTGGCGTTGTTTGAAGAAGCAGTCGCACTGGCCAAGCAGAATGATATCGTGATTCTTCATGATTTCGCCTATGGTGCCATTGGCTTTGGAGGCAAAAAGCCCGTTTCTTTCCTTGAGGCTGAGGGCGCCAAGGATGTAGGAGTCGAGATGTACACCTTATCCAAGACCTATAATATGGCCGGCTGGCGTGTAGGCTTTGCCGTCGGAAATCCAGTTATCATTGAAGCTCTTAACCTCATCCAGGACCATTTGTACTGCAGTCTGTTCCCCGCTGTCCAAAGGGCGGCGGCCGCAGCGCTCACCGGTGACCAAACTTGTGTTGACGAACTCGTGGCCCGCTATGAGGTGCGCCGGAACACCCTCGTAAAAGCATGCCAAAGCATTGGCTGGAACGTCGAGGCTCCGGACGGGTCTTTCTTTGCCTGGCTTCCGGTTCCTGACGGATTTACAAGCGAACAATTTGCCGATTACCTGCTTGAAAAAGCCGATGTAGCGGTTGCGGCAGGCAACGGTTTTGGTGAATACGGAGAGGGCTATGTACGGGTTGGTTTGCTGGTTGACGAAGAAAGGATCGTCGAGGCCGTCGAAAGAATCTCCAAACTGAACCTGTTTTAATTGGCATTTTTGCAAATAGCTTCAAACATAGGCGGCCAGCCTTCCAGCCGTCCGCCTATGTAAATTTCCTGCGGAGAAGGAACAGGCTCCCAATAAGCAGTTCGAACCCGAGCCCCCACGCAGCCCAGGTATAAAAGGAAAACTGCAAATGCTCCATATTGTTGCGGAACAGCAGGATGGACAGCATGCCAAGCGCAATTCCCAAGGGAACGATTATAACATTCGCATCCTGGTTGCGCCCGCTGGTCAGACAGCGGTTGATTAAGTAAAGGTCCAGTGAAATTTTTGTAATAAACGCAGGTATCCACACCGTAACAATGACCAGATCCAGCCTGTCCAAAAAGTCGGTCAGGTTAATCTGCTGAATCATTTGATGGGAGGGATACGAAGATGCCTTTACAATATCCACACCAAGAACAGCAACCATCAGCGCCAGCACGATGACCAGCAGAAACATTCCTGTCCCCACGCCTTGGACGGCTGCTCTTCTTGTCTTGCTGACATCTTCCATGTTCCCGACCAAGATGAGGATGAAAATGGCTTCCCCCACCCATGAGAAAAGAATCAAGGACGATTTGGCCACATCCGGTATATATGTCTGGCTGAAAATCGGCTGGAAATTTCCCATGTTAATCTCATTCAGCAACATAAACGGGAGAACGAGAATGATGATGGCCAAGACCCCAAAATGGATGGCCGTTACCCTTGCAATCACTTCCAGCCCTGCACTAGCCAAATAGACGATCATCAGTATCGCCAAAATGGTCAGGACATCAATGGGCGTCGTCGGCAACAGTACGGTTGCAATAAAATCCACCATTCCTCGGACATCTCTTAAAAAAGTGGAGGCAAACAAAATTGCAAAAGCGACAAGAAACATTTTCTCCACGATGCTTCGCTTGCCCGCCAGAAACTTCCTCGAAAATTTTGGCAGCTGCCGTTTGCCGCCAAGCAGCACAGTGATAAAGGCACCCATAAGGAGAAAGCCTACAAACGGGACATGCCAGGAATTCTGTCCCGACACCTCTGCCAATGACTGTGGAAGGCTGATAAGCGTTCCAGTAAAGATGAAGTTCGCCACAAGGACTGTTAATTGATACGATCCAATTTTCTCACTCACTATGTCACCACCAGCCTAACCATCCCGCCTATGGTCTTGTTCATTGCATGAACAATAAAGCCTAAGTTCCCCTGGAAAGTTACCATCAGGGATAGTGAAAAGGCAACCAGGGCAAAGCCATAAATCAAAATTCGTTTTTTTCGTGTATACGGCTTTGCTCTCATAATATGAATGATATAAAAAACCAATACAACTGCGACAACAACACTGCCTGATCCCATCATTTCAATCCCCCTTGAATGTCATTCCCGTATTGGTCATCCGCTGAATGTCTCCCTCTACTTCTACTGTAAACTCAAGCTCTTTCAACCGTTCCCTCCAATCCTTTTTCCATCGTTTTTCCCAGCTTGGATTATGGGTTCTATATAAGTAATTGCCAAAGCCGACAATATCGCTGCCTTCATCATGGGCATGATTTAATAGTGAGGTAATTTGTTTCTCTACTACTTTTTCAAATTCTTTAATCACTTTTACATACGTTTGAGGATCTTCCAGGCTTACATTAGGTTCGTTTTCCATCAGGATTCCAGTCGTGTTCACCTTGAGGGTAAAGGCCGGCCTCCCTGCCTTCATTTTGAACTGCTTGTTTATTTTGCTCTGAATAATCTTCAGGCTGATTTCACCCTTATTCTTAAACGGGAAAGTCACATTCTTTCCTCTCATTTTGTTCTTGATCCATAAAACTCCCCCTGCCTCTTCCCTGTTTGTGGTAAAAATGACCTTGTCATCCTTCATAACCGCAAATTTGTTCATTGAGATTTCCGATTCGGTCTCGGTTTTAACTTCCGTGTTGCCTTTTTCAATGACCGGAATGACAGCTTCAAGCCCAGGGCTTTCCCATTGCTGAATGACATCATTGACATTTACTTCAATGCTGTTTTTCGCCATTTCCCTAATTGCTTCTCCCGGAAGTTTTTCAAACCGGGAAGGGGTGTTAAGGATATCAATCGCCCTCCCCTTTGACATTAATACATAAGTGGAGATCCTTGACTGCGGCTGGATCAGGATAAGATTAAGGGATTCTTTTATTCCTTCCTTGGCTATCTCTTCCCCAAACACCACCACACGGCGGTGAGCGAAATAAAGATTGCGCGACATTCTTTCCTGGAGGTTCATATTGCTTTCCCTTATATTTCTTCCATCTGCTCCATCAACAAAATAAGGGTTCCCACCTGACGTGCCTCCCCCTCCTCCGCTTGAACCTGCGCCTCCCATGGCGCTGATTAAAGGGACTTGTACAGATACCAAATAGGAATCCTTTTTATTGCCTTTATCGTAGCCAGTAGCAATGACAAAAGCCATATCGTTAATTTCCCTGCGGTCCCAGCAGGATGTAAGCAATAATGTTGTAAGGATAAGCATCAGAAAGAAAAACGTCTTCTTGTTATTCATGCGCTTCCTCCTTCTACATCCTTCCCCTCTTTTTTCGGCTTTGATGGTTTGGAATGCATCCTTTGCCTCTGGAGATCTCCTTTAATGGTTTGCGAGGGACGTTTTTCAAGAGCCCACCAAGGTGCGCGGATAAAGACATCTTTTAGTTCACGAAGGTTGAGTGGTGCCAGAGGCGCAAAGTATGGAACTCCAAATGACCTTAACTTGACAAGGTGGGTCAGGATGAAGGTGGTTCCTAGCACAATGCCAAAAAGTCCGAACATCCCGGCAAGAATCATGATTGGGAACCGCAGCAGCCGAATGGAAATGGACATGTTAAATCGCGGAATCGTGAAGGAAGCAATTCCCGTCATGGAAACGATGATGACCATGGGAGCTGAAACGATCCCTGCCTCAACAGCTGCCTGGCCAATAACCAGAGCCCCAAGTATACTGACCGCCTGGCCGACAAGCTTTGGAAGCCTGATTCCAGCTTCCCTCAGTGCCTCAAAAGAAATTTCCATAATCAGTGCTTCAATAAATGCCGGAAAAGGAATGGCCTCCCTGCTGGCCGCTACACTAAACAACAAATTGGTAGGAATCATCTCCTGATGATAAGTCGTCACGGCTACATAGAGTGCAGGCAGCAACAAGGCAATAAAAATAAAAATGAGCCGTAAAATCCTGAGAAACACAGAAATATGAAACCTGTGGTAATAATCCTCGCTTGCCTGCATGAATTGCCAAAATGTCGCGGGCAAAACCAATGCGAACGGTGTGCCATCCACTATGATGCCTACACGTCCTTCAAGCAGGTTCCCAGCCAATGTATCCGGCCGCTCTGTATTTTGAATTTGCGGAAACACACTCCATGTATCATCTTCAATCAATTCCTCGATATACCCGCTCTCAAGGATTCCATCAATTTTAATGTTTTCGAGCCGATTCATAACCTCATCGAGGAGTTCGGGTGCAGCAAGACCCTCAATGTATACAATGGCAATGTTGGTTTGCGTTTCTTCACCAAGAGTTTTTGACAGGACCTTTAACCGGTTCGATCTGATTTTATGGCGGAGAAGCGAGGTATTGACTCTTAAGCTTTCAGTAAAACCTTCACGCGATCCACGGATCGCCGTCTCCGTCTCAGGTTCCGATACACTTCTGCGTGCTCCGCCTTTGGCGTCGATGATAAGAGCTGCATCCAGGCCATCGATCAGTACCCCAGTATTGCCGCCCAGGATTTGTTTGACCAGTTCATCAAGCTTGTCTGTATCATTTACCGTACCTGCCGAAATGAGCCTGTCTTTAACCCGCTCAACGGTAAAATGCTCTCCCTCGGATTCTTCAAGCTGTTCCAGTACATGAAACTGTAGAGTATTCGAATCTACCAAACCATCCACAAATACCATATACGCACGCTGGGCCCCTGCCTTGAACATACGGAAAACGATGTCGCTGCAATCCTTGAACAACTCTTTTAAAATGTCGATATTGGCATTCAGTTCCGCCGAAATTAAACGTTCCGTATTATCAGTATGAAGTTCTGCTTTTTTTGCTGACTTCGGTTTGTTAAGCTTCATCTTTATCAAGGCTCCATTTGTTTGGTACTTCCCGGAAAACGGGAACCTGTTCAAGTCGTTCAGACAGGATTAACCATACTTTGCCCCATTAATTACAAATTTAGTAAATCTTTCTCTTCTTTCAGTGAGATTCCAACGCAAAAAAATAACCTGCATCATTGCAGGTTATCTCAACTTTATTTCTTTCTGACATTGCTGACGATGAAGCCGCTCTCCGGAAGAGTAGGCATCCTCGAAAGACTGAAATTCAGATTCTGGGCTAATACATCATATTCAATCTTGTTTACTAGGAAGTCGGTGCTTGCTTTCATCACTTCTACGGTAATTCCTTCCCCAGGACAGCGATGGCCTTTGTCCGGGGCTCCTCCTCCCTGTGGAATGAAATCGAAAAGGTTCCCTTTCCATTCGGCAAAGCGTTCTGGCCTGAACTTTTCCGGCTGATCCCATAACCGGGCATCATGATTGGTTCCATACATATCAAGAAGTACGAGCATGCCTTCTGTAAAATGGGCATCCTTCCAGACAAATTCCTTTTTAACCCTTGCACCAAGAAATGGCCCAAAGGGATAAAATCTCCTGACTTCCTGTGCAAACATCTCAAGGAACATGCTGTTGCCTTCTTTCAGCTTTTCTCTATATTCAGGATGCTCATGAAGTGCAAGGGCGGAAAAGGTGATAAAGGTGGCAATGGCCACGATGGGCCTTAATACATTTATCAATTCAACAGCTGCCATTTGTGTATCCAATTCTCTCCCGTACAGCTGCCTATGAAAGGCCATTTCGTATAATGCAGAGCCTTTTTCAGCTTCCAGCTCTCCCCGGCGTACCTCCTCAATGACCGTTCTGATCCAATCCTCAGTCTTCCTACGGGCTCTGCGGCCTTTCCAATGACGAGGGCCGACTCCTCCAAAGGCATCCACCATCGCATAAAAGTCGTCCGCCCTTTCCTTCACTTCTTCTTCTTTCAATGGTACACCTGCCCATTCACAGGCAATGATACAGAGTATTTCCTTCGCTTCCTCAAAAAGAATGATTTCCTCTTTGTTTTCCCATTTGCTTAGGGAGATTTCCCACTGCCTTTTTGCAAGATCGGCAAGCCGTTTCTGGTGGGGAGGTGTCATGAGAGACAAGAATAATAGCTTGCGATGGACATGCGGGTCCCCGTCCATTGTCTGAATGGCATTTTCACCAAAGAGTGATTTTTGGATTCTCACCGGAGCAGCACCCTTTCGCTGAAAACGGTCGGTATCATAAAAAAGCCGTGCTGCTTCTTCGCCCCTCATGCAAATCACTTTCTCTCCAAGCAATCTGGCTTCAAATAAATCACTTCCGAATTTCTACACCCTGCTTTTTATAAACAGATAGCCATCCTTCAATAGAGCAAGGCTATTATCAAGACTTTTGTCTTCTGGCACTTTTTCATTCATAGGCAATTCACCTTCCCCTTTCCGTACCAATTGGCCTTATCCTTTTTCACTTAATGGAAATCAGATAAACCTAAGTTCTCTTTATTATGAAAAGAAAAGAGAATTTTAAACAAAAAAAGATGCAAAAAACCGGACTGTCCACCAGCCCGGTTTTTGGTTTACCGCTTTTCTGTCATTTCCTGTTCCATTTTTAATAACCGTAACAAGGAATGCCGACACGTTCAAGGGCTGGAAAGCGGTATTATGCGAGGCGTTACAAACTGTACACCCCGATATTTTCATATCGAAAGCGTTTACTTCAAATTGAAAAAGTAATTATTTTCTGACAACTTATTGTACCCTTTTTAACAAAAAACGAGCAGAGTACTTCCTGCTCGTTTTTAATATGGCCATAATTAGAACTTTATGGTTATAAAAAAGGTATAATGGTTGAAGGGACCCAAGATATTAATAAATCCTGCGGCGGAAATGGAGGACAAGCAATGAACTGGTTAAGCGGCAGCAATGAAAAATATATATTCGAAATGTACTCCGCAAGCCATTTGGCCGTCCTTGCCATATTTATTTTGATTTCGGCTGTCCTTTACTTTTCACATGCAAAGCTGAGAAAACGCCAGCTGCGAATCCTGGAATTGTTGGCAGCAGGCTCATTATTTCTAGTTGAACTTGGCTTTCATTTGTGGCTGGCCGCAACAGGAAACTGGAATGCCAGCGATTCACTTCCTCTTGAACTATGCAGCATCAGCCTATTCCTCACCATTATCCTACTGATAACCAAAAACAAGCTGGTTTATGAACTTCTATTATTCACTGCCCTGCTCGGAGCATCCCAGGCTCTGTTGACGCCATTATTAAACTTTGACTTTCCACATTTCCGTTTTTTTCATTTCTTCTTTACCCACATGATGATGATTTGGGCAGTTTTTTATTTCACCTGGGTATTAGGCTTTCGGCCAACCATCCGGTCTGTTTACAGAGTGTTCATTTTCTTGAACATCCTGCTCCCTTTCGTCTTGCTCATAAACAAATTGGTGGACGGGAATTACATGTTCCTTAGCCACAAGCCGGGGATCGCCAGCCTCCTTGATTTTCTGGGACCTTATCCATGGTACATTTTATCACTTGAAGGATTGGTCATTATCTTTAGCCTTTTGATTTGGCTTGTTTTCAAGGGGAAAACCCAAGTTGCCGGGAGGAAAGGTACAGGAGAACGTGCGGAATAATGGAGCATAACTTGCATCAGCTGTCTAAAGGAACAAAATCCTTGCCAGACACATCTATTCAGCCTCTTTTCCTGATAAAGTCCCGAACAATTCGATATCGTGCTCCAATGTATAAATTCGCCCGCTAAATAGATACAAATCCTCCTGGTTTTGACTAACATACTCTGCTACATGTCTGAGTCCATGACTAAATCGGTCGAGCAGCATTTTTGTCTCGCGCTGCTCGCAGACATACTGGTTTAGCCGCAGAAGTTCATTTGCCACACCTAAAAAGTTGAATTCTTCCATTAGCATCTTAAGTCTAAAATGCTTTTCCCGGTTTGGTATAAGCTGCGGCTTTGCTATGTAGCCATAATCAACAAATTCAGCAAATTCTTTCATATGACTGGCAGTCAATATTGCTTTCAGTCTCTCCAATTCCATTCGCCGGGCCTCCCTTTTTGATAAAATATGTGCATGATCCTTTATTATTCATCAAAAGAAAAAAGCTGTTCGCCATGAACAGCCTATCCATCTTTCAATTCCTCGTCATATGTATATTCCCTGTAAGAATAGCAGAATAACTTGCGCTCCACACGCCCTCTTTCACTGGTTAAATTGTACCAGGACTGGGCGATGTAAAACGGGTTCGTCAGGAGCCTTTCCACAATATGCGAAATCAGGCCTTCCGTCTTGTCCTTCTCTATTTTTTCCCTGCAGGAGAAAGCAAGCACAAAGTACAGCTGTTGATCTTCCAGCTCAAGTAGTTCCAAATGGTATAAATCATGATGCTTTCGGTTAAAATCCTCAAGAACCTTCTCTATGCTCTTTTGAGGATCAATGTTGAATTTTTCTGCCTGTTCCCAAGTCTTGATTACGGGTTGATAAATCGTAAGCGTAAGAATATAGTGCCCGGCAAATTCCCTTGGATCAAAGGCTTTTTTACCAACCTTTTTTTCTTCATCAGGGATGACAATATATTTTTTGTAGTCAGCAAAAAAGCTTTTACTCATATTCCTACCCCTTCTTCCTGGCAATCCTTTATCTGTATTATCTACAAACTTATTCAACAGAGGAGCCGCAAAACCCTGTCTTTTTTTCAAATTTCCTCATTTTCCCCTATGATTTTTCCATTTGGCTGGTTTGGCTTTCCACAATCAAAAGGCATCAGCCAGGCTGATGCCCTTTCTTATCGACTATCTTTTTTAACATATTTCCCATACCGAGGAATAGCAATCCTGTCGAACTCCTCCGAAAGCCTTTGAAGGTTCACAGCTAGCTTTTGACCGTACATTGGCAAGCCGTGTCCCGTGACTGCCACAGCAGGATTCAATGATTCCAGTTTTTTAACAGACTTCCATGCTGCCGGCCAATCAGGTGTCAAATACCTTGGAGGACCACTGATTTCCTGTTCCTGAGTTATCACCTTGTAGAGGGATTCCTGCTTCACTGTAACAAATGCATCACCCGCAATTAATGCCCGATCTTCCTCCCTGAAAAATGATACATGTCCTGGCGTATGGCCGGGAGTGTGAACCCAGCGGAAGCCCGGCATTCCTGGCACAGTTCCGTCATCAGGCAGTTCCTGAACATGGTTGCCGATGTCAATGGCCTCATTCGGAAACAACGGCGACATTTTTGCCACCATACCGCCCTCTACGGTAGGGTCTGGGTCAGGGTAATTCATTTGCCCGGTTAAAAAAGGAATCTCAAGTTCATGAGCATACACCGGAACGTTCCAATGATTGACCAATTCAATTAGCGCCCCCACATGATCAAAGTGGCCATGAGTTAAAATGATTGCTTTAGGCACCGCGTCAGAGCCAAACCGTTCCTCTGCCAAAGCCACAATATCCTCAAAGCTTCCAGGCATACCGGCATCAACGAGAACGAAATTTTTAGTGTCGGGCTTGCCTACCAGGAAGAGATTTACAATCTGTATCGTATGGCTGTATAGATCAGGAAGGACCTCTACCCCTGTCCCGCTGTTTACTGAAGTTGCAGGAATGAATTTATAGTCACTTCCGTATGACATGTCCTTTTCCATTTGATAACCTCACTTTCTTAATGTGCACTGTTATAAAGTGTAGTTTCCGTTCACTGCGACCTTTTTTTCTAAACTTCATCCGCCACGCGAATACATATTAAGGTCTCTAAGTTCTATTTCCCATTTTCTATCTATATAAGCTTGCTAATGCATGATTTACTCAGGAAAAATTATGCAAAAAAGTTCCGCCGAATACTCAGCGGAACAGTTTCCTTCATTATTGTTGGGTAAATTCCAAATTAATAAGGAACACCTCTGACCTGCTGCCAAGCCTTAATGGTGGTCCCCAAGTACCAAACCCTGAGGAAACAAGGGTGTGAAGGTCCCCTTTTTGAAGGTAGCCCCAATCGTTCTCATAAATCATCCCTGTTATTAAATGGGCAGGTGCCAGCTGGCCGCGGTGGGTGTGCCCTGCAAGCAAAAGGTCAATCCCATTTGCTGCAGCAATGTCAAAATCATAAGGTTGGTGATCCATCATCAGGATCGGCTTTGTGTGATCCAGATTCTGAACCAGTGAATCAACACCAGCCCTGTGGTTGTCCGTTTTGTCTTTTCTTCCCACCACATAAAACTGGTCATCAACAAGCACACTCTGGTCCATCAAAACAACGGCACCTGCTTCTTCCATTTCTTCGGCCATTAACTCCAGGTCATTGCCGTAATAGTCATGGTTTCCCGGTATAACATAAACACCGAGAGGCGCCTTTAGTTTTGCCATGATGCTGCCCATGTCCTGTTCCATGAACGGTTCGATATGATCATCTATAATATCGCCAGGCAAGAGAACGACATCCGGCTGCTCATTTTTCACAATATCAACGAGGCGCTGCAGGTGTTTTACCCCAACAATCTCCCCCAAATGAATATCCGAAGCCACGAGAACTTTAAGATTGTCCATATCGGATGCTTTGTCTATCTTTATATCGACTTCACGCACAATAGGGCTCCAGGCATTAAACGAGCCGTAGACCAGGACAAACATAAAAAAGGCAAATAGGCCCAGGCCAAGCCAATAAACGGCCGCTCTTTTTTTTATAAAATAAATAACAAGATTCGCGACCGGCAGCAGCAGCAGGCTATATCCCAGGATGGCCATCCAAAAGCCCCCAACCCATTTTAGCGGCTGAAAGCTGATAAATTGCCCAAGGAATATGGAGAATGACAGAAACGCCATTATCCCATTATAAAACCACTTGTTGAGGGGCCATGGCGTCAGCTTTAGCCAGACCCAAAAATTGTATCCGATATAAATGCAGATTGCGCAATAAAGCAGGATGAAGAATATAATTCCCAGTATTGCGAGTATTGACATAGTTGATTACCTTTCCGGATTCGTTAATGTTTGCTCCATTATTTTAATCCTTGCGTTTAAATCTCTCAAATAATAACGCCTTAAATCCGAAAAGGTTCCATTTTTCAATACCGGTTTATTTCCTTTTTATCATCTAATACTGAGAATATAAAAATTTCTCTTCGAGCCTTTTTCTAAGAAAATTGAATTCCTCCCTGCCGTGAGTATACGAAAAACCGCGCTGTATCGATTCTTTGGCATCATCCAGATCATTTGCTTTCAGTTGGGCATCGGCAATTGAGTACCAATAGAACCAGGCATCCATTTCCTTAATCTTATCACGATGGTATTTTTCCACTTTTGGGTAGTATTTCTTGTACTGCTCTTCATTGAAATTCATCTGCCGGCCATCCCAGGCAAGCACCTCAACCAGAAAGGCGTCGCAGCAATATCGTTCCCAGAGGGCCAGACTAGTGCTGTTGTCTGTCCGCAGCAACTCCAGCTTATGAAAAAACCGAGGTTCCAATATACCGTCAAGCGTATTGTTGTTCCACTTAAATGCTTCTATCATGCTGCCTGCAGAAGCGCCAAGCCCCCATCCAATAATATATTCTGGCTGGCCGTCGCCTGTAAGGTCGGCCATGCCAGAAAATTCAATATCCAAGCCATCCTCTGTCCTTTCAAACACCTTCTTCCATTGCTTGTTTTCATTTTTCAAGACAGCCACATGCAGTTTTTTCACGTGCTCTTTTAACCTATAAGTTGCCACTATCTCCATATGGCCATCATAGTCAAAGTCATATACCTGGATAGAGCGGGCACCTGCAGGTTGATTTGGCTTTATCAAGTCAGCTTCCGTGGGAATAAATTTCCTGACAATATCATGGTATGTATCAATAGGACCCTCAGCAAAGGCATGATCCTGAAAGCAAACAGTCAGAAAAAGAAGCAACAGTACTTTAGGCAAATAATTCTCCCCTTTCCAAACCATATTTCACACTATTTTTACCTTTTTATATTCTGTTTATGAATTGCCTAAATTAAGGAACAGGCTGAGGAAGCACTGCGGGAATTAGAAGTAAATATTGCAAAGCGAACAAAGGTCCTTTCTGACCTTATTAAAGAAATATCTTCACCCATCATACCGGTCATTGATATTCCGTGCTTTTCACAGTTTCAGCAGGGAGTTGCATACGCACTCGACCAGATGGGATTGCATATTACCAAAAAAAATTAATTAAAAAAACCAGCTCTGATTGCCTTGCCATAAAGGCTGAAGGGCTGGTTTTCAGATTGCAATTACCCTAAGCTTTAACCATTTTTCCCACATGAAAAAATTCACCTTAACCATACTAAGCGAGAGGTGAATTTCTTGAAGATAACATGGATTTTTGGACTGATTTTATTGGTACAGCAAGTTAATGCTCCGGAGCGTCTTACCATTCGTCATAATGAGGAGCCCTTGCTTACGGTTAACCGCTCGGAATTCGTACATCCCATCCCAGGTCTCCCTCTGGTCAATCAGGAAAAACTGGAGGAACTAGCCAGGCAACTGCAGCTCCAGGTACAAACCCCTCCACAGGATGCCAGGCTTAATAACAATGGATCCATCATTCCTGAAAAGGCAGGGCTTGAATTAAACAAGGAAAAATTCAAGGGATCTTTCGAACGGGCTTTTTACCGTTCCGGCCCTCGAGTGGTCGATGTTCCCATAAGGGAAATTTATCCCCGGGTTGACAGCGAGCTGCTGGCAAATATACGGGGGAAAATAATTGGCCATTATACTACCTACTTTAATAGCCAGAATAAGGAAAGGTCCCAAAATATCAGATTGGCTGCAGAGGCAATCGACAATCACGTTGTCTTTCCTGGAGAAACCTTTTCCTTTAATCGGACTGTAGGCAACCGAACAAAGAAAAAAGGATATCTTCCCGCACCAATCATTGTCAGGGGAGAGTTATCCGAAGGAATTGGCGGCGGCATTTGCCAGGTATCCTCCACCCTTTTCAATGCGGTAGACCGCTCAGGATTGAAAATAATGGAGAGATACTCACACAGTAAGCGGGTGCCGTATGTTCCACCTGGCCGGGATGCGACAGTCAGCTGGTACGGCCCTGATTTCACCTTTAAAAACTCGTACAACCAGCCGGTTCTGATACGCGCTAAAGTTCATGGAGGCGTCATGGGCGTTACCATTTTCTCCTCGGAATCGGTTAATGTCGAACCTCGTCACGTACCAAGCGCTAGCAGCCAGCTTCCGCTGGAAACCCCGGCAAACGAGATTACCGATAATTAAAAAGAACAACCAGGCTCCAATTATAGAGCCTGGTTGTTCTTTAGCTTTAGCGTACAATATTTCCATTTAATGTTTCTGAACCACGAGGATTCCTGCCTGAAAAGAAGACAATAGCGGCAAGCAGGATGATGACAGCGCCAAGAGCTGCTGCTGTGCTGCCAGTAAACCCGACAATCAGGTATCCGACAATTGCGATTGCCGCACTGATTAGTGCATATGGAAGCTGGGTCATTACATGGTCCATGTGATTGGAACCAGCTCCAGTGGAAGATAGAATCGTTGTATCGGAAATCGGCGAGCAATGGTCCCCGAAAACGGCTCCAGCCAGAACCGCGGCCATTGCTGGTAGTATTAGGCTAATATCCGAGGCAGCCGCCATCTCACCTGCAATTGGCAGAAGAATTCCAAATGATCCCCAGGAAGTTCCTGTTGAAAAAGCCATGATTCCAGCAATCACAAACAAAATCACCGGCAGAAAAGAAGAATTGATATTGGAGCTCTCAACAACTCCTGCCAAATAAGTTCCAGTCTCAAGTCTACCAATCAGGTCCCCGATTGTCCAGGCAAATACTAGGATATAGATGGCAGGAAGCATGGATTTCATTCCGGCGATAAGCCCCTTGCCGAACACATTCGCACTCACACCGCGCAGAACAAAGGCTTGGCGGAAGAACATGATCATGGTAACGACCAGCCCAAACAGTCCTCCCAGTATCAGCGACTTTGTAACATCAGTATTCTCAAAAACAGCTAAGATTGTCGCTTCGCCTTCAACTGCCTGGTAGCCTGTCCAAAACATTGCGCCAATGGTACCGGCAAAGAGAGCAAGGATCGGCCAGACAAGATCCCCAATTTTACCGGTTGAGCTGACAGGAAGATCCTCTTTTAATTCACCCGGAACTGGCTTCGCAGGATCAAAAACATGCCCTTCATTCACCGCACGTAATTCATGGGTCTTCATTGGACCGATTTCATAGTTTTTAAGCGCAACAATGAACACCATACCAACGCAGGCCCAAACATAAAAGTTCATTGGGACCATCTGCATAAAAGCTGAGAACGCCCCAATATCCGTTACTCCATGGGAAGCAAGAATCCCTCCGATTACCACAATGATGTAGGCTCCCCAGCTTGAAATCGGGGAAACTACACATATCGGTGCAGAAGTCGAGTCTATAATATAGGCAAGCTTAGCTCTTGATACCTTTTGCCTGTCTGTTATTGGACGTGTGACCTGTCCAACTGCTAGTGCGTTAAAATAATCGTCAATAAAAATGACAATGCCGAGGAAAGCACCAACAAGCTGTGCACCCACTCGGGTTTTTACCCTTTTCATTGCCCATTCACCGAAAGCGCGGCTTCCTCCGGAAATCGAAATAAAGGCTGTGATGATTCCTAATATAAGCAAAAATAAAATAATATACACACTTGAAGTGTTAATGGCACCATCTGAAACGATAATCGCGCTTGCCGCATCCCAGATGATAGAGGCAGTCTCACCAATGCTGAAACTTGCCAGAAATAAAGCTGCAGCGATGATTCCGACACCGAGTGAAAGCAGTACCCGCCGTGTCAGTATAACCATCAAAATTGCCAGAAGCGGCGGCAGCACAGAATAAATTGTATTTTCCATTCCTATGTTCTCCTCCTAAGTTTTGAGGGGGGAACTCGCCATGAAAAGAGAAAAACCAGGTTAAACTAAAGCGCTCTTTTGAGTCTAAACATAAAAGAGCAGCGATAGAGAAAAATCTATCGCTGCTCTCGATAAGCAACTAGGTTTCTCCATCACGATCTGTAGCTCCTCATTATGAAGGTTTCCCTCATAATGACAGTGTTACCCTTATTCAAGGTAACCCCAACAATCCGGCTTTTGACCTTTCCTGATTGCTTCGGCAATGTTTCCTTTTAGCTGCGGTCAACGTTGTCATCCTCACAACAGCCTACTAATAAACCCTGCGCCTCTACCCCATCGGAATGATAAGGTGATATATAATTTTCTATACTAATATATCAATATCGTATGAGTTTGACAACATAATATACCCAAGTATTTTTAATATTATTTGTGTGAATCTCTTCCAGCTACCTTCTTCTGTCTTCCCCTGAAGGATCCCTTTACAAAATTTTACTCTTTACAGTAAAATAATGGTATTGTTTGTTTTTTTGCGAGTGACCATAAAAAGGTGGTTGGCGAATGGCTAATAAAAAGAAATCTCCTGTTTCAATTCGTGTCAATATCATGTTTTTTCTCATTTTCCTGCTTTTTTCCCTGCTGGTGCTGCGCCTGGGAATAGTCCAAATTGTACATGGGGAAAATTATCAGCGGGAAATTAACCGTAAAGAGGATGTGACCATCAATAATCCTGTGCCAAGAGGGCGCATGCTCGACCGGAACTTGCAGGTGATTGTCGACAATGAGGCAAAGCGGGCCATAACTTATACCAATGAAGGCGCCAGCCAGAATGAGATGCTTCAGGTCGCTGAAAACCTGGCGAAACTAATTCACCAGGACACAGCGAATGTCCGGGACAGGGACAGGAAGGATTTCTGGATCCTAAAGAACCCGGAAGAAAGCGATGAGCTGATCACAGCGGAAGAACAAAAATTGTTTAAACAAAAAAAGCTTACAGATAAGGAACTGTATACATTAAAGCTTGAGCGGATTGGCGAGGATATGCTCACCAAGCTTACTAATCAGGAACTTGAGGTCCTTGCCATTTTCCGTATATTGAACAGCGGCTATAAATTTTCTCCGCAAATCGTTAAAAATGAGAATGTTTCGCCTGAGGAGTTTGCTATTGTCAGCGAAAACCTGCAAAACCTCCCTGGAGTCAATGCAACCATAGACTGGGACCGCTCTTACCACTTTGGACCTACACTAAGGACTGTACTGGGCGCAGTAAGTTCTTCAAAAGAAGGCCTCCCTGCTGAAGAAATTGATGAATACCTTTCCCTCGGCTACAGCAGAAACGACAGGGTGGGCAAAAGCTATCTTGAAAAGCAGTATGAAAATGTCCTCCACGGCAAGAAGGAAAAAGTCATCCATGTTACAGACAGTGCCGGCAACCTGATTGATACCAAGCGGATATCGCCAGGTCAGCGTGGAAAGGACCTGCTTCTTAGTATCGACATGGAATTGCAGCAAAAAGTGGAACAAATCATTGAAGAAGAATTATGGGCAGCAAAGCGGAGCCCTGGAACACATCTGTTGGACCGGGCGTATGTAGTGCTGATGGACCCATTTACAGGTGAAGTGCTAAGCATGGCTGGCAAACGAATCGTCAAAAACAGCAAGACTGGGCTTAACGAAATGTCCGATGATGCTCTTGGCACTATTACCACCACTTATAATGTAGGGTCTGCTGTGAAGGGTGCGACAATCCTTACCGGTTTCAAAACTGGAGCTATTGCTCCCAACACTTTTTTCGATGACAAAGGAATAAAAATCCGGGCCACCCCCCTGAAGGCTTCGTATGATTACCTTGGTGTCCTCAATGAAGTTGATGCCTTGAAGAAATCATCAAACGTGTATATGTTCCATACTGCCATTAAAATAGGAAAAGGCCGTTATCAATACGAACAGCCCCTGAGCCTACAGCACGATACATTTGATTTGATCCGCAATTCTTTTGCATCATTTGGTCTTGGGGTAAGAACGGGTATCGACCTTCCCAATGAACAGTCTGGCTTCAAGGGTCAAAGCAGGCTGCCAGGATATGCTCTGGACCTTGTGATTGGCCAATATGATACCTATTCCACCATGCAGCTGGCACAGTACGTTTCAGCCATCGCCAACGGCGGCTATCGGATGCAGCCTCAGGTCGTCCGCGAAATCCATGAACCAAAGAAGGCTGGTGAAGAGCTTGGCCCTGTTTATTTTTCCTTTCAGCCCGGGGTCCTTAATTCCGTAGATGTAAAACAGGATTGGCTAGACAGAGTAAAGCTCGGCTTCAGGAAAGCGCTGACAGAATCCGGCGGTACAGGCACCCGCTTTTTCGGGAACGCGCCATATTTGCCTGCAGGAAAAACCGGAACAGCTGAAGCTTTCTATGATGGTCCGTTGCGCAGCAGCTACGGCAAGATACCTCCAGAAGTACTGAACTTGAGCCTTGTTGCCTATGCTCCATCCAATAATCCAAAAGTGGCCATGGCCGTCCTTGTACCATGGGCTTACCAAGGCAAGAATGACCATAAAGCAAATCTTAAAATAGGACGAAAGGTAATGGATGCCTATTTTGGAATGAAAAGCAGCAAGGAGCCAAAGGATTAGAGGCGTTTTTATACTCGGCAAGCCCCTGCTCTCCTTTCATAAATCGGCCCCTTTAAGGAGGCCGATTTTCCATCGCCTATTGCCGCAAGGACTACTCCTAATCCTGCCAATTTGATATACTCAAAAGAACCCCATGATATAACATGGCCAACAGGAGATGACCAATTTGATGAAATATACTGGAGAGCGCGTTATACCCGACCTGATGAAGCCTGCTAACAGCCTGTTGCTTGAACATCTGGCACGGTATCAGTTCAGTTCCTATTATATGCACGGAAGAGCCCTCGATATTGCTTGCGGTTCGGGTTATGGCTCCCATATGCTTGCGAAATTGACAAAGAAACGAATCAGCGAATTGGTTGCTGTAGACAGCGACCCGGAAACCATCCTGTATGCCAACAAGCGGTATAACCACCAAAAAGTCCGGTTTCACTGCGAAGATGCCGCCGACCCTCTTCTGCCACAAAAATTAGGCACCTTTGATGTAATCGTTACTTTTGAGACATATGAACATGTTGCAGATGAACAGCAATTGCTTGCAAACCTTTACGCAATGCTGAATCCTGGGGGAACATTGATATTATCAACTCCCTTTGGCCAAGGAAGGGGAAAGCCATGCGGACAGCCTTTCCATGTTCATCAACTGACTGTAGAGGAGTTTCACGATTTGTTCCCTCAATATTCAGAGGTTAAGTTCTACCGGCAAATAGGAGTGTTAATAGAGCCGCCACGCCCGGATCAAAAATATCCGCTTGGCATTGCCGTCTGTACTAAATAACTGGAGCAATCAGGATGATGTATTTTGCTGAAAAATTAAAACAACCTTTATCCCCGCGGATAAAGGTTGTTTTGCCGTTAATAAGGATTAGTGCATCCCTTTCCACTTTCCCTGGTTCTTCAAAGAATTCTGCTCTTTTTGTTTTTCTTTATGAGCCCTGTTGGCCGCAGCACTTCCAAATTCCTTGCCAAACTCGGAATCAGTTTTGCTTGAATCAAAACCTTGCTTGTTTTTTTGGTCTGCATCATTTTTTTTCGTTCGTTTTGCCATAGGTATCCCTCCTTACGTTTATTATGAGAATAGAGAATGGAAATATACGAATCAACACTGTTGAATCCTAATAGTTAGTTTTCTTTATGGAAGGATTTTAGCTTGGAAAGGGAGAATAGGACAGGTAAAGGAATAGCAAATGGAACCTCAATTATTAAAGTGGAGGTGCACGGCATGCAAATTATTGGACCTTTGGAAGGGAGCAACGTGCAGCTGGTAAAGATGACGGAAGAAGACCTTCCTGAACTGTGGGAGATCATCTATGCGGAAGAACATCCTGAGTGGGTGAAATGGGATGCACCTTTCCCTCTGCAGCCCATGGATTTTAAAAAGTTCCGGGGACAGATGGTCAATTTAATGAAACAGGGCCTAGACCAGCATTTCATAATCAAGGTGAAATGCGAAATCATAGGTCTGATTTTCTATGATTGGGAACATGAATCCTCCAACTCTCTTGAAATCGGCCTGGGCATTTACCGTCACGAGTTCCAGGATGGCGGATACCGGGAAGACGCAATGAACACCTGGATGAACCATCTTTTTAAACTGTTTCCAATTCCGCGCATCGGATTGACTACATGGTCGGGGAATGAAAGAATGATTACGGCAGGACAAAATTTAGGGATGATGATTGAGGGCCGGATTCGTAAAAGCCGGCTTTATCGCGGCAGATATTATGATACAGTTAAGCTTGGGATTCTCAGGGAAGAATGGGAAACCGCCAGAAAACCATGATAAGAGAAGGCAGCTGTCAACAGCTGCCTTCTCTTTTATTTCCACCACTGGTCAAATTTTGTTGCCGGCATTTGGCGCTTGTGCTCACTTACAAGGTAGCGTTTTTCTATCTTTTCGACCGCCTCGGGGGATACTTCTTTTCCCTCCAGGTAATCGTCAAGCTCATCGTAGGAAATACCCAGCTCCGTTTCATCTGACTGTCCAGGCTTTTCATCAAGCAGGTCGGCAGTGGGAACCTTGAGATAAAGCTTTTCCTCAGCACCTAGCTCCTTTAACAATGCCTTTCCCTGACGTTTATTTAAACCTGTCAGCGGAAGGATATCTGCTCCCCCGTCCCCATATTTGGTGAAAAATCCGGTGACCGCTTCAGCAGCATGATCCGTCCCTATGACAAGAAGACCTTTTTCCCCTGCAAAGGCATACTGGGCAATCATTCTCATCCTGGCTTTAATATTGCCCTTCTGGAAGTCGCTTAGGTGTTCTCCCGTTGCCTTGTCATACTCTGATTGTGCAGCGTCTACCGCCTCTTTTACGTTAAAAGTGAATTCTTTGTCTGCTTTAATGAAATCCAAGGCAGCCTGCGCATCGTCCTCGTCATGCTGCACACCGTACGGCAGACGGATGGCATAGAAGCTGGACTCGTAACCCTCGTTTTTTGCTTGCTCGACAGCCAGCTGCGCCAAACGCCCTGCAAGGGTGGAATCCTGTCCCCCGCTGATTCCAAGTACAAACCCTTTTGCACCTGACGTTTTTAAATAGTCTTTTAAAAATTGCACGCGTTCTTTAATCTCCTGTTTAACATCAATTTCAGGCCTAACATTCAGATCCTCAATGATTTTTCTTTGCATACTCACTAGAAACCACCTCAATTCATTGATAGTAAAAGTTTAATCCTTTCTATCCATCATTACAAATATTGAACACCCTCCTTCTTCTGATTTCCTTTATCCCTTTTTTATAAACGTACCTAGCTTGACTCCTTTCGACAACAATCATGAATTCTGCATGATTAGCGATAACCTTGACGAACGGAAACTTGTTTTGTCGCTAACAAAGGATTCTCATCCTGTGCGGCGAATTTACTCAATGGGGAGGAGATTGGAATGAATACAAATGCAGTCGCAAAATTGCTGGGCGTTTCCCAAAGCACCATTCAGCGATGGGTAAAGCAAGCTAATCTGAAAATGGATCGCAATGAACTGGGCCATTATGTTTTTTCCGAGGACAGCATTCTGGTATTAAGGAAGATTCAGGAACAAGTGAACAATGGAGTCCTGCTTCAGGATATTGCTGCTGCAACAAAAGAGAATCGAAGGGCTGTCGTAAAAAGAGACAATCATCCTGACCATGAAGGTTTGGCAGCCAAAGTTTCGGAACTGGAAAGGAAAATGGAACGCAAAGCAGACGAAATTGTTTCCTACCAGTTGCTGCAGCACCGCAGGGAAATTGAAGAGCTCCATGATTGTATCCAAACCCTAACGGAGCGGATTGAAATGCTGGAGGAAAAACTGGCAGAAGTTCCTGAAGCGGAAGCCTTAGTCGCGGCTTCCTCGGAAGGAAAAAGCTTCTTTCGGAAATTAAAAAAGAAAAACTTCATTAGCTCCTTTCTTGGACTATAAAAAGCACATCAGCCCGATGTGCTTTTTTGTAACCATTTTATATAACGAAAATCGACCTGTTTTTTTCGTGTCCAATCAGGCCGGCTTTTCAGTTGTTATTTGGTATACCGGTTGGCATAGCTTGAAGCCACAAATGCCTCAGGTTTAATTTTTGGTTCTACCCCTATCGACTCCAGCCGTGAAACCATTTCTTTGACGAATTCACGTGTTTTGTTGCGCTTGCCGGCTCCGATATCAAGATGACCTTCCATCGTGAAAGTTGCCCCTTTATAGATATGCGGCAGGACAATATCAATCATCCTGTTTTTATGTTCTTCGCTGAACAAATAAACAATTTCTTCCGTTAGGGATGTTTCATAGCTGATCCGTTCATGCAAATGGAGCATTTTTCTTGGAATAATTGATTCCCTGATACACGCCCATGCACCTTTTCCCGCATTCTGAATGACAATTCCCGTTATAAAAACGGTCCGGTCGCAGTGGACTTGTGAATCAGTGCCAACCATAAGCCGATAATTTCCCGTTGGGTTCCGAATCATAAATTTCAGAATCCGTCCAAACACCTGTTCAAATGTCATTGCCTGTTCCTGCAGATTCCTAAATAGATAGGTAGCTCCAGTATCCCTGTTCACTTTTTTATCACCACATTATTTGGGTTTAGACTTCCAACATACTTCTGCAACAAATGTACCTTCTGCTATTAGTATATGGTGGCAAGGCGTACATGTTGTCATTTTTTCCATTTTGCTTCCTTTCCAGACTTACAGTCATTATGACATGTTTTTCTTTTACTCAAGCGGGTAAGAATTAATAAAATTTCAAAGGGAGGCAATAAAATGGCACAGGATAGACAATATAACGATGAACAAAAACAATATTTCAAAGACCGTGCGGGTACAAAGGAAGCCTGGTACCATGTAGTTCCCCATGATGAAGAAGGCTGGGCGGTAAAGGCCGAGGGAAAGGACGAACCAGAGTATTCAACGGGCTCCAAGTCGGAAGCGGTTAAAGAAGCCAAGCGCCTTGCAGAGGACTCCCATTCAATGGCCATAGTCCATGATGACGAGGGCAAGATTGAGGAGCAATTCAACTATCAGGAAAAATGACCTATTTATTACAAAAAGGATGGCTGGATGGCCATCCTTGCTTCATTACGCTTTTTGGTTTGTTGGAATGTCTTGTGATAATATTTTAATAGTGAAAATGCTAAAGGAGTGTACATATGCTAAAAAAATTCACCTTAAAAACGGGCACCAGAGATGAAATGATTGACGTCACACAACAGGTAGAGGGCTTTATTGAGGAGAAAGGCATAAAGGAAGGCTCGGTTGTCATCTATTGTCCCCATACAACCGCAGGAATCACCATCAATGAAAATGCAGACCCAGACGTAAAAATGGACATGATCCGCCGCTTTGATGAAGTATATCCCTGGAATCACAGCCAGGACAGGCATATGGAGGGAAACACTGCTGCCCATATGAAAGCCAGCACGGTTGGAAGTTCACAGCATGTAATCATCACAGAAGGCCAATTGCTATTGGGTACCTGGCAAGGAATCTATTTTTGCGAGTTCGATGGGCCGCGTCACCGTACCTTTTATGTAAAAGTTCTTTAATCCGGGATAAAAGACAAGCCCATCACCTTCTTTCGGTTATTGGGCTTTCCTTCCAGGGGCATAAAGAATTGCCCCAAAACAAATAGAAAAAGACCCTCCCTTAATGAGAATGATCTTTCTCGTTTTTCCTAAAGTCCATTTTGAATTTAGCGTTCGCAGCCCAGCCTCTTATTTTTTCCATAGCCAATTTTAACAGACTGTGCAGCCTCCCTCTTTTTTTCTCCTCCGAATCATTTATATACCTTCTCCAGAACCATTGGCTTAATTCCTCAACCAATAACAGCAGAATAATCGGAGCAATTGCCAAAAGTATCCATTTTATCATATTGACATCCCCTTTTTACATCTATATTCCTCTTTCCCTTACTATGAAACCAGAATCCTTAATATGAATAAAAAATCAGTTTGGCTTTCTGTACTTGCAGGCTCTTACACTATCCTTGATTCCCCTGGTCGTTGGGTCCTGGATGAGACCAAGCATTGACATAATAATGAAAGCCCCATTAGTTAGGGCGAGTATCTCTCCTTGTATTTGCTGTGAAAGCTGAAATTCTGTGAGCCCTAGAGCATTTAGAGCTTGAAAAATAACCTGGATAACCAGCATCACTTGTGATAGGACCGCCAGTACCCATGATCGATTCTTAAACCTGACTCCCCAGTTAATCATCATTCCCATCCCCTTCCTGCCGTCACATGTTTAAGTCTATGCACGCACAAAGTGGGATTGTCTCTGTTTAAATGATAAATAAAAATCAAATGAAGCTGCCCTATCCATTTAATCAACCCATACTATTTAAATAATTTCGACAACTCTTTCTTTTTTCCTTTATTTTGTAAGAAATAGGCAGAAATTTGCGGAAAATAAAAACACCTCCAAATCGGAGGTGTTTTGAGGAAGGCCGCTATGCTTTTATGGGAGTCTATATAACGTCCCTTCTGTCACTTTTCATAGGATAAAACCTTATTATGAAAACTGCTTTTTTTCATATGATAATAGAACCACAAAAAAACAGCGCCGCTTGCTGCCCTTATAACGCTGGCTGTATTCATGGCAAAATCCATGCTCGTCAGCTCAAGCAGATAGACCCCCGCCTGGGGTGCAGCAAAGCCTATGATGGCTAGTAGAATGTTATATTGGGAAATATAGCTGCCGCGGTTCTCCTCCTTGCTTACTTCAAGCAGCTGATTAAACAAAAGGAGCACTGTTCCGGCCACAAAAATGCCGCTGAAAAGGTTCACGAGCGTCAAGTAAACCAGGTTGGTAGAAAGGATATTCAGTGTAGGAGCCGCTCCCATACCGACTGCGCAGAAAGCAAGCATTTTTGCGTTGCTGTACTTCTCGGCCATCCTCCCCCACCATCTGAAGGAAAGGATCTGCCCAAGCTGATTCCCTACCGTAAACAGGCTAATCCAAAACCCAGTTGCATGTGCCTCGTTAATATTGTAGATATTGAACAGAGGCCAGGCCATTTGCCAGCCAAAGTTAAAAAATAGTCCGCAAACCAGGAAATATATGAAAGGCTTATGCTGGTATGCATCCCAGCCAAAGTTGATTTTTTTCTTCTCGACTGTTGTTTTTTTCACTTCAATATGCCGGTTCAAATAGAAAATTTCAATCATGCCAAAACCAAACGCTAAAACAAACAGAACCTGGAACGGCAATGGGCTGTTCTTATCAAATAATTGAAGCACAATGCCAATTGCGAGTGTTATGGCCATGCCGGCAATCGTCAGAACCCTGTTTCTTTCACTGAAGAATCCACTCCTGCGGCTGTCGGGAATTAAATCACCAATGAAAGACTGCCAGCTAAGATTGGATATAGAGCCTGGCAGATTCATTAAACCAACAAGAAGAACGAAAACCCACGCTCTATACTCCAAAGGCAGATACATAACAAAAAACATTCCTATTAAAAACAATCTGGTTATGAAGATGGAGTAACTAGTAAACTTTTTCTTTTCCTCCAGTCTGCCCATTATGATTGTGCCTAGGACCATGGCGGCCATCCCAACTATTTGTGGGAGCGAGCTTATCAAGCCGACCTGGTAATTTGTCGCACCAAGCACACTTATGGCAAATAGGGCAAAATAGTTATTGGTCATGGATAGAACAATGGTAGAGGCAATTCCATTCATCTTGCTGTTTTTCTCGTTCCACTCGTTCCTGTCAGAGCGACTTTGCATTCAGTTCTCTTCTTTCTGTTTCCAAATAATTTCAACTCTAAAAATCCATCTAATCATACTGCCAACTCCGCTGCCAATCAAGCAATATTTTTATGAATTTTAAGGGGTTTTTTTGCCTTCAGAAAGGAATGAAGGAAACTGGAATAAAATACAAAAAGAACGCCTTTTAGGCGTTCCTACACATTCTTCAGGACCATATACAAGCGGTTCGTCCGTTCCTGCTTTTCCTCCTCGCTTGCCAGGTCATATTTTTTTAATAAATGGAAAACTTCATTAAGAATATCCTGAGTGTGTTCTTCGGCAAAAAATTGCTCGAACAGCGGTTTCATTTCTGTTGGCAAAAACTCTGCCTGATCCTCGTATTTCTTTCTCACATCTTCAAGGCTGTGGTCGATTTTGCACTCTCCCATTCTTCAGCGCTCCCTTCTTCTTCATCTTTTTATATCATACCAAACTCCCTTTCCCTTTACCCTTCATAACCTTGATTTGACACTTATTTAATAGGCTTGTTTTTTCTTTCGGCGTCTTCGTTTAAAATAGAATGGAACGTTTTTACCAAAGAGGAGACCATATGATTCGAACATTAGCTATTAACCAGAAAAACCAGATCATCCACGACCTCCCACTAAACGAACTAGTGGCCGGGGATTTTAAATGGTATTGGATTGATTTTCATGAACCTACTAAAGAAGAGAGCGTCTCGCTGAGGAAGCCTCTCCAGTTTCACCCGCTGGCCATTGAGGATTGCCTGCACCGCCTTCAAAGGCCCAAGCTTGACTATTATGAGAACCATGTTTTTTTTGTTTTCCATTCACTCAACCATCGGACATTGGCAAAGGAAGAGGTGAACTTTTTCCTTTCCGAGAATTATATCGTTACCTTTCATCAAAACCCTTCCGCCGAGTTGAATGATGTCTGGAAAAGGCTGAAATATTCCACCGATCCAAGGATTTGGGAGCCTGGGCTCGTACTGTATCATGTTCTGGATAAAATAGTCGATAATTATTTCCCCCTTGTCTACAAAATTGAAGACGTGCTAAATGACCTTGACGAGAATTCCGGTGAGGAAACAATGGAATCCCTGCTCGAACGATTATTCGATACAAGGCATGACCTGCTCTCATTGAGGCACACAATCAGCCCGATGAGAGATTTGGTATACAGGATTCTAAATTCACAAAGAATCAAGGGGCAGCTGACGAACATAGAATATTTTTCTGACATCCATGACCATTTGCTGAAGCTAAGTGAAATGGTGGAAGCCAACCGGGAACTGACAACCGATATACGCGACAGCTATCTTTCTTTGAATTCTCATGAAACAAACAGAGTCATGAAGGTCCTTACGGTCATTACCACCATTTTCATGCCATTGACATTCATTGCCGGGATATATGGAATGAATTTTGCCAATATGCCGGAGCTGGAGTGGAGATATGGCTATTACAGTGTCCTGATGCTGATGCTTTTTATCGGGTTAGGCATGTTCTTTTGGTTCAGGAAAAAAGGATGGTTCAAATAGTTTAACTCCATGTAAAATATTCCAGAAAGAAAATTGCTGTTTTTTTCCTCCTTCAACGGGAATAGTTCCTTGGACAATCATCACAGGTTGTCAGTAAAAGGGACAGGAGGAATGTACATGTTTCGTCACATAAAAGAATTGCAATTTGAAGCAATGCCAGAACGTCCAGACCCGCTTTTTGCCAAAAAGCTTCAAGAGCTAATCGGCGGCCAATACGGTGAGATGAGTGTTATGATGCAATATCTATTCCAGGGTTGGGCCGTAAGAGGCAACCAAAAATATAAGGATTTGCTTCTGGATATTGGAACAGAAGAAATTGGCCATGTTGAAATGCTGGCTACCATGGTTGCTCGTCTTCTTGATGACGCACCTGTCAATATTCAGGAAGAAGCAGCACAGGACCCTGTTGTGGGTGCAGTTATGGGAGGCATGAATCCGCAGCATGCGATTGTCGCTGGTTTGGGTGCACGTCCTTCTGACAGCGTCGGAAATCCGTGGATGGGGAACTATATTGTCTCCAGCGGGAATCTGCTCGCTGATTTCCGCGCAAACCTGAATGCTGAATCCCAGGGAAGGCTGCAAGCTGTCCGTCTATATGAAATGACCAATGACCGGGGCGTCAAGGATATGCTGTCAGTCTTGATCGCCCGTGATGCCTATCACCAGAATCAGTGGGCCGCTGCTATTGCCGAACTTGAAGAACAGGAAGGATTATTGGTGCCAAGTACCTTCCCGCGTGAAAAAGAGAGACTGGATGTTTCCTATAAGCTCTATAATTTTTCAGAAGGTGAAGAAAGCAGCACCGGTCGCTGGGCACAAGGCCCTGCACTTGATGGACAAGGGGAATATGAATATGTCAGTGAGCCGGTGCCTGAAGGCGAAAAGCCAGTGCTTAAGCCTGCGCCGTCCAATTTGCATAATACATTGCCAATGGATGGAACTTTCAGGAGATAGTGACTGCACCATATTGCTGCCGCAAATAATGCGGCAGCTTTTTATATGGCACAGCGAATATAACCTGCTTTCTTGGCTATGATAACGGGTAGGAAAAAGGCGTTGATAATCAGTATTTAACAGAAAGGCGTTGGTGCATCATGTCAGATTACATTGAACCAATCCATTATGAAACCGGCACCCCAATCCGTACGTTTAACATTATCGATTCGACTGCCACTTCCGAGGGTTATATGGTCCGGCTGAATATCGATTTGGACAGTGGCTATGAGCTGGAAGATGTTAAAATGAAAATTACCTTTGAAGATCTTGCCGGATACGAAACAGAAGACCTTCAAGAGGGAGTAAAGTATGCTTTAGGATTTTTTACAGGCCATTAGGATAAAAAATTAAAAAGGCAGGTTCCCCTCCTGTCTTTTTATCAGGGTATTATACTACAATCCCCGCTGCTTTCTCTCCCTTTTTAATCCCCCCCTTCCTAAAAAACTTATCTTCCAATTTTGTTTAAAAAAGCTTAAAAGAGCTTGGACTTTTTTACGATTTCTTTCCTGATAGTACAAAAAGCATTATAATAGCAAAATGATAGATGAAACCTGTCTTGCGAAAAAGACGTATTATATGTAGGCTAGCATGAAAGATAGGAGAGAATATGGAAAAATTTAAAAATAAATGTAAACAGCTGCTGCTGCAGGGATGGGACAAACTCGTCATATTCTGGCAGCGAAAGCATCTGACTCAAATTATATTATTGTCCGGTTTGGTAGCCATCCTCCTTTCCATCCTCTGGTTTGCCTTCATCGCCAGCCAGGCGAATGTCCAGAGCTTGAAGGATGGCCTGGAGCAATCAACTGTCATTTATGATAAAGACGGTGACGAAGCCGGGAGTGTTGCGGCCAACAGGACAAATGGGACAACCTTTGAGCAGCTTCCCGAACATGTACCAAATGCGGTTGTGGCCATTGAGGACGAACGGTTTTATGAGCATAATGGCTTTGACATAAAGGGCATCACACGAGCCTTTTTCGGCAATCTGTTTGCCGGGCGGATTACCGGCGGAGGCAGTACCCTTACCCAGCAGCTAACCAAGAATGCTCTTTTATCGCACGAACGCACCTATAAGCGGAAAGTGGAAGAACTGTTTCTGGCCGTCGAGATTGAAAAGGCGTACACCAAGGAAGAAATCCTTGAGATGTACCTGAATCAGGTCTATTTTGGCAGCGGCGCCTGGGGAATCAGCAACGCTTCAAAAAAATATTTCAGCAAGGATATCAAAGACGTAACGATAAGCGAAGCGGCTCTGCTGGCGGGACTTCTTAAAGCCCCTTCTTCCCTTGATCCATATAAAAACTATGACAATGCCATCACCCGCAGGAATCTTGTCCTTAACAAAATGAACGAGCTGGGCATGATTTCCGACGAAGAACTCGACCAGGCCAAAAATGAGAAAATCAGGCTCAGGGACGGCGGAGGCAGCATTGCCGACCGAAAATATCCATATTATATGGATGCGGTAATGGATGAAGCCATCAAGCTGTACGGCCTTACCCAGGAAGAAATCATGACACGAGGGTATGTCATTCATACCCAGCTGGATCAAAACCTCCAGGCAAGCCTGGAACGTGTTTATAAGAATAACGGCCTCTTTCCGAGAGGAACAGGCGGTGTGCTGGTCCAAAGCGGTGCTGTCCTCCTGGATCCTCAAACCGGCGGAGTCCGCGCTCTCGTTGGCGGCCGCGGAGAACAAGTATTTCGCGGTTTCAACCGGGCCACACACCTGAAAGCACAGCCGGGTTCCACGATGAAACCCTTGGCTGTCTATACACCAGCGCTCGAAGAAGGCTACCGCTATGATTCCATGCTGGTAGATGAAAAAATGTCATTTGGTGATTACAGCCCGCAAAATTTCTCCCGAACCTATCAAGGAGAAGTTCCAATGTATGAAGCAGTGGAAAAATCAATCAATCTTCCAGCCGTCTGGCTGCTAAATGAAATAGGGCTGCAAAAAGGAGTGGAAAGCGTCAAAAAGTTCGGCATACCTGTTCAGGAAGATGATGAAAACCTGGCTCTTGCCCTTGGCGGCATGCATCACGGCATATCTCCCCAGCAGCTTGCGGAAGCGTACTCTGTGTTTGCCAATGATGGAAAGCGGGAAGAAAGCCACCTGATTACAAAAATAGTAGGTCCTACCGGTAAGGTAATAGCCGAACATAAACCCAAAACAGTCCGAGTCACCTCCAAACGTGTAGCAGAGGAGATGACCTCCATGCTATTGAATGTAGTGGAAACAGGGACCGGACGGGCCGCAAAGGTCGAAGGTATGGACATTGCCGGGAAAACAGGCTCCACCCAGCTTCCTTATGCGGATATCAATGGAACAAAGGACCAGTGGTTTGCCGGCTATACTTCTGGAATTGTTGGGGCTGTATGGCTAGGATACGACAAAAGCGACCGTGAGCATTATCTTTCCGGAAGCAGTTCCGAAACGGTAGTCCCTATATTCAGGGAAATAATGAAACAAGCATCCCCTTATATTGAGGAGAAGGAATTTGCCGTATCGTCCATAAATGACAAACTATCCAAACCAGGCGGCAGGGCGATAAACGAAGAGGAACTAAAAAAGAGAGCGAAACAGCTTGAAGATGAATTAAAGAAAACAGCAGAAAAAGTGGAAGAAAAAATTAAGGAAGAAGCTCCAAAATGGAATGATGTGCTGGAAGAAGCCAAACGTGACGCTGGAAGAGTCGGTGATAAGGTTAAAGAAAAATTGAAAGAATGGGCTCCGTAGAAAAACCCCTCAAAAGGGGTTTTTTATTGTCCCCTCTTCTCTCCGTCACGGAATGTTCATGAACGTCACCTATTGTTCAATCGTAAACTGCATTTTTCCTCTTATAATGGACCTATTAAATAGAAGAGAAAGGATGAGGATAATGCAAAAATTGCTTTACGTAACCGCCAATCCCAAGGGACTGGAAAAATCAAAGGGATTGCAAATCGGCGAGGCCTTCCTGGATGCCTTTTATGCAGAACGGCCTGATGTCGTGGTTACCAGGCTGGACTTGTTCAATCCCTGCATCACGATTCCAGCCATGGATGCAGACCTGGTTTCTGCCCGAGGAAAAGTCGGAGGCTACGGGGTCCCGATCCACCAGCTTGAGGAAGATGAACGAATGAAACTGACAGCCATGCATGCTTTGGCTGACAAGTTTAATAGCTATGACTATTATGTGTTTGTTTCACCGGTATGGAACCTCGGGTCTCCTGCGGTCCTTAAAGCGTTCCTGGACAATCTGTTCGTACACGGCAAAACGTTCCGGTTCACCGCCGAAGGTCCAATTGGCTTGCTTTCCGGCAAAAAAGGGATTCATATACAAACTCGCGGCGGCATCTATTCTCATGGCCCGATGAAGGAACTTGAGTCAGGGGACCGCTATCTGCAAATTGCCCTGAATTTCCTCGGAATCAGGATGCTGGAAACCGTTTATGCCGAAGGACTGGAACATTTCCCTCAACAGATTCCTGAAATTATCACCGCCGCCAAAGAAAAAGCCAAAATTGCTGCCAGGGATATGGCAAGCCATACTTTCCATACAAAATAAATTACCAATGTCAGAAAAAAAGACGCAGGCTGCGTCTTTTTTCCTTTTGTCCTTATTCCTTAGAATCGGTGTGCCTTGGCATTGCTTCTGGCAATAATGCTGGTCTGTGTTCTTTTGGTTTGACCATTCACTTGCGAATTCAAATGCTTCGGCCTTGTCCAGGTATGGTGGAAAAGTTCTGAGTGGGGATCTAAACGATCTTTGTAACTCATCTTATCACCTCTTAAAGGAATAGTTGAGCTTGATATCTTTTGTGGATATCATTAATATCGTTTGCTCTTGCCGGGGATTTTATCCTTCTAACTTAAAGGAACGACAGGCATGGTCAAAAGACGAAAAGTTTCTGGCCAAGATAGTTGGAAATAGTATAAAAACCTGTCCCAAGAAAGACAGCTAATTCCTCTTTGGTGATGAAAACCGCAGCCCATCCGGGGAGAGGAAGAGTGTTTGCCGCAAGTCCTCCCAAAGAATAGGAAATAACATAACACATCAAAATGACGGCAATGAATTTTGGAATCCCTGCCCCTATCGAGATATGACTTTTAAAAGTAAATGCCCTATTCATAAAAAAGCTTGTACCTGCCCCGATTGAATTACCCGCAAAAGTTGCAAGCCAGTAGGAAAACCCCGCGAAATTGAGCAATAAGAACATGCTTGATAGACCAATCACTGTATTGATTATTCCGACAAGCAAAAAACGGAGGAAGGTATCAGTTGGTTTCAGGATGTTTGCCGTACTCATAGCCTCTTCCCACCCTCTCAAAGAGCACTTCTTCTTCCAGTCCTGCCTGTTCTTCCAGATCACCCTGGCCTACTTCCTCCCATTCATGCTTCCTGCCAAGATTTATCATATCTATATCTATAATAAATTTTGGCCTTCTCTTTGTTTCATTATAAATCTTGCCGATATACTCTCCCACAAGCCCCAGAGCAATCAACTGAAGACCGCCAATCAGCCATATGGAGGTGATCAGGGAAGTCCATCCGGTTTCTGTCTGCCCAAAAAGCTTCAAAAACAGAAAGTAACTGCCGAACATCATGCTGACAAGGAAAGATACGATGCCAATCAGCAAAACAAAGCGGATTGGGGTCACAGAAAAGGAAGTGATCCCGTCCAGGGCAAAAGCGAGCATTTTCTTTATAGGATATTTTGTGTCTCCTGCTAACCTTTCCTTCCTGTCATAATATACTTTAGCAGACTTAAGTCCGATGAGCGGAACAATTCCCCTTAAAAACATATTCACTTCACCGTACTTTTCAAGCTCTTCCACGGCACGCCTGCTCATCAGCCGGAAATCTGCATGATTATAGACAAGATTGACTCCCATCCTCCTCATGACTTTATAAAAGCCTTCAGCTGTCGTTCTTTTAAAGAATGTATCACTGCTTCGTTTCGCTCTTACACCATATACCACTTCACAGCCTTGTTTATATAAGCTCACAAATTCACGGATTGCCTCGATATCGTCCTGGAGGTCAGCATCAATTGTTACAAGACAGTCAGAAGATGTCTTTGCCGAAAAAAGCCCTGCCAGCAACGCGTTCTGATGGCCGACATTTCCCGCAAGCTTAAGGCCCCGGATGTACTGTGACCTGATGCTTTTCCGATAGATCAACTCCCATGTCTTGTCCTGGCTGCCATCATCCACAAAAAGGATGCGGCTATTTGGCGAGACTTCCTTAGCTCTAGCCAAAGTGTCCAGAAAGTTCTCAAGCTTATTCATTGTATCAGTCAGAACTTCTTCTTCGTTGAAACATGGCACGACGATTGTAATCAATGGCTGCTCCAAACTGAAAACCTCCTAGTTGTATCGTTTTTCATGTTTAAAGTGCTTTATAAAGATGGATTTTCCATGCTGATCTCTTATCGTCAAACACTCGGTCGAGCACCAGTCCATTCTCGGATGCATTCTCTATAGGCACAGAAGAAAGCAGATATCTCCCTCCCATTTCCTTAAAAGGTTCCATATTCAGTTCCAAATTCTCAAGCTTCCTTTTAGTATTTTTTTTAAACATATAATGCTTTCCGAGTTCATCCGTAAACAAGTAGCAACGCCCCCCCCATTCATCAAAATAGGTTCTAATTGTCTTATTTTTCGCAAGTTCCTTTTCGATGATTTTCCTGAATTTATATTTGTAGGTAAGCGGATAAAAATTATTGTATGTATCCAATGTGTAAAAACCATTATACTGGGCTATGGCCGGATGTAAGCCAAGGCTGGCCACCCGGTAATCTTCCTGATCCAAGCCAATGTAATCTTTTATCTGTCCGAATTGCTCTTCAGCAAAAAATTCCTTTACACTTGGCTTATTATGGTAAACGATTTCCTCATTGGAAAAGACAAGCAGGATAATTTGGGCTGCAACCAGCCATGGAACCGCTTTTTTCCACTCCCCTCCAAACTGCCAGAGTATTCTTAAGCTTACCGCAAAAAGAACATAGATGATGAGCGGTCGAAGGAAATGATAGCGGGCAAAATTGAAGGTATCAAGAAAGTGAAAGCGTTCCGTAAGCGGGAGCCATCCTTTGTAAAACCAGAATGCATACCAGGCAGACAAAACAAAATTCAAGATAAATAAGAACAAAAAGGTCCTTTCCTGTTCCCACCTTTTTTTTATCCAAACAAAAATCAAGGCTAAAAATAGCACTGGCTGTATGACGATTGTGTGAATGGTCAACACATGGTTATGGCCGAGGAAGTAATTTTTAAATGTAAGCTTGATGGAATGCCCTAATGTCAGGCGTGCATGAAAATATTCATCCCTGCTATTTGGTTCATGGTCAAAAAGGAAAGAATAAACCAGGCGGTATTCCACCAGCATGAAAATGATGGTCATATAAGCAATAGCCAAAAGAAAAGCCCAATTCCACCCTTTTCCCCGAACCCCATCAACCAGCCAAAGGAGTCCCATCGCACTAAGGAAAAAGAAAAAACCAAGCACAATGCTGCTGTATAGCGGCAACAGAGTAAGAACTAGATAGTTTTTCCAGGAGTTTTCCCCGCTTCTGATATTGAGAAATGCCCATAAGGCCAGCGGCATACCAAGTGTACTCAGCATCCCTGAGGGCCAAAAAGGAGTCATGGAAAAGGCCAGCGATACCCCAACATTAATAACTGCCCACTTTGGGTCGGCAGTAAAATGTTTCTTAAGGAGCAAATACATTCCCCCGAACGCAACAATCCTCGTAATCGCCTGGCTTAAGGCGTATGCTGTCATCGTTGGGAACAAGGCATACAGCCAGACAATCAGGCTGAATTCCGTACCGAAGGCGTTGCGCTGCAATTCGCCGTTAATCACCTGTGATATCCTGGCATCAATGTCCCCTGTCAGCTGTCCACTTTCAACCAGGACTTTATACCATGCCAAATTGGAATCCAAATTATCATGAACCCTGATATGGGCGTTTTCACCAAGAATAAAAAGGGGCGACAAAAACAGCACAAGCATGATCAGAGCCGCTATTATCAGCCTTTGTTCCGCTTTGCCTTCAACTGAAACCAATAGTTACACCTCTTAATGGATAATTCTAGTTTTAAGTTTGGCTATACAGCAAGAAACTATTCTCTGATTTTCCAAAACGAAGACCAAAAGAAAACAATGATACAAAGGAAAAGCGCCAAGGACTGGCGCTTCAGAATCTATTCAATATAATCGTCATAACCTGTCAGTGAATCCATATGGCTTGCGATCATGGCGATAATGGTGCTAGCTTCTTCTTTGGTGAATATGAAGTTGGACTCATCCCTCAGGAGTTCTTCATCCTCAGTCCATATCCGGTTTACGCGACGAAGAACCCCGTCGCCTGTTTCAGATACAATCCCAAATTGATAGCTTACTTCTACTTCATCTTCTTTCATAAATGCAGTGACTTCAGGTGTTTCCCATTCCACATCGATCTCTTCAAAAAGGTCTGCTTCTGTTTCTCCAACTGCTTCCCCCACATAATACTCATCGTCATCATGATCCGCTTCAAAAATGACTTCAACACCTTCATCAGCCTCTTCATTATAATACTCGGTTTCATTTACAATAAAATCGTGGAAGTTGTCATGGACGGCATCGACAATATCATCAATATCAGAGAGTATCGTTCTTGCAGGCTGCTCCAGTTCGGCATCGAACGTTTCCACATAAAACTCTTCATTATAAGGATCAAAAAATAAGGAACTGAAATACGCCCTCTCTCCATCTTCTGTTTCTACAAAGAACTCAATGCGGGGATGTTTTGCACTTCGGTCTATCGACATATGACCAGTCTGATCGTAATCTTCACATATGGATTCCAAGTGATCCTGAAGCTCCCCTGTTACCCTGTCAAACCATTCCATTGACATATCTCCACATCCTTTCTGTCTTTTCATCACTAGTATATCCATCTGCATGCGCACCATTGCTTCCATATACATCCAATAAATTGATGGAACTGGAAGCATATCCAATAATCGAATGTTTTTCCATCCATTTGTTCGGGAATAAGTCCAAAGAAAGCTAACTTATACCATTAAAGGAGGCTGCAAAACAAATGAAATCAAACATAATTGGAGTTTATAACTCACAGGATGAAGTAATGGAAGCAATCCAGGAATTGCAGAATGATGGTTACAGAGTTCAAGAATTAGGAATAATCGGAAGAACACAGGGAACGGATTCAGATATTGAAAACAAGACTGGCGCAAATGCCCTAACATTCAAAAGCGAAAGTGAAAATGACGGTCTTATTGACAACCTGTCCAATCTATATGAAGAAAATAATGGTGGACGTACAGCCGAAAAATTTATGGAGCTTGGTATGACGAAGGATGAAGCACGTGAATATGTTTCATTTGTGGAGGATGGAAAAATCATTCTGTTCAGCGAGAATAGCGGCTCACACATGGACACAGGCAATACAGGAGCTGTAAGCAGCTCGGCATTGAACAATTCCGATACCTTTAATAATCAAACCCCGAATGCCAGCCGCGCAGGATATAATTTTGAGGCTGACTCCAGCAGGAATATGGGGGTAAGCGGACAATACGACAGCCTTACACAACAAAACGGCCGAGAATGGAAGGACTCTCAAAATCAGTCCATGAAACTTCATGAAGAAGAACTGGATGTCAATAAACAGCAGGTACAAGCTGGTGAAGTCACCGTCCACAAGGATGTGGTGGAAGAACAAAAGACAATCGATGTTCCTGTATCCCGTGAGGAAGTTTACGTGGAGCGACGGAAAGTAGATGGAGACCGAATGGAAACAACATCCCCAATCGGTGAAGATGAGACCATCCACATCCCTCTTCGGGAAGAAAGGGTCGATGTCAACAAGAAGTCAGTAGTAACGGATGAAGTCGTAGTTGGAAAACGGGAGGTACAGGATACGGAAAAAGTGACAGAAAACCTCAAAAAAGAAGAAGTAAGACTCGAAGGCGATGACCGCGTAATTTCTGAAAATCGCAATGATAGGGAAAATAGACAACAAAACTACAATGGTAACCATCTGCGCTAATTCAAAATGGAACTTCCTTATTTGGGAAGTTCCGTTTTAATGTTCACAATCTCTTCACAAAAAAACTTGCGTGATTCTAGCCTGTAAAAAGGCTTCTTCACTAGAGCCATATATATCCCCCACTCATTTCAATCATAAACCGACCGATATTAATTACATAAAATTACCATCCTCTTTTGT
Organism: Mesobacillus campisalis; assembly: GCF_000986785.1. Classification (GTDB taxonomy): domain Bacteria; phylum Bacillota; class Bacilli; order Bacillales; family Cytobacillaceae; genus Mesobacillus_B; species Mesobacillus_B campisalis. The sequence goes on along the minus strand of NZ_LAYY01000007.1, from coordinate 60,537 downwards.
ATTTATAACATAGCCAAGTACTTTATAATGATAAAATAGATACAGAGAAGGAGATGGAACAATATTGAATTTACACAATTCCAAACTGGTCTCTAAACTGCTCCCGTTTTTTATAGCTTTTATTGTCATCATGGCCGCCAGTGTCACCTGGTTTGTCCAAAAGACGAGCCATGAAATTACCGTTCCATTTACGACAATGGTAAATACAGCTGAAAACCTTGGTTCCGAAACGGCGGTCCTGACTGAGCAAGCGGATGGAACCCTGGAATTGAAAACAAAAGATGCCACTTACGTTTCAAATGTCCCGCCAAACAGCCAGATGGTCGATCAACTGGTGGCGACAAATAATATAAATTACGTCTATTCCAATAACAGTAAATATGGTCCTTGGGTGATCGGCGGCCTCCTTCTATTATTGTTGGTATCTGCCATTGTGGTACAGAAGAAAACCCAGGGCGGCCTAGGAAATAAAATGAAGAGCAATATATCAAAGCCTGCCCCGCTTCCAACGATAACTCTCGAAGATGTCGGCGGCCTGCAGGATGAAATGAAAGAAGAAATTTCCCAGACGCTTGCCATCCTTAAGGATCCTGAACGCTCTGCCCGGATGGGAATCAAGCCTCCCAAAGGGATTTTGTTATATGGACCTCCAGGAACGGGGAAAACCCTGCTGGCACAGGCTATCGCCCGCGAGCTTAATGCCCATTTCTTTTCAGCAAGCGGTTCCGCCTTTAATGAAATGTTCATTGGCGTTGGAGCTTCCCGTGTTCGCAGCCTTTTCCAGAGTGCCCGCAAACAACAGGGTCCTGCGGTAATTTTCATTGATGAAGTCGATGCCCTGGCAGGCAAAAGGAAACCTCATGGCGGTGAAGAAGGCGAGAAAACCCTCACAGAGCTGCTGGTCCAGCTCGACGGAGGCCATTCTAATGACGGTATCTTGTTCATTGCAGCAACCAACCGGAAGGATATGCTGGATGACGCTTTCCTCCGCCCTGGCCGAATTGATTTTACCTTCCAGGTTCCATTGCCGGATACAAAAGGACGCCGGGAAATCATTGATATTCATACAAAAGGGAAAAATCTTTCCGAGGAAGTCCTTGCTTCCCTTGATGAACTTGCTGAAAGCACCTCCGGCTTTTCCGGAGCTGAACTTTCATCGCTGTTTGCCACAGCAAGCCGGCTTGCTCTTCGCCAAGGGCGTGATTATCTTGCCAAAAGCGACCTTGATTATGCCCTTGACCGCACCATTCTTGGAAGCACAACCCGGGCCCTGCAGGATATCGAAACGAAGCGCCGGGTGGCCATCCATGAGGCGGGCCACGCATTGATCGCGGCTGTTACAGCCCCAGGATCGGTAAGGAAAGCTACTATTGTTCCCCGGGGACAAGCCTTAGGATATGTTGCACCTATCCCTAAGGAGCTTCATCTTTCAACTACCAGCGACCTGCTTGATCGGGTTGCAATGATTCTGGCCGGCGGTGTCGCCGAGCGGATGTTCCTCGGGGAACACAGTATCGGTGTCAGCGGCGATGTCCAGCAAGCGAAGCAAATCATTGAGCAAATGGTAGATACTGGGCTGCTGCAAGACAGCTTCAGCCTTACTTTCAGCAAGGTGGATAAAGAAGCAAAAATGCAGGAACTTTTTGGAGAGGCCCTTCAAAAATCTGAGATGCTTATCTCCACGCACGAAGCAGAGTTTAAACTCCTGGTAGGTGCGCTTCTGAAAAAAGAAACGCTTGAAGGTTCGGAAGTGGATGAAATTGTGAACGGAAATGTACATCTTCTGCCGGAGGAACCAGTCACAGCCTAAAATTATTAATCATCAACCACAAAAAGGACCGCATTTGGCGGTCCTTTTAATATGTCTAACGTTCATTGGTTATAATAGACGATAACCACTCGCTTGTCGGGACATTGGGTTAAATGCCAGGGTCGATGGCTTCTCCCAACAGGCGAATATCTTCAACAATTTGCTGTTTCACTTCAAAGTCATGGCAGTTCCGGTAATCTTTGAATAAACGGCCCAATTCCTCAATGAATAACAATACTTCTTCAACTTCCGCCATCAGCTGACTCCTTTTTTCGCAAGATCCCAAAATACTTGTTGGACATATTCAACGGTGGAATGAGATCGTCCTTAAAGGAATAGTAGAAAAAGATTCTGAACTCATCCGTTCTCCCATTAAAAAGAAAGGGACGTGTTTTTATTTCCCGATTCTATACGCCTTAAACCTCTTTCAGCAAAAAAGTTACAATTTTTTCAGCAAATGAAAGTCATTCCATTCCAGCGGGAGCATCCGGCGGTACTTTCCCTGAAGAAAACGGTCATCGATCAGCACAATGGTCCCACTGTCGTTTTCCCCCCTGATCAGTCTGCCGCCTGCCTGAAGGACTTTGCACATTCCGGGAAACACATAGGCATAATCGTACCCGTTTTTGCCAATGGAGTCATAATGGCGTTTAATGAGATTCCGTTCATAGCTTAGCTGCGGTAGCCCTGTTCCAACGATGACCACACCCTTGAGCATGTCTCCTTTTAAATCAACCCCCTCTGAAAAGATCCCGCCCAGGACAGCGAAACCAACTACTGGAGCATCTGTTTGGGAAGAAAACGTACCCAGATATGCTTCCCTCTCCTTTTCATCCATCCCGCTAACCTGAACAATAGCCTCCATTCCCTGTGTCCGCCATTCCTCGGCCACCATATTCATGTATTGATACGATGGAAAGAAAACAAGGTAATTACCCGGCCTGCTCTTCACGAGGGATTCAATGGTCCCGACGATTGGAATGGCGGATTTCTCCCTGTCTGGAAACCTGGTAGACAGCGGCTGGATGTAAACATCGCTCTGTTCGGCAGCAAAAGGGGAAGGAAGCCGAAGAAGGTAGTCTCCCTCCTCGCTTCCCAACATCTCTTTAAAATAATCAAAAGGCTCCAATGTTGCCGAAAAAAATATCTTCGCAAGGTAAGCTTTTCCGGCCTTTTGCAAAAGTCTTGAGGGATCGAGGCAAAATAGCTTTAAGTATATGTCCCCCTTGCTTGCCTCTCCATGGATAATAAATCGGTGATCAGCAAGTTTCCCTAGCTGAAGCCAATCCTGGACACAGAAATAAGTTTCTAGGAGCAGCCCACTGCTATCTCTTGAAAGAGCAAGTTCCTCCTCTGCAGCCCGGACAAAACTTTCTGCAATGGCATGGAGATCCTCCGGCAACTCTTCAAGTATGAATGGCCCTTTCACCCCATACTGCTTTCGCAGCTGGATGAAAAATTCATTGAAAGCTTTTGCCTGTGCATACAAATCTTCATTTTGATTTTTGTACCTGCGCCTGATTTCAAGGAAAGGGGCTTTGCTCAGAAGAGAAGAATACATTTCCCTTCCCCTGTCTACTAAATTATGAGCCTCATCCACAAGCAGGACAGTCCGCTTCCTATGGTTATCCTTAAACCGCCTTAGTCCTGTCCGTCGGTCAAATACATAATTATAGTCGCAGATAACAGCATCAGAAACATAAGCTAAATCAAGGGAAAATTCAAATGGGCAGACGCGGTGCTTGACAGCATACTGTTCAATTGTATCTCTGTCCATTATTCCCTCGCACGAAAGTATGTCAAGAACGGCTCCATTAATCCGGTCATAATACCCATTGGCAAATTCACAATGCTCCTTAGTACAGATGGTCTCATCCTTAAAACAAATTTTATCTTTTGCGGTAAGAGTTACACATTGAAAATGCAGGCCACGTGCCTCCAAACGCTCTAGAGTTTTTTCAGCAGCCTGTCTTGTCATGGTTTTAGCCGTCAAAAAGAAAATCTTGTCCGCAAGTCCCTCTCCAATGGACTTTATGGCTGGGAAAAGGGTTGATATTGTTTTTCCAATCCCTGTGGGTGCGCTTGCGAATAACGTGTTTTTATCCAAGATGGTTTTATAGACAGCACCAGCCAGTTTTTTTTGCCCGGCTCGATATCCTTTAAACGGAAAGCTGGCTGCCTGAATGGAAATATCCCGCTTCTCCATATGCCCAAGCCTTGATTCGGCATATGGCGCAAAAAGGTGCGCTGCATGTAAGGCAGCTGCCTCCAGTTCCTTAAAGGATAATCTCCTCGCAAACCTTCTTATTTCCCTGGTATGGACCTGCATGTATGTCAGCTGGACCGTCATTTCTTTCAAGTTATTTTCTTTAGCATACATGTAGGCGTAAATCTTTGCCTGGGCCCAATGGACAGGGAAAGTGGTTTCCTCTATCAACGCAAGGCTCCCTGATGTAGATTTTATTTCGTCAATGATAATTTGCCCATCACGCAATAGAACTCCATCAGCCCTTCCTTCCACTTTAAGATTGAGTTCTCCTATTGGAAGGGTTGTATGCAAATAAACCTCACGGCCATCCTGGTCGTGGTAGTTCTTTTGAATTTCCTGATGCGCGAGTGTCCCTTCCGTCATGCTTGTACCAGCCATGAATTGTGTATCAATGCTTCCGGAACGATGGGCGTATTCGACAAGTACCCTCACCGAAATTTTATATTCCATGGCCATGTGGACCACCTTTTCTCCTGGTTTATCTTTTTTTCCATAATCTTGTTATCATTATAGCACATATGTTCGCTAACAGGGTGCAAAAAAATCTGTCCCTATTTTGGAACAGATTTTAATAAACAGGCTTCTTGCCAGCATTTCGTATGCTCAAGCAGGGCATCAATTTCAAAGTGGCTCAGCAAAAAGCTGGAGCAGTCCTCGTCTGACTCAGCGGTCTCTGCCAGCAGCACGTCAATATCGGTGTACAGGATCTCCATACCGAACCTCCTCGTTTTAGTTTTGTCCAAAAGGACCAGTTACTAAAACATCCGACGAAGAGTTCCCGTTTATGGGGGTATGTAAATTTTTTTCTTCGGATTAACTGGAAATACGGCCCCGCTGAATGATTTTCATTTTATACTGGCGGCAGGATTGGATGGCCTCCGCCATTTGTTATAAGGTCTGAGCCCGCCTGCAGGATTGCAGCGTCACTTCCGGTGACCACGGCGAATGCCAGCAGCCCTGCAGATAATCCAAGCATGAGCAATTTTTTCATTCCTCCTCACCTCCTTAACTGATTTTTTCCAAATAGATAACCGCTTTTTCCACTTTCCCCATTTTTTTATAATGGTTGGATAGCAATTTATAAAATTTCTTCAGATCGTCCATATGGCTTTGGCATTCTTCCACCACTGGAATCACCTTTGTTTCCAGGTACCTCAATGACTTTTCGGGAGTTTCAATGGCAAGTAAATAATAGGTGGCCAAGATTAGATATTTTCGTTTAGCCAACACTTTGGCCATTGAAGCCACTTCCAAAAAACAGTTTTTTGCACGTATGTAATCTTGCTGTGAATAGTGTATTTCCCCGATAGAGTATAGGGTGATCAGATAATGGTCGCTGCCTTTTTCTTGCAGGGATAGACTTTTATGCAAAGATGCAAGTGCAAGCTCGGGGTTTCCCATCTTTTCCTGGAGGTATCCCAGGTTATGATAGATTTGTGCTTTTATTGGCTGATCATTGAGAAGTCCCGCATTGCGGACTGCATGTTGTAAGCAATTCATCGCTTCATTGTAATTTTTAACGTGGGTATAATTAATGCCAAGAAGCATTTGTACATGAAGAATCCTGATAAAATTATGATTGGCCGCAAAGCTTTGCAGGGCGAGAATTCCATAGTGGATCGCATAGACAGATTGCTCGAGGGAGGTTTTTGCCATGGCCAAGTGATAATAAAGCTCTCCAGAATCCAGACCATTATTCCTTTCAGCCGCCAGGCTTTCAAGGATGCTATCCCCCTTTTTAAAGAAGCCCTTTTTTAATAAGTATATAGATTTCAAGTATTGAAAAAAAGCCAGCTGCTGTTGGGAAAAATTATTCGTTTGCTTCTCCAGGACCTCCTGCTGTTCCTTTGCCTCACAAAGATTGCCGGTATAAATGAGGAAACGGAATATAACCAATTCAAACTGATAAAGGAAGGAAGAAAACACAGCTATTTCTTTCATTTTCTTCAGTTCCTCCATGCATTGCTCAGCCTCATCTTTGAGATAATAGGTCATTTTCTCGTTCAATTGCGCAATCAAATGGCCGATCTTTTCTTCCTGTCCAGCAATTTCATCACGCTGGACCCCTAGTTTTTGCAGCAATAGCTTTAGTGTTTCCTCGTTCACTTCCTTGGAGTTGTTTTCAATCTTGCTTAAATGTGGAATGGAACATATCCCGCTTGCCAGCTCTTTTTGTGTCATTTTCTTTTGAATGCGATGATGTTTGATCAAAGCGCCAAAGTGCATATGTCCACCTGCCTCTTTCTGCCGCTTTCGCTTTTCTTTTGTCCAGCTGCAGCGGCTAGGGGCTGGGTCATAAGCCAACCCGGCAAGAAGGTCAAGGAACGACCTTCTTGCCGGCTTTTCTTATGCTTGACGCCCTTATCAAGCCGCTTTCGCTTTTCTTTTAATCTATCACCTTTTGAAGAAAGTTAAACAGTCAAAAAGACTCATTTTTCAATAATTTTATAAATTCTGAATTTTGATAGGGAAAAAGCACCTTATTTCCCTATCAGGTTGGGAAAATTTTAAGAATGGGATTGTGTATTGACAGATGGATGAATTAAGATAAATAAAACATTTCCAAAAATAAAAAGGGTGGAGAGTAAGATGATTAGAAAACTATTGCAAGCGGACCACCAGGCAGTTACGGAATTCTTATCGGAAGAGCCATCGATAAACTTATTTATCATCGGAGATATCGAAGCATTTGGCTATGATACTGAATTTCAGGAGCTTTGGGGAGAGTTTTCAGTGGATGCCAGGCTGAAGGCGGTCCTGTTGAGATACCACAATTCTTTCATTCCATACGCCAAGGAAGACTTCGACGTAGAAGGATTTGCGGGCATCATAAAATTATTGTCCAAAGAACCTGTTTTATCTGGGAAATCAGCAATCGTCGAACAATTTGAGAAAGTGGAAGGCATCCAGCTGGGTAAAAAACAGCAAACTCATTTTGCAGAGTGCCGTAATGGAAAATTCCTGGGCACCAGCTCCCAGTCTATTCAAAAAGCTGGCATCGGAGACGTAGACCGAATTATTAATCTTCGGCAAACCATTGAGGAGTTTACAGTTAATGAAAATGCTCGTCTTATGCTAAGGCAGGCATTGGAGACTGGCACAGGCAGGACTTATTTCCTAGAATATGATGGAGCCCTCGCAGCATGCGCCTCCACAGCAGCCGAAAACTCAGTATCAGCCATGATAGTAGGTGTATGCACCCATAAGGAACACCGTCAAAAAGGCCTGGCAACCGCTGTAATGCAGAGGCTGTTCAAGGATGTGCTGGAGGAGGGAAAAACTCTTTGCTTATTCTACGACAATCCGGCAGCTGGCCGGATATACAAGAGACTCGGCTTTCAGGATATTGGTAAGTGGACGATGTACCGGTAATAGGGTAGCTGCCTAGTTAATGTGAAGAAATTGGATATTAGAATGGAACAAACATGAATAAAAACCACCTCCGTAGCAATCTTGCTTTGCCCTGATCAATGGAGGTGGTTGCTTTTCTATCTCTTAACCGGTGATTTTCCCCTTGATTTTGGCAGCGGCAATTCCAATTTTTCCAACCGCTTCGGAGATTTGAGCTGCCTTGACATCAAAATGGGTGACGAACCGGACATAGGATGGGCCAAACCCTCCCGCCAATATTCCCTCGCCTTTCAGTACGTCGACAAACTCAGCCGAGGTAATACCCAGCGAGCTTACATCTGCCACAATGATATTTGTATCAACATGGTTCACTATTTTTAATCCTTCGATATTTTGGATGCCTTGAGCCAGTTCCCGCGCATGATGATGGTCTTCTGCTAGCCGATCTCTCATTTTCGTTAGGGCAATCAGTCCAGGAGCTGCGATGACCCCTGCCTGCCTCATGCCGCCCCCAAGGCGTTTGCGCCATTTCCGTGCAGCATGTATGAATTCCTTGCTGCCGGCGAGAATGGATCCTATTGGGGCGCCGAGCCCTTTTGACAGGCATACCTGAACAGTATTGGCATACTGTGCATATTCCCTGACATCCACGCCGGCTGCCGACGCTGCATTAAATAACCTCGCCCCATCAATATGTACAGGCACATCTTCTGCACTTGCCTCCATGTATATATCCCGCATATTAGCAAGGGGAACAACCGCTCCACCCGCCCGGTTATGGGTATTCTCTATGCAGATTAACCCCGTTTCAGGATAGTGGATATCCACTCCCCGGATGGCTTCCCTTACGGCAGCAGGATTCATTGCTCCCCGGTTCCCCGCGATGATTCTTGTCTGGACGCCAGCGAGCGCGGACACTGCCCCGGATTCATAGAAGAATATGTGGGACTCTGCCTCCAAAATAACTTCTTGAGCAGGGCGGCAATGAGTAAGGACCGCAATCTGGTTCCCCTGTGTCCCGCTTGTTACCAGAAGCGCGGCTTCCTTGCCAAGTATATCGGCGGCATACTCTTCCAGGGAATTCACCGTTACATCCTCCCCATATACATCGTCGCCGACTTCAGCATTGTACATTGCTTCTCTCATTTCCTCCGTGGGCTTTGTTACCGTATCGCTTCGTAAATCAATCATCTGCCATTTCCCCTTTTCTGTATTAGCTCTTTCATTCGCGTCTCCAGATTTTATTTTAGCACTTTTCTGCAAAAATCTAACAGTTTTCTTCTTGCCTGAAGTGGTATACAGATAAAAACAGAAAAAGGAGGAATAAAATGATGAAAGTTTCAGATGTTATGACAACCAATGTGGAATCTTGTTCCCCTGATACCCCCTTATATGAAGTAGCTTCCAAAATGCGGGAACTGGAGGTGGGTGTTATGCCAATATGTCAGGAAGAGCAGCTTGTCGGTCTTGCAACAGACAGGGATATGGTCCTTAAAGGACTTGCCGAGCAAGTGCCAGCTGACACTCCCATTTCCCAGGTAATGACAAGTGACCCTGTTAGAGGCACAAAAAACATGAGTGCTGAAGAAGCGGCGGATATAATGGCAGAAGTCCAAATACGCCGTCTTCCTATAGTGGAAGATGGTAAGTTAGTGGGAATCGTCTCCCTCGGAGACCTGGCAGTCACTGACCAGACAAGCAACGAAGCCGGGCAGGCCCTTGAGGAGATTTCATATCCTTCCGAACCATCCAGCTAATGTACGGGAAAAATCCGCACGCAAAGAGCGTGCGGATTCATTTTTTTCAAAACTTGTCCTAATTAATAACTTCAATCAATTGCATGATGTCTTCATATATTTGCTCTTTAAATTGCATATCGTTACAGCGCTGATAATCCTCAATCAATCGTCCCAATTCCCTGATAAAAATGAGTTTTTCGTCTTCATGAATCATTTTGCATGCTCCTTGGATGGGCCAAAAGTCTCATACATTCTAAATGTAGCATACTTTTAGCAGACTTTCAAAATGTTTTGGTTTTTTTATCGTATGTAATAAACCATTTATTATTCAAGTTGAAGAAGATTCTTCCCAGGAATCATGCGTTTTAAACTTATTCGCCCCGCTTCTCTTTTACCACCGTTTCCATCGTAACACCACGGCTTTTCAGGCTTTCGATTACCGGTTCCATCTCATTGTATAGTTTGGGGGTTATGTCGAGTTCAACTTTGTCCTGGCCAAATGAAAAAATAAGCTTGTCTGCTTTCAGGGTGCCTCCATCCGAAGTATTTATCTGCGAAATCGTTGTCAGCTTCTCCCAAGGATACCTTTCCTCCTGCAATTGCCAAAGCTTATTATAATGAAAGCCGTTTTGATCCATGTAATAGTAATTGGTAAATGACAAATAGCTCATTCCGCCAAAGGCGGCTAAAGTCATGATTGAAGCTGCAGCAATAAGGATCCGGCTTTTTTTTCCATGTGTCCTGGATTTAACGAACACGAGCAAAATCATCACGATTGGAACTATCATTAAAGTTATGATAAAAGCCATAAAAGCAGAACGAGGCGTTTCAAAAAATAACTGGCTTTCCCTGATGAACAAAGTCTGCTGCAGGAGATTGACAATAAAAATCCCTGCGGGCAAAGCGGCAAAAAACATGACAATTGCCGCGGCAATTATATAAACTGAAAAACTGTCTGCATTGTGTTCTCTCACTACTTTTCCCCCTTTTCCTTCTGTATGTGTCACCCCTTTTATATCTATTCTCGTTCCCCTAAATATCCCCTTTTATTTTCCAATTCTATTTAAAGAACTTAAATGAAAATTTTAAAAAAAATGAAAAAACCTCCAAATAGGAGGTTTATAGGTTAGCAGATTTGGTTATAGTCTATTAAAATGTGGTTCTGCTTCCAAGATAGCGAGGCTTCCAGTAGGAATTGTTCATATCGCTGATTTCAACGCCTCGTGAAGATCCTGCATGGATGAACTTGTTGTCGCCAAGATAAATCCCTGCATGAGATGGGCCGGAAGTATATGTTTCAAAGAAAACCATATCGCCCACTCTTGGAGCTGAAACAGATTTGGTTGCAGACCAGATTGTTGCAACAGTCCGCGGGATGGAAATGCCCACCTTGTTGTATACGTATTGCAGATAGCCGCTGCAATCGAAACCAGATGGTGTGCTTCCTCCCCATACATAAGGAACACCGATATACTTTTTAGCCTCTGTTACGAGAGCATTTACTTTTGCCGAGCTGCTTGTCGCGGAAGCCGTTGTCACAGTTGCTGGAGCAGGTGCTGCAGCTTTTGCTGTTGCAGTTGTTGCTGTACCGGAAACCTTGAGAACTTGTCCAACAAGAATCAGATCGGATGTAAGGTTGTTTAGTGATTTTAATTGTGAAACCGATACATTATGGCGAACTGCAATTCCAGAAAGAGTGTCCCCGCTTACTACACGGTAAGTGCTTGTACTACTGGATGCAGGAGCAGAAGCCTGGGCTGCTGCAACGGTAACAGAGCCTGATACACGCAATGTCTGGCCGGGATGGATTACGTCGGATGATAAGCCATTCAAGCTTTTAAGCTGGCTGATCGACATGTTGTAGTTTCTTGAAATTCCCCATAAAGTATCGCCTGACTTCACAACATAAGTAGCACTTGAAGTGCTTTCAGAAGCTGTGCTTGCCTGTGCATTTGCCTGAGGTGCAGCTACTGTCAGTTTTTGATTGACATAGATAGTAGAAGAAGATAATTGATTCCAAGTCTTTAAGTTATTTACTGTTACATTATACGTGTTTGAAAGTCCCCATAAAGTATCTCCAGATTTAACAGTATGCACGGCGGCACTCGCTGATCCTAAAGATGTAAACAAAAGTCCTGCTGTCGCTGCCATCGTCACTAGCTGTTTTTTCATTATTGCATCTCCCTTAAATTTAATCACAAGATTATACTAAAGTTTCCTTTACATGTTTTGTACCCATAAAAAATGGTTAGTTGTCCAGGATTTTCCACATTCAACATTCTCACTTCCTAGGTAAAAAGAGCCAAATCCCTTGGTATATATAGGGTTTTGGCTCTTTTTTTTCATAAGATGGAAAGTATGTGTAACATTTCTGAAATAAAAGCTTAATGTTTTGTAATACATAATTTGGTTAAAAAGCATTCTTTTTTCCTCCATAACCAGTTTAAAGGAGGAAAAAAAATGATAGGATGTCAGTAAATTTCATGCTCTGTTAGATTTTTTGTAACATTCCCTCCATGTAATTGTAACAATCCTCCCGGGTATAGGAATGCATAAAATTTATAATTGGGTTATGAATGAAAAGAATGGACTCTTTTCAAGGCTGACTGTTTAAAGCCAGTAAAATTACGAAAAGTTTGGTGATGAAGATGCACGGACATGGACTTGGAAAAGGGATGGACGAAAAAAAGGGAATGCACCCAGGGATTATCAATTTTAATCACAATCCTTACATCGTTATTTGGGAAGTGACCAGGGCTTGCGAGCTTAAGTGTGTACATTGCCGCGCCGATGCCCAGGTAAAGCCGGATCCCCGCGAGTTGACTCATGAAGAAGGCCTGGACCTGATAGACCAGATTTATGATATGGGAAACCCTATGCTTGTGTTTACTGGCGGGGATTGCATGCTGCGTGAGGATCTCTTTGAGCTTGCCGATTATGCTGTCAAGAAAGGGATGAGGGTCTCCATGACCCCTAGTGCCACTCCCAATGTGACGATTGAGAAAATGGCAAGGGCAAAAGAAGTCGGGCTTTCCCGCTGGGGGTTCAGCATTGATGGTCCCAATGCAGCCATCCATGATCATTTTCGCGGTACTCCTGGAGCATTCGATCTCACGCTGGAGAAAATCGATTATCTTAATCAACTGAATATGCCGCTCCAAATCAATACTGTTATCTCCCGCTATAACTATGACCATCTTGAAGAGATGGTTAAACTTGTTACCGATATGAAAGCTGTTATGTGGTACATCTTTTTATTGGTTCCGACCGGACGGGGACAGATGGATGACTGCCTTACTCCTGCTGAGCATGAAAAAGTATTCCGCTGGCTTTATGAATTGAGCAAGACAGCGCCGTTTGATATCAAAACCACGGCTGCACAGCATTATCGCCGCGTCGTTTTCCAGCAAAAAGCCAGGGAACAAAAAGTGGACAAGAACGAGATCCGATATGAGGACACACTGACGAAGGATATGGCATCGGTGATCGACGGCCTGAAACGTGCGCCAAAAGGAGTGAATGACGGAAACGGATTTGCCTTTGTCTCTCATATTGGTGATGTCATGCCTAGCGGACTATTGCCAATTGTAGGCGGAAATGTGCGCGAAAGGCCGCTTGCGGAAATCTACCGTGAAGCAAAGGTATTCAGGGACCTTCGCCAGCCAGATCACTACAAAGGCAAATGCGGAATTTGCGAATTCCGCCACGTATGCGGCGGCTCTCGTTCCAGAACATATGCCGTTACAGGAGATTACATGAAAAGTGAGCCATTCTGCGTCTATATACCAGAAGCCATGCGAAAAAAGGAAGCCATCTTGCCCTGACAGAGATTGACCCGCTTCTTTCAAGCCTTTAAAGATAAAAGAAATATGACGCTTTCATGACAGCTCCTTTTGCTGTGATAAGAAGCACAGCGCCTGATGATCATGGTAGATTACAATATAGCTAACGAAAGGATGGTGCAACAATATGATTACAATCGATCAAAATGCATACAAATGGTTTGAAGCTGAGTTCCAGACCCAAAAACCGTTTTTCATCCGTCTTTATCCACAATATGCCGGTTTTGGCGAAAAGAATAAAGGCTACAGCCTCGCTTTCTCATTGGAGAACCCAAACATTGCAGCTACCAAACAGGAAATCAACGGAATAACCTTTTATGTTGAATCAAATGATACCTGGTTTTTTGATGAAACAGATGTCGATATTAAATTCTGCGACAACAAGCATGAAGTGTTTGCCAGTTACGCAGAAAAGCATTAAAACCTGACAGCCTCCGTACCCGGAGGCTTTTTTACTGTCATCTTGATTATAACAAGCTTCAATATATGTCAGCCCTCTTTTTCCATATAAAAACAGCGGACAATAGTGTCCGCTGTTCCTTTATATACGCCAAATTCGTTTATTTTCCACACGCTTTGTAAGCCCAAGTGAATCCAGCTTTTCCAAAAAGGGAATCATGTATTTCCTCGACAAGTCGACCGCTTGCTTCGCATCGCCAACTTCGAATTCAGCCGATGTACATTCCTTAAGCTTTGAAACAGCGTCATCAAAATTCACCTTGTGCCAATAATATTGGTTATCAAGCGGCATAATGATCCCCTGTTCTTCAAGGAACCTTTTCAATTCTATTGAAAGGTTATCGGGAATGCCCGTACTTTTGATATAGTCATCCAAATACCGAACCTTCAAGCCATCTTTCCTTAACTCGGCTATTAAATTTTCTATTCGCTTCTCCCAGTTTTTAGGGACGTGTGGCGTAAATCCGGCAGCTTTTACATACTGTTCTTTTCTGCTGAATATCTTATTCTTTATCCCGTTTTCTATTACAAAGTCCAGCAGATTCCTTGGGAAGGATTTCTCCAGCCCCTGAATGAGTTCCGCTTTGTTTAACCCCTGCCTCAAGGGATGTATCCGGTGGTAATCCTCAAGACGATCGGTGATATCATCTTCGATTGCCTCCGCCAGCTTCTTTAATGTATACTCTTTTCCACTGAAGTGCAAAAACTCATCCGACTTGAGTGTCGAAATCAGAGTTCCTTCGTCAAGAGCCGTCCTTTTGATCAGTTCTGCCAGAGTCAGGCTTTTCGCCTCGTATAGAGCAGCGGCTACCCGTTCCGATGGGGTTCCGACCTTCTTTTTCTCGAGCTCGGCTATCGTTTTTTCGCCGAACCGATACTTGTTCCCCCTCGGGTCAATTACCCAGCCGCCGCCAATCGTCTCTTGCGGGCTGGGCCTGCGAATGATGAACCGGTCGCCCCGTTTCGTGACAATTTCCTCATCCAGCCGCAGCTGGCAAAGAATTTCATCACTGTCGTCCTTTACGTCATTGCGGTCAAAAAAGACAATTCGGCCCATAACTTCTGCTGTGCCAATATGGCATTTGATCGGCGTCCTTTGTTTGACAAGGTGTTCAAGATCCTCGACTACCCGGATGGCAACATCTATTGTCCTTGTTACGATAAAATGCTCTGAAGATACAAGGACATCACCCCGTTCAATATCCTCCCTTGAAACCCCTGAAAGGTTGATTGCTGCCCTCTGTCCGGCAAATGCCGCTTGAGAGGGCTGGTGATGAACCTGCAGCTGCCTTGCTCTGACTTCAATCCCCTTCGGCATAACTTTAAGGAACTGGCCTTCTTCGACTTTCCCCTCATAAACAGTTCCCCTGACCACTGTTCCCTGTCCTTTGACCGTAAACACCTGGTCGACCGGCAGGCGAAAGGCTCCGCGGGAATCACGGAATTCTTGCTGTTTCAGCTTTTCAATGATCAAATTCTTCAACTCTTCAATCCCTTTACTGGAAAGGGAATCTACCATCATAAACGGAGAATCTTCGAACACCGTTCCCTTTAGTTCACTAAGGATATCATCCTTCACTAGGTCGATAAATTCTTCCTCGACACGGTCAATCTTGGTTATGGCGATAATGCCGGCCTTAATGCCAAGGAACCCCAGAATATCAAGATGCTCTCTTGTCTGAGGCATGACACCCTCATCTGCAGCAACGACCAGAACGACCAGGTCAATTCCGGCAACTCCGGCAATCATTTGGCGGATAAAGCGTTCATGACCTGGAACATCTATAACCGATATTTGAATTTCTTCATCCTCATATAATGGAGCAAACCCCAATTCAATGGAAATCTGCCTCTCTTTTTCTTCCTTTAGCCGGTCTGTATCAACATTCGTCAATGCTTTCGTAAGCGAAGTTTTTCCATGGTCGATATGACCAGCCATCCCAATTGTAAAATACCTTTTGCTCAAGATCGACACCCTCTTCTTTATCTCTTCGAGTACTACTGTACCTTGAATACCCCTTCAAGTTCAAGGTTCATTATGTGGACAAAATTGCCCCAAGGGCCCCGCTGTACTCCCCGTTCCGGAGAGTATGCGGATGAAGGCCAAGCATGCTGGAATACAGCTCCAATCCTGCCTGTAAAGGCTGATTGCCGGTTAGGGTGCTGCCTATATATACAATATCATCCGTCTGGTGGATTGCCGCAGTCTGCTTGCTGAGGAGGACGAGGTTCTCAGCAAGCATATTGATTGCCGCTGCCAGCCTGTCCCTATAAGAATGTCCGTTGCTGTATGCCGCCTTGGCAAAATTGCTGGCTGTTAAACTTCCGTCAATAGGCGGGGCTTCTTCATAAATGTCTTGCACCAGCAGATCCACCTTTCCCTTGTTCCCTGAAGACGCGAGGGTGACATACTCCGAAAATTCCTTTTGGCCCGCAAGCAAATTGGCCAGTCCCATGAACGTTCCACCGCCAAGGCCGCTGCCAAGCACGCGCTGATGCTGTTGGGCATCAACTAAATACCAAGAGGTGCCTGTACCAATATTTGCAATCAGGTATTTTTCCAACGCCGTTTCTCCTGACTGCTTAAGCAAAAATGCAGCACCTGAGCATACAGCGGTGAATTCCGGGACGATTTCGGCCTCCGGGAAATAGTGCTGACGAATAAAAAGAGCCTTTCCTCCTGTCAAGGAAACCTTTGCCCCCTGAGCCGCGATAGCCATCCAGGCCGCGGACTGTTTCAGCTGCCCAATTGGATACCATTTGTAATGGAAGCGGCCGCCTTCTTCAATCACGATTTTGATCAACGAACCTCCCGCATCTATTCCGAGCTTTTTCCTTGTCATTGAATCAGCCTCCATTCGTCCTGTCAGTCAATCTCCCGCCAGTCAATCAGCGGTTTAAAAAAATGAATTCCGCCTTGCTTCCCGTCTGGGTGGCCACAACCTCAAGCCTGGCATCAATCCTCTCCTTCAGTTCCGGAACATGGGAAATGATTCCAACAAGACGCCCGCTGCTTTGGATATCGATCAAAGTTTCGATTGCCTGATCAAGCGATTCCGGATCAAGGGTGCCAAAGCCTTCATCGATAAACATTGTCTCAAGAGATACTCCGCCGGCATAATTCTGTACCACATCTGCCAGGCCAAGCGCTAATGATAAGGCCGCCTTAAAGCTTTCTCCGCCAGAAAGGGTCTTGACATGCCTCTCCTGGCCGGTGTACTGGTCATATACAAGCAGCTCCAGCCCGCTCTGCACATTTCCTTTGGACCGGTCTTTTTTGCGCCGGAGCTGATAACGGCTGCTTGTCATTTTTGCGAGTCTTGCATTCGCCTCGGCAAGGATATCATCCAGGAAGGCAGCAAGGACATAGCGTTCAAAAGTAAGCCGGAATCTGTTCTGTCCCTTGGACATCTCATGGAGATGCCCAATCAGCTCATAGCGTTTCTCCAGGTCTTTTATGCTTGAATTTATGGCCTCAACGCTGGAAACGACCAGCTCATTGTCCCGCTTCATGATAAAAAGCTGCTGGTACTCTTCCTGGGCCGTTTGCAAATCACCTTCAAGTACCTGTAATGCCTGCTTGAGACTGTCCACGTCGGGTTTTTGCACATCTTTTAAGGTGTTAGACAATTCTTCCAGGCGGTCGGAAACCGACCTTAGTTCTTCTCTGTATAAGCGTACAGCATTCTCAAGTTCATCGATTTTCCCTTCCGGCCTTTTTGCCTGATGGTACTGTGAATAGGTTTCGAACCCTTGCCTCATCATAGACGATTTAAAACGTTCGCGTTCCCTTGACAGATCCTCCGACTTTTCCGCGCGATTTTTTTCAGCTATCTCCAGCCGCGTTTTTTCCTGTCCTAATTTTTCTTTGGAAGCCTGGTGCTGTTTCTGGGCAAATTCAAGCTGGCGCAAAAGTTCTTCCTGCCGGCTAACAGACAATGCATACTTCTGCTCAAAAGCCTGCCTGGATCTGAGGTTCTCCGGTATGCTTGCCGTCATCCTCTCAACCATGGTCCGTTTTTGCGTGTATTCGACGGTCAGCTTCTGAATCCGATCGTCAAGCTTCTTCTTGTTCTCTTGCAGCTCCGTTTTGATCTTCTCAAATTTGACGATCTCCTCTTTTATCACAGCGGCTCTCTTTGCCCTGTTCTTGTGCTCTCGCTGCTCCAAAATCAGGCTGGCCTGCTCCGCTTCCAAAGCTGCAAGATGATCTTGGAGAATCGCCGCTGAAAATCCCGGCTTACTCTTTTGGAGTTGGGCCTCAAGCTCTTCGGCGTTATCGATGATGGTCCTTAACGCTGTTTCCCCCTCAATGAGGATTTTATCTGCCTTCGCTCTTTCTTCCTCCAGCTGTGCGGCCTGTTCCCTTGCAGACTTTAAATCCTCCTGTGACGGAAGAAACCCTTCCCGGCTGGCAGCCGGACTTGGATGGCTGTGAGCCCCGCATACGGGACATGCCTCTCCATGTTCAAGTGTGCCTGCCAGTATGGCTGCCTGGGAATGAAGCCATGTTTGCTCAAGCTTTTGCACCAATTCTTTGGCGTCCAAAAATCTTGCCTCCGCTTTGGAAAGGGCTTCCCGGCGCTTTTCAACTTCCTGGCGCCCTCGCTTCATCCTTTCAAGGAAGGTTTCAAGCTTCTTAAGCTGTTCATGCTGTACCTCAAGCTTTTCTTGCTTCCTCTCCCCTTCAAGAATGGCAATCTGCGTCGTTTCCAATCCTTCTTTTTCGGTCTGCAGCTTCCTTAGCTCTTTATCCGCGTTCTCTTCAGCAAGTTCATTTTGTTCTTTTTCTTTCCGTGCGGCTTCCATTGTCCCTGCCAGCTTTTCAGCTTCCAGTTTCAGCCCGGCATAAGCCAGCACATCATCCTTGATATGCTCAAGTCGGCTTACCTCCTCGGCAGCCTGCTTTCTTTCAGACTCCCGGCTCAACTGTTTTTCAAGCTCTGCTTCACACTGTGTGAATTCCTCGTTTAGATGACTGATCTTCTCCGATAGATTTTTCAGCAAATCATCCAGCCGGTCCATATCCTGCTTAAGCCTATGGCAGATTTGTTCCTGGCTTTCAAGAAGGGCAGCCTTTTTGGCCTCTGTACTTTCTTTCTCCCTTGCTTCATACAGTGTTTTTTGGCTTTCGAGCTCCTCTTTTCTGGCCTGCAGCTTCTCCTTGCCCTCGAGCTGGCTGAGGAGAGCCTCTGCTTCAAACAGTTTTTGCTGCAGCTTGTCCCGTTCCTCCTGCTTCCTGGCACGTTCGTTCATCAATATTGAAAGCCTGGTTTCCATCGCGGCAATTTCCCCCATAATAAGAGGAATCATTAGAACATCATTGGTACTGCCGTTTTCCAAAAACTCCTTAAGTTCATCACTTTCAAATACATGGGCTTTTTGCAAAATGGAATGGCGTTCATCCATACGGGCTTTTAAATGCTTTTGCAGTTCAGCGGACTCTTCCTTGAGCTTTTCTTCAATCCGTTTATAAATCTCTGTGTGAAACAGGCGCTGCAGGATCACTTCTTTATCCTTGCTGTCCGAGGTCAGCAGTTTCCGGAATTCACCTTGCGGGATCATGAGGATTTGCCTGAACTGGTTGCTGTCGATAATCATGATCTCCTTGATTTTCTCATCCACATCCCGTACATTCGCTGCCAAAAGCTGCGGTTCACCATCAGGACCAAATTGGTATAATTCGGCCTTAGCATTGACTGTTGTAAACCCGTCGCCTCTTTCCTTTTTCTTTTCCTGCTGCGGCGACCTGGTAATTTTGTACGTTTTTTGGCGTAGAGCGAATTCCAGGCTTACTTCTGTAGGCAGGTCTTCTCTGGCGAATTGGCTGCGCAAGTCGGAACCACTCCGGTCCTCGCCGCTTGCCTTTCCATAAATCGCATAGGAAATACCATCAAAAATGGTGGTCTTTCCCGAACCTGTCTTTCCTGAAACCACAAACATCGTACGATTCCCAAGAATGGTAAAATCAATCGTTTCGGTCCCAGCATATGGCCCGAAAGCCTGAAGCGTTAATTTCAATGGTTTCATATCAGCCCTCCTCCCTAAGAACCTTATCAATAATTCCAGCCATGAGGTCCCTTTTTTCCTGGGAAAAGTCGGCGGTGGTCATTTCGCGGTAAAATTGTTCAAACAGTTCGATCTCTGATTTCTTTTCTTCCCTATAAGATGAAAACTGGCGGAGGTTTTTCTGGTCGATTGATTCTATCTTTCTATCAAGATGGAGAACATGAGGATACACCTGCCTCAGCTTCCCAATCGGATCAATGAGTGCCCCCTCATCCAATAGTGTCACTTTCAGGAAATCATCCGTTTTTTGTTTTGTATAAAATTGCGGATCCAAAAGCTGCTCCAGATAACCTTCCACTTCCCTCATATCCTGCCTAGGCTTTAGCGTGCGCTGCCTGATTTCAAAGTCCCCTGAATCCTGCATTTCGATAATGGAAACGGCTTTTCTCTGTTTTGCCTCTGAAAAGGAATACTTCATCAAGGAGCCCGAGTATTTGATTTTATCGTGTCGGATGGCATCGGGGCTATGCAGATGGCCCAAAGCCGTATAAGCGAAGGGAGCAAACAGTTCTGAACTTACGCAGTCGGATCCGCCAACGGACAGTGTCCTTTCGGATTCGCAGGTTTCTCCTCCCAAAACAAAGGCATGTCCAACCATAACATTCGGCACATTGTGATCCATGCTCTCTTCTATTCTGCCAATCACTGTTTTCATGGCATCCTGATGGGTATGAATGGAAGAATCGTCAAACATATGGCGGACAAATCCCGGTTCAGCATAAGGAACAAGATGGAAATGGACACCGTTTATATCAATTGGACGGCAATCTCTTGCAAGTTTACCATTC
This sequence comes from Mesobacillus campisalis, assembly GCF_000986785.1. Lineage (GTDB taxonomy): Bacteria > Bacillota > Bacilli > Bacillales > Cytobacillaceae > Mesobacillus_B > Mesobacillus_B campisalis. Next base: position 40,210 of record NZ_LAYY01000007.1, on the reverse strand, counting down.
AGGTAAAAATGGCTGTGGCGATACCACGAGCTGCCAAATGACAGCCGCTCCGCACTATCATGGTTGCCCGCTATAGCCACTATCGGCGTATTAAGCTCCACATTGATTTTGAATAATACTTCATCCAGCAAGTCGACCGCATCTGTTGGCGGTACTGACCGGTCATAAAGGTCACCAGCTATGATAACGGCATCCGGCTGTTCCTCTGCAACCAGGTCTATAAACTGATTGAGGATGACCCGCTGCTCCTCCGTCATATAAATACCATGCACCAGCTTTCCAAGATGCCAGTCTCCTGTGTGTATAAATTTCATGGTTTCCCCCTCCGGCAAATATGTACCTGATGTTTTCCTATTATTATATCAAACAAACATTAGGTTCGCCCTTCCTCAAAATCAGGAAACAATCCGAATATCCTCTCACGCTGAACATATAAAAAGCCCAGCCATCGCGGCTGGGCTGAATCATTTTTTATTATAGTTTGACTACGTTTGAAGCCTGAGGTCCACGAGCTCCTTCAATAACTTCAAAGGAAACTTCCTGTCCTTCTTCCAAAGACTTGAAGCCTTCAGATTGGATGGCAGAGAAATGGACGAAAACATCGTTTCCATCTTCACCTTCAATGAACCCGAAACCTTTTTCCGCGTTGAACCATTTAACCTTACCGTTTTTCATTAAAAAAATCCTCCTAGATTGGCTAGAACTAGCACTGTTAAAATTGGCCAATTGCCGATACTCTAGTAATTGCGACTATCACAATAGGCTACAATAAATCTAACATAATTGTGAAATTTTGTCAAGAATGGGCGGTTTTATCTTTTCCAATAGAATTTTGCTCATGACGGGAAATCTACCCAAAATCCTTTGTAATCGGAAATGCAGATCGCAGTGCAAACCCCGCATCCTGTACAGCGGCCATTTAACTCGGGTAATCCGTTGTTCAATGTCAATGCCTTTTCCGGGCACGCCCGCAGGCAATAGTCGCAGCTAATTTTTTGAAAGGCAAGGCATGGCATTGTGACAGAATTTTTCATAACGGACGTATATGAAGCATATATTAAAAAACCCGGCAGACAGTTTTACTGTCTCCGGGAAATCTGTGGAGGCTCATGGCAGGTTGCGGAATGGGCTTTACCTTCTGCAGCTGCACCTACGCCTGTGGTCATCTCGATCATTTCGGTCGTTACGATCATCACGTGCACCTGCAACAAGGTCGCGTCTCAGGCAGCGTCGTACAGCACGGCAGAAATCATCACTTTCAATAAAGGCTCTGACTGGAACTCTGAAATCGTCATCGAAGATTCCAGCCACGTCGTTGTCATTCCTCCTGCGGTCACGTGCCCCAGCTACATTTGAACGCCTCGGATGATAAACATCTGAAGCGCCTGCAACAAAATCACGGTCTCTGTAGTTACCCATTTATTCTCCCTCCTTTTCTCTATTAATTCTTATTACACTGCATCATATTCGGCAGTGGTACAAGCAGGAAAGGCTCACGACTATCTTTTTAGAAAATGTGCTTCTATCATGCCATGCTGTTAATAGCAAAATTTTAAAAGGAGGAACCCTTCATGGTAGAAATCCTGATTGTCCTCGCTTTGCTTTTGTTCATTGTTTTTCTGAAGATGGGAATCACAGCCCATGTGAAAGGCGGAAGCAAGACATTATACTTCGTTCCCTCCGCTGCCAGCCTGCTTGGATTGATCCTTCTTCTCATAATTTTCTATTAAAGTTAAAGAAGGGGTCAGGCACCCTTTAGCTTGCTAAAGGGTGCCTGACCCCTAAGTGCTAAATCCCATGGCTTGGACATAAAATGTATAAGCCTAGCAGCCGTTGGGAGTGGGAAAGGTGAACATCAGCGTTCAGTTGTTGGCCAGTTATATTGTATTGGGAATAACGTTGGCTGCACCAATTGGTCCGGTAAATTCGGCACGTCTCGAGAAGGGAATAAAAAATGGATTTTGGCACGCCTGGGTCGTGGGCACTGGTTCAATGATTTTACCATCAGGAATAAATCCTGCTGCGGATGACCATTCTATTGGTAAACAATGGGTTCATTACTTTGAGGAGTGCTTTTATGACAATCTATGTATACCAAACATTTGAAATTAAACAGGATAGCTTTAAAGAAGCGCTGGAGAACTTGGGCAAACTGCAAAAATTCCGTAATGAACAGTATGACCACAAAGTCGAATTACTTTCACCTGTCACCGGACAGGACCATACATACGCTCTGCTGTCTACCTATGATGGGTTGGCGGAAATGGAACTTCAGGACAAAAAGATGTTTGATGATGAAGAATACATTAAACTGATAGGCGACTTTTTCCTGAAAGATATTGTCCAGGGCAGCATGCGAACACAGATATTAAGGTCGATAAACGGAAAGGGCTAGGAAGCCAGGCAACAATCACGGTAAACATCCGGCGGCAGGCACTTTGGCTTGCCGTTTATTAATGGAGGACAATTAACCATTTCTTCCTTGCCGAATACGATAATCTGACGAAAAAAAAGAAATGGGAGTGCTGATATGTCGTTAAGGGAACCGAATACACTAGCCTGGCATGAAACCCTTGAAATCCATGAGCTCGTTGCCTTTCAGTCGGTCGGATTAATGAAACTAAAAATGAGCTATCGAAAAATTGCTGATGTGGAATTAAGGGGAATCTATGAATCAACCATCCAGGGGCTTACACAGAACATCAATGAACTTGTGCAATTCTATCCTTCCGCACCAGTAAGCCTGCCCAGGAACGAACAAATGAATAATGATATTGCCTTTTATGCCGCCGACCTTCTTGCATTCCTGAAAACCTCTGTCCGCAATTATGCTGTTGCCATAACCGAAACAGCCACACCTGCCGTCAGGACAGTGATGGCCAGCCACCTATCAAGAGCGGTGAAAGCACATGAAAGAATTTTTAGGTATATGTATAAAAATGGACTCTATCCTTCCTATAATTTGGGGCAATTATTGCAGAATGATCTCCAGCTCGCACAGAAGGCATTGTCGATGGATTATTGAAAGTTAAAAAGAGCCGATTACAGGCAGCATGCTTTAATTTGCCGTTTTCCGGCAAAAGGGCAGCTGGCAATGGGCTCTTTTTTATTTATTTTTTTCTTGGACAACGACAGCTGAAACCTTTTCCATTCTTTTCCGTACATAAAAGTGATAGAAAAAAATCCGGGCGGAGATGATACCATGAATAACCATGAAATTGATTATGAATTGTTTGGGGACGATATGCAGTTTGTCCAGGTGGAGCTTGATCCTGGCGAAACGGTTATCGCCGAAGCCGGCAGCCTGATGATGATGGATGACGGCATTAAGATGGAAACCGTTTTTGGCGATGGATCCAACCAGAACAGCGGGCTTGTCGGCAAGCTTCTTGGCGCGGGCAAGCGGGTACTGACAGGAGAAAGTCTGTTCATGACAACCTTCACAAATGAACGGAGCGGCAAGAAACGAGTCAGCTTCGCATCTCCATATCCAGGAAAAATCATTCCGATGGATTTAAGCATGCTTGGGGGGAGGATCATTTGCCAAAAAGATGCGTTTTTGGCAGCAGCCAAAGGCGTTTCAGTTGGTATAGAATTTCAGCGTCGAATCGGTACTGGATTCTTCGGCGGAGAAGGCTTCATTATGCAAAAGCTTGAGGGAGACGGCATGGCTTTTGTTCATGCAGGCGGGACATTATACGAAAAAAGGCTGGAGCCTGGTGAAGTCATTCGCTTGGATACCGGCTGTCTTGTAGCGATGACCCGGGAAGTCGATTACAACATCGAAATGGTTAAAGGGATAAAAACAGCATTGTTTGGAGGAGAAGGCCTGTTTTTCGCCACGTTGAGAGGCCCGGGAACGGTATGGGTCCAATCATTGCCTTTCAGCCGGCTTGCCAGCAGAGTGTTTGCTGCAGCCCCGCAAACTGGCGGATCATCCAAAGGGGAAGGCGGCGTCGGCGGTTTGTTTGATCTCTTCGGCGGAAACCGCTAAAAGACCTTCTGTTTTAACAAAAGCCTTGCGAACCACAAACAGGTTGGCAAGGCTTTTTCTACTTTTTACTTTTTTTCCGCATAGGCTTTTATCCGAACCCATGGCCGTCCATTCTCCCAATCAAGGGAAATGGGAACTTTAAAAGTTCGTTCCAGCAGGGATTCTGTCAATGTGGATGCTTTTTCTCCCAGTGCCACTACTTCTCCTGATTTAATCAATAGAGCGTGCGAGACCGAAGGGACAATTTCCTCTATATGGTGTGTTACATACAATAACGTTGGTCCGCCAGGCTTCGCCACCATCTCCTCAATGGTGCCCAGCAATTCTTCTTTTGAATAGATATCAAGTCCGTTGCAGGGCTCGTCCAAAATGAGGAGCCGCGGTGAAGACATCAGGGCCCTGGCAATCATCGCCCTCCTTCTTTCTCCCTGGGAGAGAGACATAATTAACTGGTCCGCGAGATGGCTGATCCTAAACTGGCGCATCAATTCCATGGCCTTGGCTGCATCTTTTTCCGTGATTTCTTCATATAATCCGATTGAAGCAAATTTCCCGCTTAGAACTACCTCAAAGGCTGTGTCCCCAGGTCGTGATTGGTATTGGTCATCAAGGGAAGAACTAACCCAGCCAATTGATTTGCGGAGCTCGGGGATATTGGTTTTTCCGAAGACCTTTCCAAGGACGGAAACTTCCCCGCCATTCGGCCACTGGTAGCCGGTGATCATTTTTAAAATGGACGTCTTTCCAGATCCATTCAGTCCTAATAAAGCCCAGTGTTCTCCTTTTTGTACATCCCAGGAAATGTTTTTCAATATATCCTTGCCGCTACGGTGCCAAACGATGTTCTTAAGGGATATGACGGTTTCTTCGTTGATTAGGCTCATTTTATCCTCTCCAGTTAAATGAATAGTCATTATTTTCAGTATACTTTATTTTTGACAATATAAAAAGGCTGTTGCTTAAAGCTGAAAAAATATTCGGCTTTATGCACCACCCTTTTATATTACCAGTCGCTACGACCGAACAGTCTTATCAAGGATTCCTATATCCTCGGAAACAATACCGGCTTCTCGGAACCGTTTCCCATTTTCCTGATAATGGGCTGCTCCCTCAAGCAATCGGTTCTGCAATTCTTTGCTGACTGATTTTAAAGGCTTGGCAGGTACACCTGCAGCCAGCATGCCTTCTTCAATTACTTTATTTTCCCCTACGACCGCACCCGCGGCAACAACTGCCCCCTTCTTGATAAGTGCTCCATTTAAAATGATCGCCCCCATCCCAATCAAAGCCCCGTCTTCTATTGTACAGCCATGGATAATGCAGTTATGGCCAATGGTCACATTCTTTCCAATTGTCACCGGGTACCCTTCATCCACGTGAATCATTGATCCTTCCTGGACATTGGTCCCGCTGTCAATTTTAATTAAATCGTTGTCACCTCTAATTACAGTATTGAACCAGATGGATACATCCGAACCTAATTCAACATTGCCTATTACATGTGTACCTGGAGCCAAAAAAACACTGTCGCCGAGTATTGGTTTCTTGCCGTCCAATTCATATATCATTCTTCCATTCCCCATTTCTGTCTTTCAATTTAGTTACTTTTCCGGTTCCTCGGAACTATAATATGGAAGATAGTGACCTCCTTTAGTGATAGAAGAGGTACTAAGGTACCCCTGGTTTCTTTTCAAATTTATTCTATATTAAGCGCTTACAAAAAATTCGGACTGGATACCTTTATGTTTGATTTCCTTGTATCTCTATCTACATCCAAGGCATGCCAATTACTACAAACAATAGCCATGCAAGCCCAGGACCGAGTACTACAAAACAGGCTGCACACATAAGGAGCTTGAGGAAAAATTCTCGTTCCTTCATTCCCTGTGCATTTGCCAGAAGAACAGCCCCGCTTGTTGAAAATGGACTTAAATCAACGATGCTTGAAGCCATAGAAATAGCAGCCACTACACCTGCTGACGATATGGTAGGATCTTCCAGTATAGGCGTAACCAGCGGGATAATCGCCGCGAGGAATCCCGTTGTTGAAGCGAAGGCTGAAATAATCCCTCCTACATAGGAGGCAAGCAGGGAAGCAGTTACTGAGTTGTTGACGCTGGCAATCAGATCCTGCATGTAAGCCATGGCACCAACTTCTTCGAGCACATTAACATAGGTTACAATTCCAGTTACCATGAAGATAACCGGCCATGGCACAGATTTTAACACTTCCGGCTGCTGTTTTGGTGAAAGCAAAGCTAGAACCAATGCTATCATGAATGCCGCAATGCCCATATGAATTTCGAATTTAATGGCTAAGACTAGAAGCATGCCAATCCCTACCAGCGTAACTCCCCGGTAAAAGGTTAATTTCGTACCATCTTGGTCCTGGTTGCCAATGTCCGGACCTTCCGTTGCTTCAGCTGCAGCTGCAACAAAAGCTTTGGAGGCTTGCTGAGCCCTTATTAGCCTTAGGCCCCCAAATACAATGAACAAGATAATGGCAGTGAGGACACAAAAGAATAAAGTATTGATATATAAGAGGACAGGATTGTGCTCGACTCCGCTTGTTTTCATTACTCCATCAACGATCAGGCCAAAAAGGTTAACCGGTGAAAATCCTCCGGCTGTTGCACCTGTTACTACTATAGTCCCCATTAAAATAGGGTTAATAGTTAGTTGAGCCGCAATACGGAGGGCGATTGGTGCAAGGATAATAGCAACCGTGGTAACCTGTGTACCGATACTGGCCAAGAGGGCTGCCAGAAAAAACATGACCCACGGAATCAATGCCACATTGCCTCTTACCAGGCGCAAACCCCAAGTGATTATCAAATCAATGGTCCCGTTTTTTTGGACAATTCCGAAAAAGTAGGTAACACCTGCAAGGAGTATGAATAAATCCCCAGGATAGCCGCCGAAGATGGTATCCAGTTCCATGCCGTTCATAACTGAGCCAACAAAATACGCAGCCACAATTCCTAATAGACCAATATTGATTGGCAGTACCGATCCAAGAATGAACATTAGCAACAGAATTAAAATTGCAATTAGTTCAATACCCATTCACTAACTCCTCCTAAGTTTTATAAGCGCTTAAGCCAGGGGGCTTCGAAACTTGTATGATATGCTGATTGATTCAACCACTTAGGAGTAATTTGATTGTTAGATAAGGTGAACATCCGCAACCATCCCACGTCAAGATAGTAAAAAGAACCCTGCCTTAGGCCAATCTTTAATAAATTAAAAATCCCTAAGTACCTTCTTAAAATTAAATCGGTTTATATTCCATACCTTGAAGTGAATGAACGTTTTCATAACCTTTATCTTCGTTGCGCGAAAGTTAATTCCTGCCCATTGAAAAGAATCAGCGATAATTGAAGTTCGGCTTCCTTTTTTCCAAAAAGGCTGAGACTCCCTCACGGTAGTCATCTGAAACAAATGACTGCAGAACTAGCTCTGCCGTTTCTTCTGAGTCTTTCACATCTCCATGTAATACCTTGTTAATGATAGTCTTTGATCCCCTTACTGCCATTTGGGCGTTTTGGCAAATAAGCCGTGCAAATTCATAGGTTTCCTGTTCCAATTGTACTGGCTCAATCATTCGGTTAATGAGCCCCATTTGCATCGCTTCTTCCGCATTGATGATTCTGCCGGTAAATAAAATATCCTTCGCATTGGATGGCCCCACCAAATCAACAAGGTTTTTAGTTCCGGGTGTATTGTAAATCAGGCCAAGCTTGGCTGGAGTAATGCCAAAACGGCCTGTTGAGTCGGAAAAGCGAAAGTCGCAGGCAACCGCTATTTCACAGCCGCCGCCAACACAGAAGCCTGAAATCATGGCTATGCTCGGCTTAATGGATTGGGCAATTTTTTCTTCGAGTACCATCGTTGCGTCATTATACTTTTCCGCTCCCTCTGCCGTGTAGCGCATGGTTTTAAACTCTCCAATGTCAGCCCCTGCAGAAAAAGCTTTTCCCGTTGTACTTCGGAAGATGATTACTTTGATTTCGGGATTTGAATTGCATGCATCCACCAAGTCAGCCAAATCCAGCCACATATCATATGTTAGTGCATTCCTTTTTTCAGGACGGTTGATATAAATGGTTCCTATGTCGTCTTCAACTTCCAAAAATACATTTTTTTGATTGGTCAAGTTCACGATTTCTTCCTCCTTTTTTACCCAGTTACAGCCTCAGGTTGTTTCACTATTCCTTTTACCAATAAAGAACTGATTTTTTCAGAGGAAAATCCTATCTGTTTAAGGATTTCTTCACTATGTTCACCAAGGAGCGGGGCGGGGGTCTTAATTTCAACATTGGTGTCGGAAAACTTGGTTGGTGAACCGATCACCTTCATTTTCCCGATAACCGGGTGGTCAAGTTCCTGAATCATGTCCCTCGCTAGATAATGTTCATTATTTACTGCTTCACCAAAATTATTGATTGGCCCGGCTGGCACCCCAGCTTCTTCACATTTCGATATCCAGTAGCTGGCTGGATATTGTATGGTAATTTCCTCTATTTCTTCTTCAAGCTCCTCGACGTGATCATGACGCAGCGTATTGGTCAAATAGCGCTCATCCTCTAACCATTCAGGCCTTTCAAGAACTTGAGTGGCAAACTTTTCCCAAGTTCGCTGATTGGCACAGCCAACCATCATATACGCATCCTGTGCCTTAATTGCCTGATATGGAGCGGATACCCGATGTCTCCACCCTGTCGGCTGAGGGATTGTTCCATTCGCAAAAAATGCCCCGGCTTCCCAGGTAAACCATGGAAGCCCGCATTCGGCAAGAGAAATATCGATCATTTGTCCCTTGCCTGTCTGAAGCTTATGGATATAGGCTGCCAGGATGGCATAAGTGGCGGTAATGCCTGCTCCAATATCATACACAGCAACACCTGATTTCAGTGGACGCCCTCCAGGCTCGCCCGTCATGCTCATTAAACCAGTCATTCCCTGAGCTACTAAATCGAAGCCCCCTTTATGTGAGTAAGGTCCCGTTTGCCCATAACCCGAAATGGAGCAATATATGATGCCAGCATTTAATTGTTTCACTGTTTCATAATCAATTCCCAGCGATTTAGTAACGCCCGGACGGTAATTCTCGACAATAATATCCGCCTCTTTTGCCAATTCATAAAAAATTTCTTTTCCTTCTGCGGATTTCAAATCAAGAGCGATGCTTTTTTTGTTTCTATTAATCTGGAAGAAACAGGTGGATTCTCCATTAATATAAGGACCCATCTGGCGAGAATCATCACCCCCATGGACCTTTTCGATTTTCGTCACCTCTGCCCCTAAATCCGCAAGAACCATTGTACAGTATGGACCAGCCATAATTTGGGAAGCATCCAAAATCTTTGCGCCTCTTAAAGGACCCAATTACATTACCTCCTATCAGTTATTGTTGACCGGGTCAAATTCAAGGTGAAATGAAAATTTTCTCACCCTGGAAAAACCCCCCGCCCCTCTATTGTGTATACTGTATACAGAATACAGGATGCAGGATACAAATTAATTGTAATTACAGCTCATTTTAAAGTCAACAAAATTTTCTAAAAATTTAAATATTTATTTTGCTATTTGACTCCTCCAAAAGGATAAAAAAAGACAAACGCATATACTAAACGTTTGTCTGCATTCACTATTTTAATTCTTCCAGCCCTCTTTTTTGGTCATTCTCCATATGTACTTCCATCATTCTAAGCGCCTTTTCTAAATCCCTGGATTTCAGCGCAGACAGAATCTCTTTATGTTCATAAACAATTTCATAATTATTTTTCGTTTTTTTATTGATTGTAGCGCGGTAGAGTAACAGCAAGGAACGAACATGATTTAATAGCTGAATCATGATTTGGTTAGGGCAATAATTTAATAGTTTTTCATGGAATTGGGTATTCAGCTCCAGGATTTGATAGGGATCGCCCTGCTCGATAGCTTTTTCTGTTTGAGCCAGCACCTCTTCTATCATTGGAAAATCCTCGTCTGGTATCTTGTCTATAATCAGTTCAATAACGGCCTTTTCCAGTACCATTCTGGATTGAAAAAGGTCAAGAAAATCACCTTTATTAATTGTAACGATCCTCATACAAGTATGGTCCTGAATAATCAATCCTTCTGTCTGAAGCTGCCGAAGGGCTTCTCGTAAAGGAGTCCTGCTAATTTTATACAGCTCAGCGAGTTTTGACATGATGACTTTTTCCCCAGGCTGAAGCTGGCCGGTAAGGATCAGCTGCTTCAGCTCTCTATAGGCTTGCTGATATAATGGCTCTGCAAAATTCAATCCCAATCGCATGCCCCTCCTCTCATTGCGGATTGTATTAAATTATGTATAGTTTACAGATAATGATAAGTAAGTCGCTTTACGATGTCAAACTATTATTAAGATAAAAATAATTTCTTACACTAGGGGTTATTTACAAATAAAAGGCAACCCAAAACTCGTTGGGTCACCGTCGCTCTGCTTATTTTGCTCTTACCAGTACCTCTGTTTCTCGTAAAGCAGCCTGTTTTGCCGTACTCTTTGTTTTGTAGATGCCGGCCCCCACTATTGCAGCAACAACCAGAAGTTCGAAACCGTATTTTACTAAGCCATTTGTAAACAGCCCTTTTACCAATGGTTCTGCCACAATCATTTTTGAAGCAGTCCATGCCAAAACCGCAGCACCGATGGTAATGATCACAGGGAAGCGTTCTATCCATTTTAAAATGATGGTGCTTCCCCACATGACAATTGGTATTGAAATAATCAGCCCAAGGATCACGAGAAGGAAATTGCCGTGCGATGCCCCTGCAACGGCTAATACATTATCGAGTCCCATTAAGGCATCGGCAATAATCACCGTCCTAATAGCTGCCCAGAAACTTTCCCCAGCCTCAACACCGCCATGGTCATTTTCTTCTACCAGCAACTTATACGCTATCATCACCAGCAACAACCCTCCTACCAGACGAAGGCCTGGAATGGCAAGCAGCCAGACCACGGCAAGGGTAGCAATGGTACGAATGACAATAGCTCCTATGGAACCCCATAAAATCACCTTTTTTTGCTGTGATTTCGGCAGGTTCCTCGCCGCCAGACCGATTAATATTGCATTGTCTCCTGCAAGTACCAAATCAATAACAACAATTGTCAGCAGGGCAGTAATAAAATCAAATTCCATCTGTCTACCTCCATATTTTCATTTATAAAGGATATAAAAAAGACCCTTGCCAAATAGGCAAAGGTCTCGCTGAGCATAGTGACTATGCCAACAAAGCCGATGGCTTGCACCATGTATTGACGACTTTGTTTCAGGTTTGTACCTGACGCTACTCCCCTTCACGGGTAATTCCTTATATAACCATATGCACACTTTCCACTTTTTAATGACCCTGTTTTTCTGCTCTTTCAATGGATTCCACCAGATAGTCCACCACATGCTTGGTCTCAATTTCAGCTTCCATGCCTTCCCGGTGTAGCCCCAGCTTCATTTGCAAATAGCATCCAGGATTGGAGGTAATCAGGACTGCAGAATCCGTTTGTTTTACCTTCTCCATCTTTTGGTCAAGGATTTTATTTGCAAGATCAGGCTGCAGTATATTGTAAATCCCAGCCGACCCGCAGCAGTATTTCTTGTCAGGCAGCTCCATATACTCTGTATTTGGGATAGTTTTAACCAGTTTGACAGGGGCGTCCTTGACCTTCATGACATACTGAAGATGGCAGGAAGGCTGGTATGTAACCCTTTCACCCTTCCCAGATGTTTCAGGCAGTTCTCCTTTCTCATGGACAATTTCGCTGATATCTCTAATTTTGGAAGAAAATACTTTGGCCCGTTCCAGCCAGGCCGGATCATCTCGGAATAAATCCACATATTCCACAAGTGCAGCACCGCAGCCGCCGGCATTTGTAATAATATAATCCACTCCTGCTTTTTCAAATGCCTTAATATTGGCTTTTGCAAGTTCGATCGTTTTGTCTTTTTTGCCGCTATGATGATGAAGTGCCCCACAGCAGCCCTGGTCCTTTGGCGTTACAACATCGAATCCTGTTTTGGAAAGAAGTTTAATGGAATTATCATTGGTCCTCCTGAACATGACATCCATGATACACCCTTGAAAAAAGGCAACCCGCCCTTTTGGCTCTTTTTTCCGATTGGCTCGGGGGGTGAATTCCATGTGCGGCTTCCGTTTTGATGGCGGAAGGATTTCCGGCATTATTCGCTCCATCTGCCTCATCTGTTCCGGGAAAAACTTGAGTATTCCAAGGCTTCGAGTAAGGGACTGCAGCCCGCTTTTCTGGTAAAACCATAATAGATTCCCGACTTGGTTGAGGTTTTTTTGATCTGAGAGCACCTTCTCAAACATAAAATCTCTAACGCTTCGAAGTGGAGCTGGAGTTTTCTTTATATCATTGTGTGTGGTGTTTAGTTTCACGCCAGGCTGATGATAAGTACCTGCTTCAGTCGCTGCGGCAATTTGCTCCTTGGCCAGCATGACAATATCAGGAATCTGCACGTCCATAGGACATGCATCCACACATGCTGAACAAAGAAGACAACGGTCAAGCTGATCTTTAATTTCCTGGTTAACTGGAATTTCACCAGTCAGCATGCTCCTGGCCATTAAAACCCTTCCTCTTGGCCCATCTGCCTCGCGGCCGGTTATGTTAAGAGTGGGACATACATTGCGGCAGGCGCCGCATCGCACACATGTCATCATCGATTGTTCGGGGGTTAATACCTTCAACGGTTCTCACCTCTCTTTCATACTAGTTTGGCAGGGCCATTTTCCCCGGGTTCAGAATATTATTGGGGTCAAGGGTCCGCTTTATCGCCCGCATGACTTCCATCGCTGGACCATGCTCCACGTCCATATATTTGGCTCTGACGATACCGACTCCATGTTCGGCCGTAGTGGTTCCTTCCATTCTGATTGCAAGCTGGTGGATTTCCTCCACCATTTTTTGGACATTTTCCATTTCAACCTCATTGCTGCTGTTTACAACAGGGCCAGTGTGCATGTTTCCATCCCCGACATGACCATAAATGCCGCATACAATTCCATATTTCTCGGCAATATTATGAATTTCCCTTAGTGTTTCAGGCAAACGGGAAATCGGAACACAAATATCCTCGCCGGCATAAACCCGGAACCCGCCGGGTTTTAACAGCCCTACTGCAGCTCCCACCAGTTTCCTCGCCTGCCAGAGCTTTTCGCATTCATTCGGTTCATCACTGAACTTCAGGTGGGTTGCATATTTTTCAACCACTTTTTTCAGGCGGTTTACCTGGGAAGTTACTTCTTCCTTTGCTCCGTCTACCTCAAAAACAAGAACAGCTTCATTATCGACTGGCAAATTCAATTCCGGTTTCATCATATTGACTGCTTTTATACAGTTGAAATCCATGATTTCAATGGCAGAAGGCTGCAGCCCTGAAGAAAAAACTGCATTTACCGCTTCGCCTGCAGATTCCAAACGTTCAAACGAACAGAGTACAATTCCCCGTGTTACCGGCAGCGGCAGCAATTTAAGACGGAGTCGAGTAACAATGCCAAGCGTACCCTCAGAGCCGATCATCAAATGGGCAAGGTCGTAGCCCGAAACGGACTTTAATGCTTTTGATTTGGCACCGCCTGTAACAATAACATCACCTGTGGGGAGCACGACTTCCATACCTAGTACATAATGCCTGGTCACTCCATACTTAACTGCCCGGAGCCCGCTGGAGTTATTTGAAACCATCCCGCCAATCGTGCACATATTGGCACTTCCGGGGTCTGGCGGAAATTGGAGACCATATGGCTTCAAGGCAAGATTGAGGTCATTCTGGATCACACCAGGTTCAATAATGGCCTGCATATTCTGATGGTCGATTTCAAGGATGCGGTTCATCCTGGAAAGGTCCAGCATAATTCCGCCCTTGGTGGATACCGCCCCGCCAGTCTGCCCTGTTGCTGCTCCTCTTGGATATAAAGGCACTTTGTATTCATTGGCCAGTTTTACACATTCACTAACTTCATGTGTTGAAAGAGCAATAACTGCGACTTGGGGCTTCTGCGGATTAAGCTGAGTCTCAAAGGAAGCATCGTAAGAATATGTCATCATATCGGTCTGACTGGTCAACAGCCTTTCCACACCGAAGATTTCCCGTAAACGAGAAATGACTTTTTCATCCAAAGGAGCTCGTTCTATTGTTTCGTTCATCTTTATTCTCCTTTACTGGTTATTGATTTTCCGCCACAACGTTGTCCGGCCTATCCCCAGGATTTTGGCCGCTTCTGTTTTATTACCATTCACTTTCTTTAAAACTTCAACTATATATTCACGCTCATACTCCTTGAGCCTGCCGTTTTCCATTGGTGCATCAATATCGGCCGATTTCTGGGATTTCTGGCTGACAAAATCCTTTCCTCCTGCCATCAGAACAGTACCTTTATCGATGACTTTCCCCTGAGAAAGAATCATGCAGCGTTCAACGATATTCCGCAGCTGCCGTATATTTCCAGGCCAATGGTAGCTTTGCATCATCTCCATTGCCTCTTCGTCAAATTTAAGCATTTCCTTTTGGATGTTTGGCAGCAGTTCATCGATAAAATGCGAGCATAGAAGAGGAATATCCTCCACTCGCTGCCGCAATGGCGGAATCTGGATATCAAGGATATTAAGGCGATAATATAAGTCCGCCCTGAATTTTCCTTCCTCCACCATTTGATCGAAATCCCTGTTGGATGCAGCAATGACACGGATGTTGATTGGAATGACCCTCTCGTCCCCAAGTCTCATCACTTCCCCTTCCTGAAGGACACGGAGAAGCTGGGCTTGTACGGGTTCAGCCAATTCGCCAATTTCATCTAGGAAAATGGTTCCTTGATGAGCGAGTTCAAACAGTCCGGTTTTTCCTCCTTTTCTTGCCCCTGTGAAGGCGCCTTCGACATAGCCAAACAATTCGCTTTCCAGCAAATTTTTGGGTATTGCAGCACAGTTGACGGCAACGAATGGGCCCTCACTGCGTTTGCTGAGGCTATGGATTAGATGGGCAAATACTTCTTTCCCTACCCCTGTTTCCCCTGTAAGGAGAACAGTCGAATCAACCTTGGAATATTTTTTTACTTTCTCGATGGCCTGTTGGTAACTGGTGCTTTTTCCCACAATATTGGATAATTCATATTTCGTGATATGACCTCGGTGGAGCAGTTTTTTACGGATTTCCTGTTCCTGCTGCTGAAGCTTTTGAAGCTCCTGAAAAGTGCAAACCGCTCCGAACACTTTATTTTCATGGCGAATAGGTATTCGGTTGGCAATGATTTTAACTCCATTTTCTTCCTGAATCCTATTAAGTTCTTCTTTCCCGCTCGAGATGACTTTCTTCATCCGTGAATTGATCAATAGGTGATCAATGTTTTTTCCAATAACCTCATCTTCTGGCAGGTTCAAGATCTTACGGGCGGAAGGATTGCAAACTGTTATTGTCCCTTCTCCATCAACTGCCATCACACCGTCGGCAATAAAATCGAGGATAGCCTGGAGCTGTTTTGTCCTTTTAACTTCAGCTCGTCTGACTTCGAGCAACGTTTTAGCTTCATTGATGGCCTGAATCAATGATTCAATTCCCGATGAGAGGATTACAGTTTGAACGCAGCCACGGACCTCGCTTACATACACGCTTTTTCCAATCAGTACATCTATATTGCGGCCAATGAGGCTATTTACCCCGGCTTCCACCTCACTTAAAGAATGAACCGGATATTTCTCAATTGTAAAACCTAAGGTTTTTTCAATTGTTTCGACCCCTTGGAGAATATCCGGGGTATCTGCAATCCCGATGTTCTCTCCCAATTTTCTCGCTTCCATGATCGTACGGAGCAAATCATAGCCAGTAATCGGTATTTGGACCACAGGTATCTCAATCCCGGATTCAATGATTTTTATCCCCGCCATCCCCCGGCTGATGATAACTTCGATTCCAGCTTGTTCAAGCTCTCTGGCGGTGGAAGCTGCCTCATCAAAATTCACTTTTTTAACTATAAGGTTTTCACCGGTTTTCCGGCAGGCTTCTTTTGCTACCGGTATCATTTCATCAATTGGAGAAAGTATGGCAATCCTCGACATATGGACACCCCTAATTTTCTTTTTTCTTAACAGTTCAATGATTTTATCTTTATTTTATACTATTATTTATGAATGTTAAGAAAATTTGAAAATCAATGAAGCTTTTAAGATCGTTTCATTTTTCGCAAAGTGTAATACTTGATTTTAATGGCACTTTCCACCTGCCCCATTGCACCCTTAGGTGAATAGACGGCAACGCTGGCTCCCATTCCGTAAAGAGAATCCAAAAGAGCAACCTTTGATCTCTTGTCCATCCCGCAGATGGCGTCTCCGCCAATAATAACTCCACAACCGACTAAACCATCCCTATAGTAGCCAGAAAGATACTCGGCCAAATCTTTGGTATCAAGTGTCCATCCGCTGCCAGAGTGTATTTCAATATAAATCGTATCAGGGATTGTCCATTCCGCTTTGCCAGTCAACAGGCATTGAATCGACGCTGCAGGAGACAGGAGGATTGGAATCAATCCCATTGCACCCGCTGCTCCTGTCCGCACATCTGCACCTGCTACCAGCATTGTTGATTTTGAGCTCACTGCAATCTCTGAAAACTCGTGTTCTTCTACAATCTGATGAGGACTATCTTCAAATAGGCGGCTCCATGCGGGAGATGGAACATAGTCAAACCCCAGGATAAGATTGGCCTGAAAAGCTGCAGGAGTTTCCCCCTCACCTGCCTTTTCAAGTACAGCCTCGGCAATTCTTCTTGAAAGATATAGAAAGTCAGGCTCGAAGGTGACACGTTCTCCAGGGATAACCCGACTGAGACCAGCTTTCAATGAGATGCTTCTCTCAATATAATTCACTCCTTCAGCCTCCCATTGAACATCAGCAATGAGGATGTTCCAGCCAGTGGCGCTGAGCTGCTGAGACACCTGCTCCCAGCTCCACTTGGTACCCGCTCTTCTTGAGTGCCAATTCCATGGCTGCAAACATTTTCAGCATGTCGGCGGCATCTGTGTATCCCATATGTCCCAGTCTGAGAATCTTGTTTTTCAGCTTTCCAAGGCCTCCGCCTAGAGCTATATGGAACTCTTCCCGCAACATTTTCCTGAACCCATCCGCGTTTTCCAGCTTGACAGCTGTAAGTGTCGGGCTTGCTGCCTGGTCTTCGACCAGCAGTTCAAGCCCGAGGGCGCGGACTCCTGCACGAGTCATATCCCTTAACGCAGCATGTCTTTTGTACTCGCTTTCCAAACCGCCGCTTCTTTCAATCATGTTGCAGGCTTCAAGCAATCCGCATACTAGCGCAATGTTTGGAGTGTACGGAGTTCCAACTCCTGATTCTAATCCTTTTTTGTAAAGCTTTAAATCAAAGTAGAAGGATGGGCACTGGTGGCCGTCAATAACATCCCACGCTTTGTCGCTCATGGTAATCAGGGCCAGGCCAGGAGGCAGCATTAACGCCTTTTGCCCTCCTGTCGCTACAATATCAATCCCCCATTCGTCCATATAAAGAGGTGCTCCGACAATCGAGCTTACAGCATCCACAAGGAAAAGGGCATCCGTTTCACCTACAACTGCAGCAATATCCTTAATATTATTAAGTGCCGAAGTCGATGTTTCGCAATGGGTAGCAAATACTGCTTTAGCTTCCGGATTCTCTTTCAGAGATTTTCTTACCTCCTCGGGATCTACAATATCGCCCCATTCGGCTTCAACCCGCACAACCTTGCAGCCAATATGTTTGGCAATACCTTGTAAATATTCACCAAAATAACCTACAATACAAAGGATAATGGTGTCATCCGGTCCCACTGTATTGATGATCGCTGTTTCAAGGGCCGAGGCTCCGCTCGCCGTGAGTGGGACAACCAAATTCTTTGTCTGGAATATCATCTTTGATTTTTCAACCGTCTCTTGCAGCACTTCCTGGAACGCTGGATTGCGGTAATCCATCATCGGATGGTCAAAACTCCGCTGCATGGCGATTTGTATCTCCTTTGGCACCTGTACCGGTCCTGGAAGGCGCAAATCCATTTTTTCTTTAAACATGAGAATCTCTCCTTTGGCATTCACATTATTCAATATTTAATAAATGAATAATGCAATTATCGTGCCAACGATTAAAACCATTAAAAACACTACGATTGAGTTATTTTTCAAGTGTTTCATGTTCCGTATCGGAACATAATGAAACAGATAATGAAACAGCGGATAAGGCTTGGAACAGTTTCAGGAAGAAGAAAACTCTGGCAATAAAAAATAGCCATCGCAATGGATGGCGAATCTTTTATATAAGTTTGAAGCCACTGATAAGGATCATTAAAGCCATGATTGTCCTTAAGGGTTTGGCCGGAACCTTGGCTGACAGTGAACTTCCGATGAGCACCCCGGGAACAGAACCGACTAATAGATTGAACATCAGCATAAAATCAACATTGCCTATCCCGGCATGCATAATGCCTGCAGCCGTCACAAGGAAAAAGGCATGAGCGATATCCGTTCCAACCAGTTCTGATGCCTTCAGCCGGTAAAGATAGAGCATTGCAAGGGCGAACATCGATCCTGAACCAATCGAAGTCAGACCGACGATGAAACCCAGGACGGCCCCTACTGCGATTGTAAGTCCCTTTTTTTCTTTCAAAGGTTTCATCTGTAATGAGTTGGACTCAAACTTCTCCTTATGAAACGTCTTGAACAGGGTGGTGAGAGCCACCAGTATCAATACATATCCCAAGGCATGCTTTATGATTTCCTCCTGGTTATTAAAAAAGGAGTCAAACAACTGAAGCATGAAAACAGCCACTATTGCACTTGGAATACTGCCAATCGCTAAATATTTCATCAATTTAAAGTTGATTGTTTTTTGGCGCCAATGCTGAATGGAGCCAAAAAATTTTGTGACCGAGTTATAAGCAAGATCCGTTCCAACCGCTATTGCAGGATTTATCCCCAACAATACCAAAATGGGTGTCAACAGGGCTGCCCCTCCTACACCAGTCAAGCCGACCATAAATCCGATGAGCAAACCCATAACTATTATTCCCATACTCATTAGGTGCACGCTCCAAACTAACCATTTTTTTCTGCCTATCTCACATTATGAAATGGTTAATGGCCTTGTGACCCAGTTTAGGCCTAATGGGCTTACGCAAAAAAAAGAAGTGGAGCTATCGCTTCACTCCATTGGAAAGGCCATACCGAATCGGCTGGCCTTGCTTGTTATTCCTTTTCTTCATCCTTAAGCTTGATCTTTTTGCATCCTACATAAAGGCAGGAGTAAATATCCAGCCCCGGCTTTGCTTTGGCCAATCCTTTTATATAAGGTGTAACAAGGTCCCTAAAGTCTTCGCCTACCCCTTCCTCCTCCAAGATTCCGTATACAAACAGCTTTTTTTCATCAAACAGGAAAGCTACATTTCCTACGGCCTTATGATGGGGGTCTACAACATTCAAAACTTGGTAATGAGGGGTGATTACTTCTGGTGAAAAATAAATTTGCATATCATCCACTCCTTAAGTGAGCTGCATTTTTTCAAATAGGCTATCGCTTCCTTCAGCTTTTTCCTTTTTCGGCACATGGATAAGCACCAGGCTTAACAGTGCAGCGAACAAGGTCAACCCTGCAGTCGCCAGGAACATGCCGGGTCGCGACCATTCCATCAACGCTCCATATACCGGCGGGCCGATCGCTACCCCCAAAAATCGCACTGAACCGTATAATGAGGTAACAAATCCCCGGCGGTCGGTTGGGACTGAGCCTGTGATAAAGCTGTTGATACAAGGCAACACAAGGCCGGTACCAATACTGCTGACAACAAGGACGGCAAAGAACGGCACTAGCCTGGTAAAAAGCACAAGTGATGCGAAAGATGCCGTCATCAGCAGCAGCCCGATAACGATCAGTGCTTTCATCAGTCCCATTTTTTTGCCGATTTTACTGCCTGTTATATAAGAAGTAGTGGTCATGAACAGGAGCGGTATTGCTAAAATACTGCCTTTCAGTACACCATCGATCTGATGATCCCGTTCCAAAATATCGGAAATATAAAACAAGATACCAAATAAGGTGAAAAGGCAGGCAGCGCCTGTAAAATAGGCGGCAAAAAGCCAGCGGCCTTCTGTTTTAAACACGGACACAAGACCTTTTACATATTTGCCAACAGGTGGAGGTTCTTTTTCCGCTTTCTTTTCCCTGATGAAAAAAATGGTGAGAAGCACGGATGCCAGACAAAAAACCGGAAATGCCCAAAAGGCGGCATACCAGAACAGAAGTGCCAGCAAGGAACCAATAATTGGGCTGATTACTTTTCCGAACCCGTTGGAAGCTTCAACCAACCCCAATACCCTGCTCTGTTCTCCTCCCTTAAACAAATCTCCGGTAAGGGCCATTGCAATAGGTGCCGTTCCAGCTGCACCAATTCCTTGAGCGATCCTCCCTGCCAGAATCCACGTATAGGCATTTGAGAACCATGCAGCTGCAGCTCCCGCTAAAAGCCCCCCGCTTCCATATAGAATCAGTGCAGGAATGATAATGGCTTTTCGGGAGAAGCGGTCAGACAAATACCCTAGCACTGGAATGGAGATGGCTGCGGCAATTGAAAACACAGAAATCACCAGGCTGACTTCAAATTGGCTAATCCCCAATTCTTCCTTCATTTTCGGAAGGACGGGGATGAGCATGGAATTCCCTAGCACAAGGATAAGCGGTATAGAACTAATGGCTAAAATCGCCATCCCTTTATTTTTTTGCTTTGCCAATGAAAGCACCCCTAACTGAAAGAATAAGCTTTCCTATTGTGTGAAAACAGCTCATAGTTTATTCAGCGGAAAAGCCTAATTTCCTTGGTAAAAGCCCATTATTTACACACTCGCCCAGATATTGAATAGTCTATCCTAGAAAAATAGAGGAGGGCGCTTTCCCTATGGACTTTTTACAATTACCAATGAGAACAGCCGGGAACAGAACATACGGGCTGACTTCCATTGCCGATTTTGGCACGCCGCTGGGCCGTCTGCAGCAAATTCTGGAAGATTATCACCATATTATTGATATAGCAAAGATTGGCATTGGTTCCGCTTATGTTACCCCCAACCTGCAGCGCAAAATAGACCTTTACAAGGAATACAAAATTAAACCATATTGCGGCGGGACATTGTTCGAAAAATGCTTTTACCAGAACAAAATCCCTGAATACTTTTCTTATTTGCGTAAACTGGGAATTGAATGGGTTGAAATATCCAATGGGACCTTGGATATTCCTATCAAAGAGCGCCTTGATATTATTTCCCAAGCTAAGGAAGATTTTTATGTTATAGCTGAAGTTGGTTCGAAAGATGGCAATGAAGACATGCCGATTTCAGCTTGGAAAGAAGAAATCCAGCTGTTTCTGGAGGCTGGCTGTGAATATGTCATAACAGAAGGCCGTGACTCCGGGACTGCAGGCATCTACGGAACAAATGGAGACGTCAAATCCAATCTGATACAGGAATTGGTGAAGGGTTTGGATTGCAGGAAGATGATATTCGAGGCACCTACTGCTAAGCATCAAATGTATTTTATTAACACCATCGGGCCAAACGTTAATCTCGGCAATGTCAAACTTGATGATGTACTTGTGCTTGAAGCCCAGCGTTGTGGATTGCGCAGTGAAACTTTCTATCTGGAGGAAACAAATGCAGCTTACCTTGATCAGGCACCTGCCCACTGAGTGGAATAAAAAAACATGGCTTCAGGGAAGGCGGGATATCGGAATATCACCGCCCTCACCAGATATCAGGAACAAAATTCTCGAAAATAAATCTTACCTTAGCCAATTGGAACCTTTCGATTGTGTCTTGGCCAGTACCTTAAAGCGCACTCAGGAGACGGCAAAACAATATGGGTATAGTGCCAAAACAGAATGCCTTCTCGATGAACTTGACTTTGGCTCTTTTGAGGGAAAGCCAAAATCCGATTTGATTGGACAATTGGGAAAAGCTTGGGAAGAGCACCCGTCATCATTGGTGTTAGGAGAGAAAGTAACGGATTTGGAGATTCGAATTCACCGTTTCCTTGAGAAGTACAGCGAGGTACCCAACCTCCTCGTTTTCGGCCATGGAGCCTGGATCAGAGCCTTGTCTTCCTACTGGAGTTATGGGCATATCAATAAAATGAACCAGTTGACAATTGAAAATAATCAATGTCTTACCCTCGATTTCAACACGGTGAGCTAGAGAGGAGGAAGGAAATGTCCGAAATACTCGATTATGAAAATTGGGACGACACAAAGGTTAACAGCATTCTGGCAGGCAATCGTGATTACTTTGATATCCTTAAATGGGCCTATCGAGAATATCAAAAAGATATTGTCTATGCCTGCAGCTTCGGAGCAGAAGGCATTGTGCTGATTGACTTGATCTATAAGGTCGACAAGGAAGCCAGCATCAAATTCCTCGACACGGGGCTGCACTTTCCTGAGACCTATCAATTGATCGAGAAAGTCAGGCAGCGTTACCCCACATTGAAAATAGAAATGGTTACACCCGGGATTTCCCTTAAGGAACAGGCAAAGCAGCATGGTGGGGAACTCTGGAAGGAAAACCCCAACCTTTGCTGCCAATTGCGGAAGGTTGCTCCCCTGAAAGAAGCCATTGCAGGCGCAAAGGCCTGGATTACCGGTTTAAGAAGGGAACAATCCCTCTCAAGAAGCCAAACGCAATATATCAACAAAGATGACAAATTCCGAAAAATAAAAATCTGTCCCCTTATTCACTGGACATGGGATGAAGTCCTGGCTTATATAGCCCTAAATAAGCTTCCTTATAACCCTCTTCACGATCAGGGTTTCCCGAGCATTGGCTGCGCCCCATGCACCAGACCTCCACAGCCTGGTGCCGACTCACGGTCAGGAAGGTGGGCTGGCCTCGGTAAAACAGAATGCGGACTTCACCAAAGTTAATTGAATATTTAGGGAGGAGAAGAATATGAGCACAAGCATACCTCATGGCGGGCAATTGGTAAATCGAATGGACTTCAGCCTGGAGGAAGATTTGACACGAAACTTTGTCGAGCTTGACAATATGGAATTTAGCGACCTTGAACTTATCGCAAACGGAGCCTACAGTCCAATGGAAGGTTTTATGGGGAAGGAAGATTATGAGGCTGTGGTCCATGGTATGAGGCTGTCTTCCGGTCTCCCATGGTCACTGCCGATCACTCTTGCCATTGATGAGCAGAAAGCCTCACAATTGCATACCGGGGAAACCATTAACCTTGTCTATAACGGGATTGTTTACGGCATCATGGAAATCGCGGAAATTTTCAAGCCTGATAAACTTATTGAAGCTGCAAAAGTTTTTCAGACGGAGGACTCCTCCCATCCAGGTGTAAACAAACTGTTCAAACGGGGGCCGTTCTATGCGGGGGGAAAAATAACTTTGACAAGAAAACCTCAAAAATCAATGTTTGAGGCATATTATCTGGACCCACAGCAAACCAGGAAAAAATTCCGGGAGCTCGGCTGGAATACGATTGTTGGGTTCCAGACGCGCAACCCTGTTCACCGTGCCCATGAATATATTCAAAAAACGGCACTTGAAACGGTAGATGGTCTTTTCCTTAATCCGC
Source organism: Mesobacillus campisalis (assembly GCF_000986785.1). GTDB lineage: Bacteria > Bacillota > Bacilli > Bacillales > Cytobacillaceae > Mesobacillus_B > Mesobacillus_B campisalis. The sequence goes on along the minus strand of NZ_LAYY01000007.1, from coordinate 16,564 downwards.
TTGTCGGCGAAACAAAGTCAGATGATATACCAAGCGAGATTCGCATGAAAAGCTATCAAGTCCTTCTTGAGAATTATTATCCGCAAAACCGGGTGTTCCTTTCCGTGTTCCCGGCAGCAATGCGTTATGCCGGGCCTAGGGAGGCCATTTTCCATGCCATTGTCCGGAAAAACTTTGGCTGTACCCACTTCATCGTAGGCCGGGATCATGCCGGGGTCGGCAATTACTACGGCACTTATGATGCCCAAAAAATCTTCGGAAACTTCACCGAAGAAGAGCTGGGAATTAAACCAATGTTTTTTGAACACAGCTTTTATTGCCGAAAATGCGAAAATATGGCCTCTGAAAAAACATGTCCTCATGATGCCGAGCACCATGTAATCCTTTCAGGTACAAAGGTTAGAGGAATGCTCAAAAACGGCCAGCAGCCGCCAAAGGAATTCAGCCGGCCGGAAGTGGTCGGAGTACTGATTCAGGGAATGCAGGAAGTCTATATCAAAAACTAAGGAGCCCGCCATGAGTAAAAGCACCAATATTGTTTGGCATGAGGCGGCCGTGACAAGAAGTGACCGTCACCAGCTAAAAGGCCATAAAAGCTGTGTCATTTGGTTTACCGGCCTATCCGGTTCAGGAAAATCCACTTTGGCAAACGCACTTGATCTTCTTTTGTTTCAGCAGGGACTCCACAGTTATGTACTTGACGGTGACAATATCCGCCATGGGTTGAACCGGGATTTAAGTTTCGGAAAGGAAGACCGTCAGGAAAATATCCGCCGCATTGGTGAAGTTGCCAAACTGTTTGTCGACAGCGGCCAAATTGTCAGTACAGCCTTTATCTCCCCATTTCGTGAGGATAGGAACCTTGTCAGGGACATGTTCAAGGAGGGTGAGTTTATCGAAGTATATGTAAAGTGTCCCATTAACATATGCGAGGACCGGGACCCTAAAGGTTTGTACCAGCGGGCCCGCAGGGGAGAAATTCCCGAGTTTACTGGCATTTCATCACCCTATGAAGCACCTGTTGAACCGGAAATCAGCCTTGATACCAGCTTAATGGAAATTGAGGACTGTGTCCGCACCATTCTGTCTTATTTAAAGGAAAGGAAGATCCTTTGATTTATGGGATCTTCTTACCTCCTTCTCCAGTTGGCATGCAGCAGCAAAAGCCGGCGAACCCTCAGTTTATAAATGGAATCGATGATATTCGTTGAGAGGAACTGGCAAATCACGGCATAGATGACAATTTTATAATCAATGACAAGTGATGTCAGCATGAAAATGAAAAGATTGATCATCATCATCACTCTTCCCGGACTCCAGCTTTTATAATTGGCAATCATCAATGCGGGAATGACCATGCCGCCGCTTGAGGCACCTGCACGAATCAGCAGCCCTACCCCTGTACCAAAAAAAATGCTGCCTGCCGCCATATCCAAAAACAGATGCATGGGCGGCTGCTGTACATAAGGAGTCACCAAACTGACGGTCATGGAGGTTATTCCTACGGCAAAGATGGTACGGACCGTCCAGCGAAAACCAAAATAGTTCAGTCCAAATACTAAAAAGACAGCATTTGCCAGCCATAAGGCAAATCCTAGAGGCCAATCTAACCAATGATTCATCAAAAGGGCCAAGCCTGCTCCTCCGCCAGAGGGAATGGAATGAGGAAATAGGAAAAGCGACATGGACAGCCCCTGCAGGATTGCCCCCATCAACAGGCACAGATGAGTCAGCATTAGCTTATACATAGTCAAATGATTGAGCTTTCATCTTGCAATTATCCACTAATATCCCCTCCAGACAAGTCCCCTTGTCCATTCTATGAACCGGCCACGGTGAATATGAAGGAAGATTGTGGAAGGCAGAGGGCCGACTTTCCCAGGCACAACAGCGGAACCTGCATTCTAAAATGGTTACTGTCACGAGTAGAAAAGATGTATACTATATAGGAATTTCTTTTAAAGGCGGTAATGGACTATGAATAAAGTCATTGTAGTGGGCGGAGGAATTCTCGGTGCCTCTACGGCCTATATGCTGACAAAAATGGGGGCCGACGTTACTGTGGTGGACCGGAATGACAGGGGCCAGGCGACAGCAGCTGCTGCAGGAATCATCTGCCCATGGGTTACCCAGCGGCGGAACAAGGCTTGGTACCAGCTTGTAAAAGCAGGGGCACGGTTTTATCCCCGTTTAATCCAGGCTTTAAAAGAGGATGGTGAACACGAAACCGGCTATTCCCGGGTAGGGGCATTGATTTTACATAAAGAGCTTGGGAAACTGGATAAACTGGAAGAGCGGGCACTCGAGAAACGGCAGGAAGCACCTGAAATGGGGGAAATCCGCAAGCTTTCATCCCCGGAGACCTCTTCCCTGTTTCCTCCTCTTATTGAAGAATTCTCCGCACTCCAGGTTACCGGAGCTGCCCGCGTGGATGGACGATTGCTGCGTGATTCCCTGTTGCGGGCTGCAGTAAAAAATGGAGCAAGAGTCATCAATGGAAGCGCCGAATTAAAATATGAAGGAAAGCAAATTAACGGGGTTTACATTGATGACCAAACCATCCAGGGAAATTTGGTTATTGTCTGTGCCGGTGCATGGGCAAACGAGCTCTTCTCTCCCCTAGGCATTCATTTTGGAGTTTCATTTCAGAAGGCCCAGATTCTCCACTTGGAGATGCCGAACGCCTCCACCGAAAACTGGCCTGTAGTGATGCCGCCTGGCAACCAGTACCTTCTTGCTTTTGAAGAGGGAAAGATTGTTGCAGGCGCCACCCATGAAGATCTCGAAGAGTTTGATACGAGGATAACAGCCGGGGGGTTGCGGGAATTGTTGAACAAAGCCATTGACGCTGCTCCCGGCCTGGAGAGCGGGACATTCGTGGAGGCCAGGACCGGTTTTCGGCCATTCACACCTGGATTTCTGCCTGTAATCGGTCCCCTGCCAGGCTGGGATGGACTGATTGTCGCCAATGGCCTGGGAGCTTCCGGACTGACAATGGGCCCTTACATAGGAGAACAGCTTGCCAGGATGGCAATGGGAGCAGAGACGGAGATTGACATCAATCTCTATCCTGTTGAGGGAGCCATTATAAGCGAACCATAGGCAAAAACCTGACCCTCGCTTGCTTACTGTTTTTCTTTAATATTTAACATAAAATTATTATGTTAAGTTAAGCGAACACATATATACTTACAATTAAAAAGGCTGGCAAATGCCAGCTTTTTGCTTATACTCCTTTCTTCAGAATCGCTTCATATTGCCTCGATGTTCTCACTTCAATAGTAAGTTTCCCATTTTCAATCACCGATTTTAACAGGAAGGGTGCCCCACTCGTATTTTGGAACCGAAAATCCTTTCCACCATAGGACACTGTTGCATCCCTGCCCTTCGGTACATAGCCGACAGTGACAGAATGGTGGTGCTTTTCCACATAGTCGACACCAAGCTGGTCAACGGCATTGAAAAGGGTTGAAGAGGTTTGGCAAATGCCTCCGCCAATGCCCATCACCAATTTTCCATTGATGGCTTCTTCGGCTGGCTGGTAACCATGTGCCTCATCACTTGGCCCAACGGTCGTGTTGAATGAGAAATAATCCCCTTCGCCAATGATGACATTGTGCACAGCCTCTGCGGAGAGTTCAATATTTTTTGTCCGTCCAGCTACCCCAGGATTGAAGTGTGTTGTATACGAAGCCACGACCACTTCATCAAGATGGGCGGCATCCTCGGGTTTGTAACCGCTCGCTGTCATGTACAGGGGCAGTTCCACTTCCCCGCCCTCTTTGGAAGCGTCAAGCATTTTTTCCACAAACTCTTCTTCTTCAAGGACGACCCTTGGCGCCCCTTTGATAATACCCCCGTTTTCATCTAGTTTATCAGGAGTATTTCGCTGGTCGTAACCGGGTGCATCATCTGTCCCCCTTGCCAGTTCCTTCGCCCATTCTTCAAGCTCAGCCTTGTACTTCTCCCCCGCTGTCCCAAAACCCAGTTCATCAGGGACAATTGTCTTGATGACTTTATTGGTCATCGGATCAATGACGGTCACGGTGACAGGCTGCAGCTCTTTTGGTTCTTTCCCGGCCTCTCCCTTTTTTCCTTCAGCGGCATTCGTCACATCTGGCTGCATCATAACTCTTTTTTCTGTTCTTTCCAAGTCTTTACTATCTGCGGTTTCCCCATTCTGACTGGCGCAGCCTGTTGCTAAGACAATCATGCACCATATACATATGGCCTTTTTTGCTTTCCCCATATTTCCCCCAACCCGGCTTTCTGTTTGTATTTTGTTCCCAAATAAGTACCGGCACTCTTTTAGGTAGATGTTTACATTCCCTCATTCTATTCCGTTCTCAATTAAGGTATTCCTGCTAATTAAACAAAGTGAATCCTATTTACTTCCGATATTTTTCATTTTTTCGTAAAATTAAAATAAATTATGTAAAATGGAGGTAGTCCAATAAATCATCGCCTAAGAAGGGAGTGTTGGGAAAATGCAAGGCATTTCAACATTCAAGATTGCCAATAAGCTAATCACCGGCAATGGAGCCACAGCGAAACTGAAGGAAGAAGCAGAAGCCCTTGGGATGAAAAACCCGCTGATTGTTACCGACAAGATTCTTAACGAAATCGGAGTGGTTGGAAAACTGGCCAAATATCTTGGAGGAAGTTCTTTCGGCATATACAGCGGAGTTAAACCAGAACCGGAAGCAGCAATCGTTGAAGAATGCACCGAGGTATTTTTGTCAGGAAATCATGATGGCCTGATTGCTCTAGGAGGAGGCAGCGCCATTGACATTGCCAAAGCTGTATCCGGTTATGCAAGGTTTGACGGGCGGATTGAAGAATTGTTCGGCACTGGCATGGTACCTCAAAAAGGGGCTCCATTAATTGCCATTCCAACAACAGCCGGAACTGGTTCGGAAGTTACAAATATCGCGATCCTCTCTGACACGGAAGCCCAATTAAAGAAAGGCATTGTCAGCGACTTCCTCCTTCCTGATACAGCAATTGTCGCTCCGGAAATGACTGTTACCATGCCGAAATCGGTCACGGCAGCCAGCGGCATCGATGCCCTTGTCCATGCCATTGAAGCTTATATTTCCGTTAACGCATCCCCGATTACGGACGCGCTGGCCCTTGGCGCGATGAAAATGATTGCAAAATTCCTGCCCAAGGCCTATGCTAATCCTGGCCATATGGAAGCACGGGAGAACATGGCGACAGCAAGCCTGATGGCTGGAATGGCTTTTGGCAATGCCGGTGTGGGGGCGGTCCATGCGCTTGCCTATCCCCTCGGCGGACGTTATCATATCCCGCATGGGGTAAGTAATGCCCTGCTGCTCCCATATGTGATGGAATGGAACAAAATCGCCTGTCTTGAAAAATTCCGGGATATTGCCGACGCCCTTGGCCAAAACACTTCAGGAATGTCTAATCCTGAAGCAGCAGCGGCGGCAGTCGAGGCGATGAGGAGCCTTTGCGAGACCGTCCATATTCCGAAGGGCTTGCGGAGCTTCAGTATCCCGGAAAGCGATATCCCGTCAATGGCGGAGGATGCCTCCCGTATAACAAGACTTTTAAAAAACAATCCTAGGGTCTTGTCACTCGATGATATTGAAAAAATCTACCAAACTGCTTATTGATTGGAGCAGATTAGGAGGAAAACAATGGAAAACTACTATCTATACATTAATGGAGAATGGACTGGAAAGGATCTTGAAACATTCGAAGTCACCAACCCCGCTACCTCCGAAAAGATTGCCGCCGTCCCTAACGGCGGTTATGCCGAGGCCAGAAAGGCGGCTGATGCTGCCTGCGAAGCTTTTAAGAGCTGGTCTGACTGTTCAGCCTATGAAAGGGCCGAACTGATTTCGAAGTGGCATAAACTGATTGATGAAAATAAAGAAGACCTTGCCAGGACAATGACATTGGAGCAGGGCAAGCCCCTAAAAGAGGCTTTAGGGGAAATCTCGTATGCAAATGGATTTGTTTCCTGGTATGCGGAAGAAGCGAAGCGCGTGTACGGCGAAACCATTCCTGCCGCGGTCCGATATAAACGGCTTTTCGTCCAGAAACAGCCCGTCGGCGTGATCGCCGCGATCACTCCCTGGAACTTCCCTGCTGCCATGATTACAAGGAAAGTGGCACCTGCCCTTGCTGCCGGCTGTACGGTGGTACTGAAGCCGGCTGAACAGACCCCTCTTACCGCTATTAAGCTCGCAAAGCTGGCGGAAAAAGCCGGCCTGCCTAGAGGAGTATTGAATATCGTGACTGGACGGGCACAGGAAATTGGGGATGCATGGCTGGAGGACAGCCGGATCCGCAAGCTTACTTTTACCGGATCTACTGAAGTTGGCAAGCTGCTAATGAAGGGTTCGGCCGAAACAGTTAAAAAAGTTTCCCTGGAACTCGGTGGGCATGCTCCCGTCATCGTAATGGAAGATGCTGATCTTGATAAGGCTGTCGATGGAGTTATTGCCTCGAAATTCCGGAATGCGGGACAGACATGTGTATGTTCCAATCGGATTTATGTACATGAAAAAATCGCTGCGGAATTTACGGCGAGGCTTGTGGATAAAGTGAAACAGCTGCAGGTAGGAAATGGTCTTGAGGAAGACACGGACATTGGACCGCTGATCGATGAGGCGGCCATATCCAAAGTTGCCCGCCACATTGAGGATGCGGTGGAGAAAGGTGCAAAAATAGAAACTGGCGGCGAGGTGCTGGAGGGTTTATACTATTCCCCTACGGTCATTACAGGTGTGAATGACGATATGATCTGCATGAACGAAGAAACCTTCGGCCCGCTGACTCCGGTAGCGACTTTCAAGACAGAAGAAGAGGCCATTGCCCGGGCAAATGATTCAATCTACGGTCTCGCCGCCTATGTGTTTACTGAAAATATCACCAGGGGCATCAGAATCACAGAAGCGCTCGAATACGGAATCATTGGCTTGAATGATGGAATGCCATCCACACCGCAGGTTCCATTTGGAGGGTTTAAGCAAAGCGGGCTCGGACGCGAGGGTGGACATTACGGCATTGAAGAGTTTCTCGAGGTGAAGTATATCTCACTGGGACTATAAGAGGATTTCTGTCCAACTAAAAGAGACACTGAAAGATGCGAATCTTTCAGTGTCTTTTTTTATTAAACTCCCCGCTTATTACCCCAAAGTAGTGTATGGAGCTGGGGAAGGACTTTGACATCGTTTAATTCCTGGTCGGATGCTACCTTGTCAATCAATGTTTCATATTTTTGCAGAAGAGAGGCAATCAGCGTCCCATTATCGGTTGTCACCGGGTCCTCATTGCCTACCTGGACAAAAAACGGCACACCCGGATATCGATTATGAATTTCCCTCGCAAACTCGTAGTCTTCATCGGTAAAAACAACAACCTTCAAGCTGATGTTCCCGGTAAAATCCGAAGAACGAAGGCGGCCAACAATGTCATCAAGCTTTTCATAATTTGTTATCATACCGGAGCTAGGCGGCTTGGGAGAAAGAGTGAGTTCATCAATCCTGGTCATCCACTCTTGCCATTTGCTTCCCTGGGTTTCAAGACAAAGCTTGATATTATTTTCCTTCAGCACGGTAACAAGACCATCGAGGTTCTTAAGAAGTGCGGGATTCCCGCCTGAAATTGTCACATGGGAAAACTTTGCTCCCCCAAGAGACTTCAGTTCCTCCCATATTTGTGCAGGCTCCATCTGGCGGATCAAGTGTTTGCCCGTCCCATCCCAGGTAAACGAAGAGTCACACCAGGAACAGGAATAGTCACATCCGGCAGTGCGGACAAACATGGTCTTCTGTCCAATCACCATGCCTTCCCCCTGGATGGTAGGGCCGAAAATTTCCATCACAGGTATTTTACTCAACCTCCATCCACTCCCTTCTTGCTTCCGCATAGCTGGTAGGAGTCTCATATAAACGGACGAATTCGACCCTCGCGCCATCATACACTCTCTTTCGCTCTTCCTTTTCAAGTGCCTCTGCCATTTTTTCATATATCCATACCACCATATTTTCAGCCGTTGTATTCATCGGCGGCAGTGTTTCATTTAAATACTTATGGTCAAGGTGGATTTCAATTTCTGTTTTCCAAATTTCCTTGATGTCGCCAAAATCAATCAACAGGCCCCTGTCGTCAACAAAGCCGCTTAGTCCGAAAATGACTCTGTAGGTATGACCATGGAGGTTTTTGCATTTTCCTTCATATGCATGCAAGTGATGGGCCGAATCAAAGGTGAACTCTTTGCTGACAAGAACACGCTTGTGATGGTATTTCAACTGATTCCTCTTGATATCTTCGTCCATCTTCTGGAGCTTATCAACAATCCGAAATCCGTACATGTTATTGCTCCTTTCTGACTTTCAGATATTCATCAAGACCGTTCTTCCGTAAGCGGCATGCAGGGCATTCGCCACAGCCATCCGCGATGATTCCGTTGTAGCAGGTTAATGTCTTTTCCCTGACAAACCCGAAAGCTCCCAGTTCATCTGCCAGCTGCCATGTCTCCGCCTTGTCGAGCCACATTAATGGTGTATGAATGACAAAGTCTTCATCCATTGACAGATTGAGAGTGACATTAAGTGACTTTACAAATATATCCCGGCAATCAGGATAGCCGCTGAAGTCTGTTTCGCATACTCCAGTAATGATATGCCGGGCACCCACCTGGCTCCCCAGGACTCCCGCAAATGACATAAATAATAAATTCCGGCCTGGGACAAATGTCGACGGCAGGCCGCCGCCTTCCCCATCCTTCACTTCAATATCATCCCGGGTCAATGCATTTGGTGCCAGCTGGTTCAGCAGGCTCATGTCCAGGATATGATGGCGGATATTTAGCTCTTCTGCAATAGTTTTGGCACATTCTATTTCACTGCTGTGTCTTTGATTGTAGTCAAATGTCACAGCCTCTACTTCTTCAAATCGTTCCATCGCCCAAAACAGGCAAGTAGTACTGTCCTGTCCGCCGCTGAAAACAACAAGTGCTTTTTCATTTTTTTTCATGATAATCTCCTTTTCAATGAAAAAACAGCGCCACTAAAGAAAGCAGCACTGTTTTCCCTAGTTTTTTCAAGAGGGTAGCTAGAACCTCCCGCGATTTCAAAATCGCTTTTAAATTTTCCTGTTTCATTTTAACATAATTCCCGCGGTGTACGCTTTCTTTTTTATTTCGTACAGGCCTATTAATCCAGCAGTCGTTTCCGGTTGTTTTCTTCAATCAGGAAATTGATAAAATGATTGATTGTTTTGGATGCCGGCTGGTTTTTAATCAGCTGAATATATTGCTTTTTATGGTAGTCATTGGCTATTTCACTATTTTTTATCCGGTCAATCATATAATTGGCACTTTTTTTACGAAGTTCATTCTGCTGGATCCTCACTTCCTTGAACAAGGCCGCCCCAATCGCTCCCATCAAGGCAAACAGGCCAATGGCAAGAGCATTCTCTCCATTGATGTCTCCAGTAAACACCATGAAAATCAGGTTGAAGGCAGAGACGAGCAAGAGAGGCAGTGTCCAAATACTATATTTAGAGATCTTTTTCATGTAAGGCCCAATGACTTCCTGAAGCTGATCCAGTTCTCTTTTAATGTAGCCAGGCATTTCCGACATAAATAACTTCAACAGAACACACCCTTCCCATTTACTATGCGTTCAAGACTCTACTGCAACTAAGGCTTTTTAAAAAGGCAATAGAAAGATCATTGAACTTTTTATGCTGGTCGACATTGCATACATGGCCGCTATCCTCAATGACGGACAAAGAAGCAAAATTGTTCCGCTTTACTACTTCTTCGACAGGCAGGAGGAACATATAGTCCTCTTTCCCCATAATGTACAGGGTGGGAATATTCACAGGGTCTTCTTCAAATTTCACCAGCAAAGGGGCGACATCCTTGGTTAGTTTGAACCACCGGATAAACTCCTTCTGGTAGAGCTTTTTTGCCTGCTCAACAAACATCAGCCGCGATTTTTTATGCCTTTCATTCGGCATCAGGCACCAGGCGAACAGACGGTACAGCCACATATAAGGAATGAACTTTTTGCATACATTCCCCAAGAACATCAAGGTTTTGACACGCGTGTTCAAGCGGATGACTGCCCCGCCCATTACCATCGATTTCACTCTGTGCGGCTCCATTTTGGCTATGTTGCGAATCAGGATGGTCCCCAGGGACATGCCAATAAAATGCGCTGAACGGATGTTGAGATGATCAAGTACTTGAATGACATCAATACTTACTTCATCAAAGGAATAGCTATGTTTTGATTTTATTCTATCTTTTGAGTTTCCGTGACCTCTAAGGTCAATCAGCAATATATTAAAATGTTTCTTGAATTCTTTTATTTGTTTATACCAAATTGACGAACTACCGCCCGCACCATGGATGAACACCGTCCATTCATGGCTGGGGGTCAATTCAAACGTCTTGTAGTAAAGCATGAATCCCTCCGGCTTAGAAATAGTTTCCTGGATTTATGGAATGACAGTCTTGAAACCTTTGCAGTCACTTATCCATACCCTGAAAAAACATGTACAAAGCAAATGCTCTTACCATGTTGGTAAAATCCTTTCCAAACAAAAAAGACCTTTACCAATCATGCAATTGATAAAGGTCTTGCTAACAACTGGCGTTGCCAGCAAAGCCGGGAGGGTCTACTCCGTAATGACGACTCTGCTGTAAAAGCTACTCCCCTTTAAGAGAATCTTACATTATAGAATATTATATATAAGATAATAATTTCTGTCAAATTATCCGTTTTCATTTCCCAGTAAAGTCCTTGACCCGGACCGTAATTGAACCAGGATTTCGGGAGGAAAAACCATTCGGCAGATAATTTTTGCAATTTCGTCGTAACTGGTTTTTTTTCCGCGTTCCAATTTCATCTCAGGAACTCTTTCCACCAGAAAAAGAATGGACCAGGCAACAGAATCGAGGTCTAAATCATTCCATGTAAGCCCTTCATTTTGAGCCTGCTTCAGACCTTCATGAATGTTATCATGGAGTTTTTTCCTTCCATCGGCAAGCACTTCTGCCAGCTCTCCATCGTGTGGAAGCAATTCAGGAAGGACACGGTGAAGTCCCAATTTTTCAAGGCGGGAAAAATGCGCCTCCAATGAAGAAGAAAGCAGCGCCTCGGGATTTTTGTCCAGCCAGCTTGGCTCTGGAGGCACAAGCCGGTCCAACTGATCTTTCAGCAAGGCCATCAACAACTGTCTCTTATCTGAGAAGTATCGATAAAATGTGCCCGTGGCAACCATTGCATGAGCGGCAATTTCTTTTGCTGTTGTATGCTCATAGCCTTTTTCGATAAATAAAATGCGTCCGCTTTCCAACAACGCCTTCCTTTTTTGGAGGGCCCTTTCCTGCTTCGGCAGGGAAGGAAAAGATCCGACGAGCTGCTGTTGGTCTTGGTCCTGCATAGTATCACCTCCACAATATTATAGCATAAGATACAATAGTGAATCCCAATTCACCTTTTTCGTTGACAGGTTTGATAACAATATGGAATACTTGAACCAGAGTTCATGTTTATCGATTATTTGTTTTCACACCCCTCTTCAAATAATGGATATTCATGAACCACTCTCATTAACTGCCCATCTCTTGTAGAAGGAGTGTCAAAATAAATGGATGCATTCGCAAATAAACAGAGGACCTTGCAGAATGTACAGGTTGGCGACCTGGTCCTTTGCAGCCGCCATGGAATAGCCTTTTTCGGCACTGTAACAAAGGTTAAGGAATCGAGTGTCATCGTAAAACTAAGCCAGGAAGATGCCCAAAAGCTGGACCTGGAAACTCCATTCACAGTGGTTTCACATAAAAATTACGTCATTAAACAATAAAGGACCACGCCTGTATATGGCCTGGTCCTTAAGCTTATGCTGTATGGGTCTTTTCATAATATCTCCGGCTGTAATGGCGGTCCACAAAAAATCCGTAAAAAGATGCCAAGACCTGCTGAAACAGCATGCCGACAACGACGGGCACCGCTACAGGCGGCGGGAAGTAGGAAACCGCAAGGACGGCACCCGCACTGATATTCCTCATTCCTCCGGTAAATGTCAAGGCAATAACTGTATCCCTGTCCCCTTTAAACAGTTTTCCGATGAAGAAGGAAAGTAAATAGCCCGTGAAAGCGATGAAAAAGACAATCGCAGTAATTTGAAGGAGTTTCACATCAATAGTGCGCAAATATGGAGAAACGGCAGCAGAATTGATCATAACTACCACAGCAAGGCCAAGTTTGGAAAACGGGGCAAGCTTCGGGCTGAGAATCGTCTTTGCCTTTCCTTTTGTACCCTGATTCAAAAGCATTCCCAGGATGGATGGAACAACAACCATCCCAAAAAGTCCTCCCATGATGCTGAGCACGTCCATTTCCACCCTGCTGCCCACCATCAGCGTCAGGGTAAAAGGCACAATGAAAGGGGAAAGAATGGTATCAATTATGATGATGGATAAGGTTAAAGCAATGTTGCCACGATAGATGGCCACCCAGATTAAACTGGATATTCCAGTTGGGATGGCCATTCCAAGTACAATCCCCGTAATGGTATATGCATCTCCATTAAAGGCCAAATGGCCAACTCCCCACGCCCATGCAGGCATAAGAACATGCAGGATCACCAGTGTCAGGAATAGCGGAAAAGGGTGTTTCAGCGTTTCCTTAAAAGCATTGAGGTTTGCACCGAGACTTCCAGCAAATGTCATAAAAGCAAATATCCATGGTACCCAATTTGTATAAGGTATAAATGCAGCCGCGAATAAAACACCAATCACGACACTTACAGGAGTGATCACGGGCATAATTCTTTCCAGCTGTTTGTTTATTTTCTGCAGCAAAGCGGACCCCTCCCTAACAAAATTAAAAACGCCAGTTCGTCCAACTGGCGTAAACGATTCTATTAATACTATACACTATCTTTGCCTGCAAGAGAATCATTTGTAATTATTTTGGAAAATCATTGAAAATGGATTCTGCTGATTCACGGTCATTTTTAAGAATCCAGCTATTGAATTCATCATATAATGGACGCAGCTGCTCCTTATCAGCAGCCACGATTTCACATCGGCGATCGTCGTATAAATGATAGATTATTTTATTGGTATGATTGATGAAATAGATATCATGATTGTGTTTGGGAGGTTTTTTCAGGATTGTTGATGGGTGGGCAAAATCTTCATACAGAATCGCTTCTATCAGCTGCAAATAGTGAATGTCTTCCTTCCTGCAAGGAATAATAAAGCGGTGTTCCTTCACATCCTTGCCCTCGGCCATCTTAAGGAAATGCTGAAGCCTATGGACCGTATTCTTGCGTTTTACATATTTTAAATAAATATTCAAGTGTTTCCTTCGCAGAACTGATTCATTCCCTGGAGGCTGCACCACGGTTACCAGCAACAGTTCATCCTTGCTGTGAAATACTTTATGAAACAGTTGGCCAGCCCGTTGGCAAGCCTGCCCAAAGGACTCAGGATCAGTGCTGTTGAAACCTGGCGGCGAAATTTCGAAGCGCAGGCGCCTGCTCCAGGAAGATATCAAGCCAGGAGAAAGTTGCAGGCCAGGGAAGTTTTCTTTTAAAAATGAGTCAAGCACCCGATGCATCGCAGGTCCCCCATTCTTTGTGTAAACTTAGGCCACCATTTACCTTGCCGGCCCTTATTCTTAACGCTCTGGTTTCATTCTCCCTCCACCAGCCTCGCAAACTCATCAAGTGAAGTTGAGTACTTCACATACATCCTTGGAAGCAGGTAAAGCTCATCTTTACTATTCTGCGCTACATAAGGTCCTGGTGTAGTGGTGAGTCCAAATAAGTAATGTTGCTTTGTTTCCGCCACCACCTTGGCATTGAAATTTCCATATGGATAAGCCAGGGCGATGACTGGTCTGCCGGTTATTTCCCTGATTTTGTCCCTTGAATCTTTCAATTCCTCATCAAACTGAGTTATCTTTGTTAAATCCGGATGTGTTGCTGTATGTGACTGAATGGACATGATGCCTGAATCCGAAAACCTTTTCAGGTCTCCCCGGGAAAGGCGGCCTGGCCTGCCAATAAAGTCGGAAATGACAAAGAGGGTTGCTTTTGGCTGAAATTGCTGGCTCTCAAGCTTTTGAAGAATGGAGAAGGCGTTAAGATTGTTTTTATATCCATCATCAATGGTAATGAAGATGGGTTTGCTGACAAGCCTGGTCCTCTCCCATTGTTCAAACGTCAGCGGGGTGAAGCCGTGAGTCCGCAAATAGTTCATCTGGTCTTCAAAGTTTTTTGGGGTAACATATAACTCCTTGGATCCCTGGCCAGTATATTCATCGATTGAATGGTAAATAAGAATAGGCACTCTTTTCTGTGCGGTGGTCTCTGCAGGAAAAAAGAAGCATAAAACACATAGTAACAGATATGGAATGGTTTTCATCCAATCACCTTCTAAGTTGCCGTTTTCTTTAGCGTCCCACACTTCCCTTTTCCTATGATAGTTCTATTTTTGCGCCATGACTTTCTTTTGAACAGCGATGAGTGATTGTTGAAGAATATGAAGCAACTCTTCAACTTCGTGTGCTTTTATAATCAACGGAGGAGCAAAGACAATGGTATCCATTCCTTCAAATACCACCGTTCTAACCATCAGTCCACGTTTGGCCGCCTCCTTGCTTACTTCAGGAGCAACAGGGACTGGAAATCGCAGCTTTGTGGCAGGATGGATGATTTCCATTGCCCCGATCAGTCCTAATCCCCGTACCTCGCCTACAATATTCACCTCTTGCTGCAGATTCCGGAAGCCCTCCAGCATTTTAGCTCCCATGATTCTTGAATTTTCTACGAGATTTTCCCGTTCTATGATCTCAATATTCTTCAGGGCAACGGCGCAGGCGGCCGCATGTCCGCTGTACGTATACCCATGAAGAAGCACACCATCAGTCCCGCTGGTCAGTTCCTTTTGGATGGCATCAGACAAAACCACAGCACCTAGCGGGATATAGCCGCTTGTAATTCCTTTTGCCAACAGCATCATATCCGGTACGACTCGCTCATGCTCCAAAGCAAACATTTTTCCTGTCCGCCCAAACCCAGTGATGACCTCGTCAGCGATAAATAGGATATCATTCCTATCACAAATGGTTCTTACTTCCTGAAAATAACCGTCGGAAGCAATATTCACACCCCCAGCTCCCTGTATTGGTTCAGCGATGAAGGCCGCTATTGTATCCGCCCCTTCTGTTTCAATTAGTTTTTTTAACTCGGCAGCCGAGAAGGGACCGACATGGAGAAAATCCGGGGCCGGCGAAATAGCCATCTCTTGGAACGACAGGATGCCCGTTGCACTCGTTGCTCCAATATTGACGCCATGATATCCTTTTTTCCTTGCAATGATCTTTGTTTTTTGCGGCTTCCCTTTTAGCTTCCAATAATAGCGGGCCAGTTTATATGCCGTATCATTCGCCTCTGAACCGCCAGAAGTAAAGAAAACCGCATTAAGGTGGCCTGGCGCGAGATTCGCAAGTTTGGCAGCAAGCTTGATCGCCGGCTCATTGCTCATCGAGGAAAAGCAATTGGTAAATGCAAGCTTCTTCATCTGGTCCCTCGCCGCCTCAGCTAATTCGGCTCTTCCATACCCTACATTCACATTCCAAAGAGATGACATCGCTTCAAGAACCCTATGTCCAGTGATATCCGTCAAATAGACACCGTTTCCTTCTGTAAAAATAAATGGGGCACCATGTTCCTGTTGATGTTTCAACGAAGAAGTAGGGTGTATAAAATGTTTTTTATCCAATTCAATCAGTTGTTTCCGTTTTTCAGCCTGATCCATTTTCAACCCCCCTATATAAAGATGGAGCAGCTCTTCAGCAGCTTCCTCTTAGTACATCGTATTCCTGGATTCCCTGATTATTTTCCAACTGTTTGAATTTTTGCTAGGTCAGCTGAATTCCTGAGCAGCTATTTTACAAATTTCACCCGTAAAACACAAAAAAGAACAGCGTATTTCAGCTGTTCTTTCTTTTGCCTGGCAGCGTCCTACTCTCACAGGGGGAACCCCCCAACTACCATCGGCGCTGAGAAGCTTAACTTCCGTGTTCGGCATGGGAACGGGTGTGACCTTCTCGCCATCACCGCCAGACTATTTTATTTGAAATGAGGGTTGTTCCCTCAAAACTGGATAATGCATTTCAGAAGGTTTGCAATTACGAGTATCGTTCTTGTCCAGCTCCGGCTCCTAGCCTCTCGAGTCACTTCGGTCCATCATTTGAAGTCAATGAACGACTTCAATTGCTGGCCCTCCAGCGCTGGTCGAGGCTGTACACTAAGGAATACTTCTAAGAGTAATCCTCACAGGAACAAGCTGTGCTTGTTCCGAGTCGCCTCCGCTTTTCAATTAGGTTAAGTCCTCGATCGATTAGTATCAGTCAGCTCCACACGTCACCGCGCTTCCACCTCTGACCTATCAACCTGATCATCTCTCAGGGATCTTACTAGCTTGACGCTATGGGAAATCTCATCTTGAGGGGGGCTTCATGCTTAGATGCTTTCAGCACTTATCCCGTCCGCACAT
>NZ_LAYY01000006.1 GCF_000986785.1 Mesobacillus campisalis | reverse complement strand
CGGGCCTCCATCAGGGCGATGGACGACCGTTTATTGCTCAATCTCAGGTTTCAGGGCCTCCATCAGGGCGATGGACGACCGTTTATTGCTCAATCTCAATTTTCGGGCCTCCATCGGGGCGATGGACGACCGTTTATTGCTCAATCTCAGTTTTCCGGGCCTCCATCGGGATGATGGACGACCGTTTTCTGCTCAATCTCAGGTTTCAGGGCCTCCATCGGAGAAATGGCGACAAGTTTTTCCTCAAAACATATAAACGCCCGATGTTTCAAGCAATTGATCCAGCCTTCAAACAACAAAAACCCATAGCCGCCTGGCTATGGGCATTATTCTTTAGTACGCCAGCTTCGAACGTAAATAAGCATTGATAAACGCATCAATGTCGCCGTCCATGACGGCCTGTACGTTGCCGGACTCGGTGTTGGTGCGGTGGTCTTTTACCATTGAGTATGGATGGAACACGTAGGAGCGGATTTGGCTGCCCCAGCCGATTTCCTTTTGCTCACCGCGGATCTCGGCAAGTTCTTTTTCCTGCTCTTCAATTTTGCGCTGGTATAGCTTTGCTTTCAGCATCGTCATCGCGCGGTCGCGGTTTTTGATCTGTGAGCGCTCCGTCTGGCAGGTTACCACTACACCTGTTGGCAAATGGGTAATCCGGACGGCCGAGTCAGTGGTGTTGATATGCTGTCCGCCGGCACCGCTGGCACGGTACGTATCAATCTTCAAATCTTCCGTCCGGATGTCAATTTGGATATCATCGTTCAGTTCCGGCATGATTTCGCAGGAAACGAACGATGTATGACGGCGTCCCGAAGAATCGAACGGAGAAATCCGGACCAGGCGGTGAACGCCCTTTTCCGCTTTCAAATAGCCGTAGGCATTATGGCCTTTGATGGACAGGGTCACACTCTTGATTCCTGCTTCATCTCCAGGCAGGTAATCAAGCGTCTCCACCTTGAATCCTTTTTTCTCTGCCCACCTTGTGTACATGCGCAGAAGCATTGAGCCCCAGTCCTGCGACTCGGTCCCGCCGGCACCCGGGTGAAGCTCAAGGATGGCATTGCTTTTATCATATTCTTCGCTCAATAGCAGCTCAAGCTCAAATTCGTTCAGGCGCTTTGTGAGCTGGACCAATTCACTTTCAAGCTCGGCTTGCAGCTCCTCGTCGCTTTCTTCCTTGACCAGTTCAAACGTCAACTCAAGATTTTCATATGTTTCATACAGGTCATGAAAAACATGGACCTGGTCCTTCAGTGCATTGGATTCATTGATGACACCCTGCGCTTTTTGCTGGTCGTCCCAGAACTCGGGGGCCAGCATCACTTCATCAAGCTCGGCTATGCGCGCCTCTTTGTTTTCCAGGTCAAAGAGACCCCCTGAAGTCCGCCAGTTTCCTGGCTGTTTTTTCAAGCTCATTCCTGATATCTGCTAATTCCATATGCGTTCACCTCATAAAATAATTATGTCTTATTATACCTGTTCCGACCTTTTGAAGAAAAGAGGGACGGCGTCAAGATCGCCGGCCCTCTTTGTACTCTATTCATCTAACATGCATTATGCCATTTTGCCATGACAGTTTTTGAATTTCTTGCCGCTTCCACAGTAGCAAGGATCATTGCGGCCAATTTCAATCTGCTTGACGACCGGCTTTTTCTTCACCTTTTCGCCGTCTTCCTTCGGATTGACCGCCTGGCCTTTCGCGACTTCCTCACGCTGCAGGTTGTTGCGGATTTCTGCCTTCATGATGTAGCGGGCCACATCGGCTTCGATTGATTCAATCATGCTCTCGAACATGAGGAAGCCTTCCTGCTGGTATTCACGGAGCGGATCAATTTGGCCGTAAGCGCGAAGATGGATTCCCTGGCGAAGATGGTCCATCTGGTCGATATGATCCATCCACTTGGAGTCCACGCTGCGAAGGACGATGACTTTCTCGAACTCGCGCATCTGCTCAGGCCCAAGCTGCTCTTCTTTTTCATTATAGCGCTCTTTGACCTTGTCCATAATCAGGTCAATAATCATGTCGCGCTCTTTGCCGCGGAGTTCTTCCACCTGCAGGTCGCCTTCGTTGAGAAGATTCCCGTTGACAAAGTCAATGATGGCATCAAGCTTCCATGTTTCATTGTCTTCCCCTTCAGTAAGAGCCGACACATTGCGCTCAAGCACCGACTGAATCATTCTTTCCACAATATCGCGAAGGTTTTCTGCTTCAAGCACTTCATCACGCTGCTTGTATATGATCTCACGCTGCTGGCGGAGAACATCATCATACTGAAGCAGTTGCTTACGTGCATCGAAGTTATTGCCCTCAACACGCTTCTGGGCGGATTCCACAGCCTTTGAAACCATCTTGCTCTGGATTGGCTGGGTATCGTCCATGCCAAGGCGGGCCATCATGTTTTTCATATTGTCCGACCCAAAGCGGCGCATCAGCTCATCTTCCATGGACAGGTAGAATTGGGTAACCCCCGGGTCTCCCTGACGCCCGGAACGCCCGCGCAGCTGGTTATCAATCCGGCGGCTTTCATGGCGTTCTGTACCAATGACAGCCAGTCCGCCTACCTCCTTAACTCCTTCGCCAAGCTTGATGTCCGTACCGCGGCCAGCCATGTTGGTCGCAATCGTCACGGCGCCCTGCTGTCCGGCTTCAGCGATGATTTCCGCTTCGCGTCCATGGTTCTTCGCGTTCAGGACATTATGCCTGATTCCTTTTTTCGTCAGATACCTTGAAATCAATTCCGATGTTTCAATCGCTACAGTACCGACAAGGACTGGCTGGCCTTTGCCATGGCGCTCCGCTATATCTTCAGCTACTGCACGGAATTTCCCTTCCATCGTTGCATAAATCAGGTCGGCACGGTCATCACGGACGATTGGCCTGTTCGTTGGAATGACGATAACGTTCATATTATAAATGTTGCGGAATTCCTCTTCTTCCGTTTTGGCCGTACCCGTCATCCCTGCAAGCTTTTCATACATCCGGAAATAGTTCTGGAACGTAATCGTCGCAAGAGTCATGCTTTCATTCTGGATTTCGAGGCCTTCCTTCGCTTCGATCGCCTGGTGAAGGCCTTCGCTGTAGCGGCGGCCTTTCATCAGACGGCCGGTGAACTGGTCGACAATGACAATCTCGCCATCCTGGACCACATAGTCCACATCCAGATGCATGCTTGTGTTTGCTTTCAAAGCCTGGTTGATATGGTGATTCAATGTTACATGAGCGATATCAAAAAGATTTTCAATGCCAAAGGCTTTTTCCGCCTTGGTGATTCCGTCCTCAGTCAGTTGTACGCCTTTTGTTTTTTCGTCATAGGTGTAGTCTTCTTCCTTTTTCAGCGTCCTGACAAACGCGTTTGCCTGGATGTACAGGGCGGCGCTTTTTTGCGCAGTTCCCGAAATGATCAGCGGCGTGCGCGCTTCATCGATCAGGATGGAGTCCACTTCATCGATGACGGCATAATGGAGCGGGCGCTGGACCTTCTGGTGGCTGTACAGCACCATGTTGTCGCGCAGATAGTCAAAGCCGAATTCATTGTTAGTACCATAAGTAATATCGGCAGCGTATGCCGCCTGTTTTTCATCCTTGTCCATTCCAGTCAGGTTGAGGCCGACTGTCAGGCCGAGAAACTCATAAAGCTGGCCCATTTCGTTGGCGTCACGGCTTGCCAGATATTCGTTGACCGTAACCACGTGGACGCCTTTTCCTGTAATGGCATTAAGGTAAACCGGCAGCGTGGCTGTCAGTGTTTTACCTTCCCCGGTCTTCATCTCGGAGATGTTCCCTTCATGTAGGGCGACGCCCCCCATAAGCTGTACTTTATATGGATAAAGCCCAAGCACGCGGCGGGCTGCTTCACGCACTACGGCAAATGCTTCAACAAGCAGGTCGTCTGTCGTTTCGCCTTGCTGGTACCTGTTCTGGAACTCGGCAGTCTTCCCCCTTAGTTCCTCGTCGGTCAGCTTCTCCATGTCGCCGGCCAGAGCCTCTACTTGTTCCGCAAGCCTTGTCAGGCGTTTGATATCACGCTTATTCTGGTCGAAAATTTTATTTAAAATCCCCATACAGACGCTCCTTTAATCTATTCTTCCAAGAAGGCATTCTCGCATTGCTCAAATTGGTCTGTCTAATGAAAAAAGATTCGCCAGGTAACGAATCCTTCTGAAAAATCCGTTTTATTCTATCTAATTTTACCACTTACGCTTTGGAGTGACAACCAATCGCCCAGACAAATGCTGGCGGCAGGAGAAGCACTCTTCCATAAATATCCTGATTGGACACTCCAGGCCGGAACATTCGCCTTGCATACATCCTTTTGAGTAAACAAACGGGACTATAGGACTAAAAACGATGAAGGACGGAGTTTACCCACTTGCCAACTTTATAATATAAAATACATAAATATACATTATTATCCATGGCGTTTTACTACTGTTGACACCTTACAAAACCTATTAAAACAAGGTTTAACCGAATTTCCGACCAAAGTGTGAACGATTTGTTAATTAACTAATTTTGTAATTTTATTCACAGAATGTACATTGGCTTAAATTTGAGAATGTTAGATACTTTGTTATAGGGAAGAACACTAAAACATAGAAAAAGCCTATCCAATCGTAAAGGGGGAGAGCATGTTGGCCTTCTGGAAGAAAAAGAGAAACAGCCAGAATGAAGACCAAGAAAGAGAAAAGAAGCCAGGCTTATTCCGGAGAATTTGGCGGAAACTCCGCAGCATTGACTGGAAAAATCCTGTTAACAGGTGGAGGCTCCTGTTTGCAAGTTTATTTGCCGTCGTCGCTCTGTCAGGAACAATGTGGGGAGCGATCGCCTTTACCTCGTCACCCCAATTTTGTTCCTGGTGCCACGAGATGTCACCGGAGTTTGTCACATTCGAAGCCAGCGCCCACAGCGAAATCAAATGCACCCAATGCCATATAGAGCCTGGTGTGGTCAATACGCTGACCCATAAAGTTCATTCACTGAAAGAGGTATATTACCATATCGTCGGCCCGCCTGATCCGATTGTACAGACAGTAGCGGTAAAGAATGATAACTGTATTCAGTGCCACTCGGAGAACCGGCTCGTTTCCGCCACCGGTGACCTGATTGTCAACCATAGCGAACATATTAAAGAAGATATCCCCTGCATCACCTGCCATAGCGGAGTCGCCCATGCAAAGGTAGTCGAACGCGGCCTTAATACCCAAAAAGACCTCGATTACTGGACGCTTGAAAACACTGAAAAGCTGGTGAAAAACGAATATATGAGGCCAAACATGGGAACCTGCATCGACTGCCATGACAAAGTCAATAAAGGCGACCGTCCATGGGAGGACATCCAGTACAGCCTGCCGGACAATCCGCATAAGGACGGGCATGGCAAGAGCGATGAAGGGCATGCGGAAGCGGCTGAAGTTGCAGTCCTTACTGAAGAAGAACAAGCAGCTGAAGACAGGAAGAAAGTACAAGGGGTCATCTTGCAGGCTCTGGGCAAGCAGACAGACGATGTCAAAATTTCCATGGACTGCTCCACCTGCCATATGGAAGTAGGAATCCCGGACAACCACCAGGTAAAAGACTGGAAGCAGGACCATGGCACCTCGGCAATCCAGGAGCTTAACGAATGCATGGATTGCCACCAGGATTCCAAATGGATCAAGCATTTCCAGAAAGAAGATATTGTCAGCCTTATTGATGCCGGGGCAAGCCGGACAAAGTACAACCCGGACCCAGCGGTTGCAAAGGCCGAGTCCCGTGAAAACAATTTCTGCAGCTCCTGCCACAGCCAGCGCCCTGATGGACACCTTGAATCTGATGTATGGCTGACAGCCCACGCGGACAAAGCAGAAACGAAACAGCAGAAGAGTGAATGCTTTGTCTGCCACGATGAGGCCAAACTGCTTGAAAATGCAACAATAACTGCACCAACCGAAGTTTATTGCGAACAATGCCACAGGACAGGATTAAAAAAGTAATAGGAAATTGAGGAGGGATCATGATGGAAGAACATAATGACAATCGCACGGCCCCTCCCCGCTTTCGCGGAAAATGGAGCAAGTTCGGTGCGTTGACACTCTTGTTCCTGGTAATTTTCTTCATGGTCGGCTACGCCGGCCATGAAGGATCCTCAAGCTCCAAGTTCTGTGCATCCTGCCATGAAATGAAACCCGAATATTATACCTGGCACAACTCTTCCCACAGCGAAGTCGCCTGTGTTGACTGCCACACCGAACCTGGTGCGGAAAACATTGCAAAAAGCAAGGTAAATACGGTGGAACAGGCAATCAAGAAAAAGATGCAAACCTATGAAGCTCCGATTCGGATGCCAAGCGAAATTACCGATGCATCCTGTGAAAAATGCCATAACGTCTATAACCGAAACTTCACCGTTACCGGAGACCTGATCATTCCCCATGACCGGCATAAGGACGAGGGAATCAGCTGCATACAGTGCCACAGCGGCGTAGCCCACGGCAAAATTGCCGACCGAAAGATGACCTTCCAGGCCGATTATGCCAAATGGGACGACAAAACAGGACAGCTGGCCATGGCGGACCCGAAGTATGTGAAACCGAATATGGATACATGCATGGATTGCCACAAAGCCCGCAAAATCACGACCGAGTGCAGTGCCTGCCATACGACGGGGATGGTGCCTGAAACCCATAAGGAGGACAGCTTCGCCTCAAAGCACGGTCTTGATGCAAATGAGGATTTGGCAAGCTGCAATGGATGCCATCAGGATATGTCGGATGAACCGCTAACAGGCTATGAAGAGATTTCCCCAATCGACAAATACCTGAAACAGGACAAGAAACAGGCTGCCAAGAACCATCTCAATTATGCCAAGGAAAATACCTTCTGCATCGACTGCCACGAGGTCCGGCCGGAAAGCCATGACAAGCAATTCATTTCAAGTCACGGAACACTGGCTGAAAAGAACCAGGAAAGCTGCATGGCCTGCCATGACGTCAAAAAATCAGCCCATGCAACAACGACACCAACCAGTACCAGCAAAGTGTATTGCGCTTCCTGCCACCCTAGCACGCACAGCCAAAATAAAAAATGGCGCGAACGTCATCCAGTGCCGATCAGTCCGAACCAAAAATTGACGCAAACCTGTTATACATGCCATGCGGAACCGAAGTGTGCAAGCTGCCATCAGGAAGGAAAGCTATAATGATGTGATTTGCAGCTATTGATGCATGACTATCAAAATTAGCCACAGGGATCTTTTAAAAACGATGGAATTTGAGGTGATTTTTTATGGAAGCCCAAGAGCTGCCAATCATTGAAGAAACACCAAAGCGTGATAAAACACATTTTACAAGGCTTCAATCGTTCCTATTAATCTTTTCGACTCTCATTCTTTGCCTTGGCGGCGGATATTATATCAGCGACACCTTTTTCTGGAAGAATGACAGCGACCAGAAAAGGCTGAATGAACAGCTTGCCTATTATAAAAACCTTGTCGATGCCGAGCCGAACAATCCCGAGCACCGTGTCAACCTGGGATATGCCTACCATTTAAATGAGAAAAACGAGGATGCCATCAAACAGCTTAAACTTGCCATCGATCTTGAAAAAGATTACTTCGGTGCACATTTTAACCTTGGACTCGTCTACATCGCCGAGGGACGTTTTAATGACGCTCTTATCGAGTCGAAAAGAACAGTGGAAATCTCGCCCCGGGATTACAGAAGCCATTTGCTGACAGGCATGGTGTACCGTGAACTACAAATGTATGAAGACGCCAACAAGGCATTGACAGAGGCTTTGGCGCTTGTGCCAACCAATACGGATATTATCAACGAAATCGCCAGAGTAGCTGAGGATCAGGGCAAGATCGAAGAAGCGGAAAAGCTGTTCAAGGAAGTCCTCACTTTCGACCCGCTCTACAAACCTGCTTCCGATGGACTGGACAGGCTCGCGGCGAAAACGGATAGAAAAGAATAAAGGAGATGATTCCCTTGAAGAAAAGAAATGTCTATCTAACCATGGGTTCGATTGCCGTACTGTCAGCTGCCCTTTTCATTGGTATCTCCTTGCTGGACCTGGAAGGAAACGTGAAACCGATCATTGCGGCCGTGGACCGCAGCGGACCGCCGGAATATGCACAAGCCTTTTATGGAGACTTCAACACACCGCTGTCCAAGCCGATGGACGTTGCCCGTATTGGCGAGTTTGTCTATGTCAGTGACACTAGCAACAGGCAAGTCCAGGTGTTTGACCAGGCAGGCACACCCATCTTCCAGTTTGGCGAAGACGGAAGCGAGGAAGGGCAGTTCCGATTCCCTTATGGCATCGCCGGGAACAAAGATGGCGATGTCTATGTAGCCGACCTGTATAATGGCAATATTTCAATTTTTGATTCAAAAGGCAAGTTCCTCCGCTATTTTGAAGAAAAGGCAGACGACAAGGTACTTTCCTCCCCGGGAGGACTCAGGATTTTTAATGAAAAGCTATACGTGACCGATATTAAGGCCAATAAGCTGTTCATCTTCGCACTTGACGGGACGATGGAAATGGAGATTGGCGGAGCAGGTGCAGAGGAAGGCAAATTCATTGCCCCCAACGCTGTCACCCTCGATAAGGAAGAACAAATTTATGTGACCGATTCCGGGAATAACAGAGTCCAGGTTTTTGACAAGAGCGGCAAGTTCGTGAAAATTATCAACGGTTCCAAGGATGGCACCGGCGCCCCGCTTTTCCTGAACCCCCGTGGGGTAGCAGTGGACTCGAAGGGCATCGTCTATGTGGTTAACAATCTGTCACATAATATTTACGCTTATGACCAGGAAGGAAGCCAGATGCATGTGTTGGGCGGAATGGGTACGGAAAATGGCAGCCTTTACCTCCCTAATGGCCTGTTCATTGACGACCGCGACACCCTCTATGTAACCGACACAGTCAACCAAAGGGTGGCCGTTTATTATTAATTCTTTCTTCCTTAAAGGAGGTGTTGCCCAAAATTAAGGTCAAGAGCAATTTCATAGAGAAATAGAGAAAAAAGAGAAGTTTCAGGGAGGTTTGTAAAATGGGTAAATTAAAAATTGGCTTATCTGCTGTCTTCATGCTTCTTTTATTGGGCATGTTCAGCAGTGGAGCCCTGGCTGAGGGGGATTTTGATCCCACTTCAACCAGTCCGGCACCTGGCATCAATGTAGGGACGCTGGATAGCGAAGGGAATGCAAATCTGCACAGAACGCATGGCAACTTCCAGAACAACACCAACTCCTGCGCGAACTGCCACAGCACTCACCAGGGGGACACAGATACTTTGCTGAAGTTCCAGAATGCAGAATATGACATGTGTTTGTCCTGCCACGATGGCACAATGGGCTTCTATAACGTTTTAGGCCAAGGTGCTGGTGCTGGTACATTCAACGACACTCATGATAGCTCGTCAATGCATAATGTAAAGTCCGGCATCACCATTAGTGCTGCACCTGGCGCAACTCACACACTTGATGCGGAATTAACTTGTTCAAGCTGCCACAATCCGCACGGCTCCGTGAATGACAGGCTTCTGAAAGAAACAGTTACTGGCGCAGGCAAATTAGCCGGGCTGTACTCAGGACTGCCAAAGGGAACAAAGGCAATTAACCTGGCGTTAACTGAGGATCCAGAATACGCGGAAATCAATGCAATGACCACCACTTCCGGCCTTAAGATCACGAAATCCATAGGCCCAAAGGACAATGCGGACAAGCAAAACTATTCCAAATTCTGCTCCACTTGTCATGATGATTACCTGGCCAGCAGCGGAAACCAGTCCCAATTCAGCGGCCATTATTCGCATACTACCAACAGCGCTTCAGCAGGACGGAACTGTGCAAGCTGCCACTATGCGCATGGTACAGATGTGACTTTAATGAAGGATACTCTCGGCCAAACGGTTGCCGACAAGGTAGCAGCTGGCTGGACCCAGGCACAAGCCGAAGAATACATGAAAGATGTTAGTGCTGCCGGTTCTTCCCTCAAGAAATACACAAACATGGCTGTTTGCTGGACATGTCACCAAACATCCAAGGCCATTGACACGCAGCAGCCGGACAAGAAATACACCGAGCCTGTCTATAACTCCAAATACGGTTCTTGGCAGGATACCTTCATTGGCAAGAAAGATATACGATAAAAAAGCTACCCAATAGCGCCACTACTGGATAGCCAACAAAAGTGAATGTTTTAAACAAGGTAGTAATAGTGATTATTACTGCCTTGTTTTCATTATTTCAGCAGGCTTTGAAAATGTCAAAGAATCTTCCTATCCCACTGATTATTACCGTTTTAGCGGTTGATATAATCGAAATAAAGAGCTGGCTTACTTTTTTAAGCGGGCCTAATAAAAAGAAGAGGATGAACACTCTTGAAAAAGACGAACTATAGCCAGAAAATCATCTCATACTTCGTCATTTGCTGCCTCTCTTTTAGTTCATTCCTGTATTACTTCCCAGGCACGAAGGCCCTTTCCGCTCCAGGTGACCTTCTCATCGAGATTCACTCCCCTCAGGAGGAAGCGACATTTGAATCCGCAAAAGCAGAATTTGCCGGTTTGATCTCTTCTGAAGGAACACCGCCTGAATCATTGACCTTCAACATTTATGAGCTGCAAGAGGAACCTGCAGAACCTGTGGCGATTACGAATGAAGGCCAACTCGACCTTGTGTATAAGGAGAGGTATGCTGAATGGTCCTTCTCCAAGGAAT
The DNA here is from genome assembly GCF_000986785.1 of Mesobacillus campisalis. Classification (GTDB taxonomy): domain Bacteria; phylum Bacillota; class Bacilli; order Bacillales; family Cytobacillaceae; genus Mesobacillus_B; species Mesobacillus_B campisalis. The sequence goes on along the minus strand of NZ_LAYY01000006.1, from coordinate 193,197 downwards.
TTGCGGATGGCCAGCACACCATTTTATTGGTCCTTGAAGATGAGTCCTCGAACAAAGCGGAAATTCTCCACACCTTTACTGTCCAGGCAACGGTAGCACCTTCCCCAGTTCAGGAGGAGCCTGCAGCGGACGCGGTCCACGAACCGGCAACCGCAGTAACGGAAGAGGAGGCGACAACAGTTCCAGAAAAGGAGGCCGCCGCTGAAGATAAGGAAGCAGGCGCCGAAACGGGCTTGGGGACAATACCGGAAACCACAGCTGGAACCGAAGAAGAAAAGGACGAAACCAACGAGCAGACAGTGCAAGTACCGAGGCCTTATGCACTCGAAATGAATATTCTCCCTAATGGCGAATCTGACAGAAGCCGCTCTATGCCTGCCGAAGATATGACAGGGGTACCAGCAGATTCCTCCATTGAAGTCCTTGTGAAGGAGAGCGGAACACTCACCTTTCCGGAAGAATCATTGATTCTGTTGTCGCCCGCCGGCAAACCGATAGCAAGCAAAGAAAGAGCCTTTGGACTGCTTCCAGTGAAGAAAGACGGGATCTACCGCATTGTATTTACACCAACTGAGATGCTGGATTTCAGCACTACTTATTATGTCTTTATCAACCCGGCCATTACGAACGACGGAAAGGGCCGGATCTTTCAGCGCTTTTTCAAGTTCACAACAGCACCTAAGGTCCCGTCCCACGAAATACATGGCAACTTCAGCAATAATACCAACTCGTGTGCCAACTGCCACAGTACCCATAATGGCAATGACCCTAAACTGCTGGGGGGAAAATACGGAGCCGACACCGCCAAGAACCTTTGCATGGCTTGCCATGATGGAACAGGCGGCGCCCCAATGCCGGACCATGCCGATGCTTCCAATCAACATTTTGCCTATAGCGGGGGGCTGGAGGCGACGTATTCATGTACGACTTGTCATAACCCGCACACGGGCTGGGACAAAGATAATCCGAATAAGCTGACAAACCATCCGGCAACGGCTTACAAGAAGCAAGGCACCGCAACGGGAATCGCTGCCGACTTCTCCCTCTGCCTGCAATGCCATAATGGCAGCAAGGCTGCGGATATCAGTAAATACTACAAAGAATCTGCCTTGCTGGAAGAGTCCGGTCACAACATTGCCGCTGAAGATGGAACTCCGTTAAACGGACAGCTGGCGTGTGCCGACTGCCACGAGACACACGGCTCAAATAACTTGAAGATGCTGAAGGAAAACCTCGGGAATGCGCCAGTCGCAGATAAAAATAAATACAAGACAACCGGCACCGGGTGGACCATTCAGAATGAACAAAGCTTCTGTCTGAAATGCCATGATGGCGGTACAGAACTATACGGGAAAAAGGCGGCATACAATAAGGAACTCAAGGAACATCAGGACGAATCCGCATCATGTTCATCCTGCCACGGTACCGGGAGCGATGCGAAAGAGCAAATGCGCAGTGCCGCACATGCCCCTAAAAAGCTGAAGCTTGAGCCTGTCATTGATCAGGAATCTGATGCAGGGATACCGGGAGAAGCAACAGGGCAGGAAACAGAAATAAAGAGTGAATCAACAGAGGCGGAAACACAGACACAAACACCAACAGAACCAGAACAAGCAAAAGACGCTCAAGCCGCCGTTGGTCCATAATTTTAAAAGACACCTATTTTTACGATAGGTGTCTTACATTTTTAAAAGCATGTTCAGAAAGTTATGAGTATCCTTTACCCGCTTTTCTGATTCTTCATAAACTCCAGCACGTCCAAATCAATCTTCCCTGCTTCCTGTTCGCGCTCTTCAAAGTTTTCGGTATGCAGATAGGCCGTGAAGGCTTTGTGCAGTTCTTCCCCGTTTGCCGGCTGTGCTTTTAAGTACCCAAGGCGCTGAAGATGCTTGATGACCTCTTCCCTTACCTCTCCTTCGATGGCAACAATGTTTTCCGGCTTGGAAGGCGCGAAATAGAGCTGCTGCATTCCGTACAGGCGGATCAGTTCCTTAATGGGCTGCTGATGGTCGTCGACGCGCAAGTCAATGTAACGGTCATTATAGCCGCCATAGCCGCCCTTCTCCTTCACGACAAGCAGTGCGGCGGACTGTTGCCCGCGGCTGTCTCCCCCTGCTTCCTGGCCTGCATCCAGAGCCGCAAGCAGCCGCTTTGCCAGACTGCCTTGTGTGGAAGTAAATGTATCTGCCATTGCCTTGACAGTGTTTTCACCGACGAGAATATTCCCCTGGGCAGCAAAATGCTCGCCAGTCATCCCTCCTGCCCAGTCATAGCAGTATGTACCTGTAAATGTCGCCGGCTGGCCGCTGGCATCAATGAGGCCAACCTGGCGCATTTCCTTGTCGAGGTCGTCCTTGGTGATTAGCTCCATCACTTCCGAAGCCGACTTTCCTTCAGCCATCAGCTCAAGTGCCTGGGGGCCATAGGCTGTATTTGCATACGATTGGGTCGCGACGGCCCCAACCCCCGCTTTCGCAAACGGCACAACCGCGCCAACGCCAAGAAACTTGGATTGAACCGCGATTCCCCATTCTTTTTCTTCCGGATCAAAGCCAACGATTGAAAATGTCATGTTTCTGCTCCCCTTTTAATAATTTTAATATGCTGTTTCATTGTGACCGTATCCCCTTGATTCAGGGCAAATTAACATCATTTTCTGTATTATCAAACATTTTCCATTACCGGTATTATACAATAAAACCCGCAGCCAGGAGAAAGGCTGCGGGTGAGGGTTTCTATTTTTAAATTATTGTGCTTCGATCAAGCCGTAGCGGCCGTCTTTGCGCTTGTATACAACGTTGGTGCTGTTTGTATCAGCGTTTTGGAAGACGTAGAAGCTGTGGCCGAGCAGGTTCATCTGCAGGATGGCTTCTTCGCTGTCCATTGGCTTCAGGTTGAAGCTCTTCGTGCGGACCACTTCGAGATCCTCTTCCTCGGAAAGCACATCATCTTCGGTGAAGATTGGGCCGACGTCCTTGATGCTGTCCTGGCCGCGGAATTTGCGATTCACTTTTGTTTTATGCTTGCGGATTTGACGCTCCAATTTATCGGTAATCAGGTCGATCGCCGCATACATGTCCTCGTGGAGTTCTTCAGCGCGAAGGACCAGGTTCTTCATTGGAATGGTAATTTCCACTTTGGATTTCTTGTCTTGATAAACTTTCAGGTTCACGCTTACGCTTGCATTTGGTGATTCTGTGAAATAACGATCCAGCTTGGATACCTTCTTTTCCACATACTCTCTGATAGCGGGAGTTACTTCAATATTTTCACCACGAATGTTGTAATTCATAAGCGATTCCTCCTTTAAAATACTATGTATTTATACTTCTATATTACCCTAAATTAGTCCTGCCTTAACAGGGAAAAGATTTGACGAATTCGTGAAGTTTTCTTTGTCGTCATAGTAAAAACCTTAGAAACAAGAGTCGAAAAAGGTTGATACACCGCGGGTTTTGTCGTCATCCACCATTTTCCACTTGTTTTTTCGCTACCTGGCCAACGTCACAGAACAGACACTTTCCGCTCCGTGGGCTCTCAGCATCTTTGCCGCATGCCTCAGAGTCGACCCGGTGGTATAAATATCATCGACCAGTACAATCCTTTTACCCTGAATAGACTCCACCATGTCAGGTATAATCTGGAATACCTGCGGCAGATGGATACGGTCGGCACGCGTCTTCTTCGACTGCTTCTCCCCATGCACCCGGGAAAGCAGGTTGACAGGCTCTCCGCCTGCAGCAGAAATCAGCGCTTCCGACTGGTTAAAGCCTCTTTCATATAGCCTTTCTTCGCTTAAAGGAACGGGTACAAGGAGGTCGGCCTCAGCACCCAGGGTTTTCTCGCGGAGCTGAGCGGAGAAGGCCATCGCCAGCGCATAATCACCCCGGTATTTGAACCGGGCAATCACCTCTTTTAAAAAGTTGTTATAGTGATAAATGGAGGCATTAAACGAAAGCAGCCCCTGCCATTCCGGATCGTTCTCCCAGCGGAGACAGTCATAACAAACTCTTCCTTCTCTGTATCCAGGCTCCAGTACCCGGCCGCAGCGCTGGCACAGCTCCCCCTCAAGGAGTTTCAATTTATTCTGGCATACCGCGCACACCTGAGTCCGGCTGCTGCGCAAAAACACGCTGGTCCAGCTCGTTTCATGCCCCACCTCCGCATTACATAGCAGGCAATATTCCCCGGCAAACAAGTCCATTCAGTCCAGCAGCCCCTTTCTCGCACCTTCCCTGTTCATCCTCATGATTTGGCTGCGTGCACGCACCATTGCTTCTGTTTTCCCGTAATGGAAAAAGACAACTTCCCCGGCAGGAAAGGAAGCACTTCTGCCGGCACGCCCGGCGATTTGCACAAGGGCACTTTCGGTGAAAATCACATCCTCCGCCCCAAGTACGCCAACATCAATATTCGGAAAGGTAACGCCTCTTTCCAGGATGGTCGTGGTTAAAAGCAGAGGAATCTCCCTGTTCCGCATCTTTGTCACTTTCCCTTTCCGGTCAGGGTCTTCGGCATGGACACTTTCGATACTGGGGTGAAGCTTTCGAAGTATAGGGAGGATTTTTTCCATTGAGGCGATTTTCGGGGCAAACAGCAGCGTCTGCTTGCCTGCATTCAAGCGGTGTTTAATCCAGGAGAGAACGTTTTGCGGCAGGGTGTTTCTCAATACCTTCTTCTCCCAGTTTCCGCACCAGGCAAATTTCGGCACAGGAAGCGGATGGCGGTGATACCGGGCCGGGATCGTCACATAAGCGCGTTTCCCCTGGAGGCATTCCCGCTGCCATTTCCGGTTAGGGGTAGCAGTTAGGTAAACCAGTGCGGATCCAGGCCTTCTCGCCTGCTGGACGGCATGCTGGAGGGTTTTGTCAACACTGAACGGAAAGGCGTCAACTTCATCGACAATCACGGTGTGAAATGCCTGGTAAAAACGGAGTAGCTGGTGTGTTGTCGCTATGGTTAAGGGAGCATGGAGATGGCGGTCTTCGCTGCCTCCATAGAGTGACGCGACCGTGGTGCGGGGAAAGGCTGCCTTTAGCCTCGGAGTGAGCTCGAGGACGACATCGGTTCTGGGCGTGGCAATGCAGACACGGCCGCCCTGCTGCAAGGAGTGTTCGATCCCCTTAAAAAGGACCTCAGTCTTGCCGGCACCGCAGACAGCCCAGACGAGGAGCTCGGAGGATTGGCTGATGGCCGCAACCGTTTTGGCAGATGCTGCAGCTTGTCCGTGAGACAGGGTGCCATTCCAGTTAAGGAGGTGCTGCTTTACAGTAGCTGCTTTCGGTTCGGGCCCTGTCCAGCTTACCAGTGCCGAACAGCTGCTCACCCTGCCCATCATCAGGCATTGGCGGCAGTAGAGGCAGTTTTCACCGCAGCGGGCACAGGGAAAGACAGAGAACCAGCGGGCTTCAGTGGTACCGCAGCGGGCGCATTTACAGGACTTTCCTTTTAGTAAAATTCCTTGGCGATATACAAGATAGCCATTTTCATAGTGTTCCTGGATTTCGGCAAACGGAAACGGGAGTTCATCCAGCAAAAGTTGCCTGCCGGAAAGATAGGTTTGAAGTTCGGGATTAAAGTCAAAAGCTGAATTGCATTGTGGTGTGCAGGAAGAATTGATTTGGGAGATTGGATAAGTGGGATGACCGGTGGTGAGCAATGGCTTGGGAACAAGTTTTTCGTCTACCAGGGCAAATCTCATTGTGGATTCCTCCATTGTTGGAGATACAGCATACGGTTTCCTCCTTTGACGATTTTGACAGCCTTAAAAAAAAACGCCATTCCCGCTCTCACGAAAATGGCGTTTCCTCAAATCAGTATTCCTTATTTTTTATACCAGCCCAAACCGAGAGAGCCTTCGCCCAGGTGGGTGCCGACGACAGGGCCGAAGTAGCTTAGCATGAATTCGACGCTAGGGAGCTGGGCTTCAAGCTCCGCCTTCCATTCCCTGGCGATTTCCTCGCAATTCGCGTGGATGACAACCGCACGATACTCTCCTCCACTGCTGGCATCGGCAGCCAATAACTCGGCAACGCGGTTGAGCGCTTTTTTATTGGTGCGCACCTTTTCAAACGGCTCGATCTTTTTATCAACAAAGTGGAGAATCGGCTTTACCTTCAACAGGCTGCCAATGAAGGCCTGGGCTCCGGACAGCCGGCCGCCGCGCTGCAGATGGCTTAGGTCGTCCACCATGATATAGGCGCGCATTGATTGCTTCATTTCCTCAAGGCGGGCCATAATCTCTTCCGCCGGACGTCCCTCCGCTGCCAGTTCGGCCGCTTCGAGCGCATAGAAACCCTGCGGCATACAGCTGATTTCGGAGTCAAACGGGTAGACTTTAACGCCCTCGGCCATCTCGGCAGCAGCTACAGCTCCCTGGTAGGTTCCGCTGATTCCGCTCGATAGATGAACGGTGATGACGGCGTCGTACTCTTTGCCTAGCTCCTCAAACAGCTCGACGAACTGGCCGGTCGGCGGCTGGGATGTGGTCGGCAGGTCCCGGGTCTTCAATTCTTCATAAAATTGAGCTGCGGTGATATCCATTTCTTCACGATAAGATTCGTTGCCGAAAATGACGCTGAGCGGAATCATGCGGATATTGTGCTTCTCGCGGAGTTCTTTGGGGATGTATGCAGTACTATCCGTAACAACGGCTGTTTTCATGTTAAGCATTACCTGCCTTTTATATAGAAAGATCTATTTATTTGTCTGGCTGTAGACGGACGATTCCGTTTTCCTATTCATATGTACAATCCCCATTTTATATGAATTGAGTTTAAATTGCATTATTTTGCCGGAAAAGAATAAGGCACATTCGCTTCTGTGAGCGAATGTGCCTTGCGGTTCTATGTATCCTCGCTTACTTTACTTCCACCCAGCCGTTTTTGATGGCGACGACCACAGCCTGTGTGCGGTCATTGACACTCATTTTCTGCAGGATGTTGCTGACATGGTTTTTAACCGTTTTTTCACTGATGAACAGCGCTTCGCCAATGGCCCGGTTGCTTTTTCCATCTGCAAGCAGCTGGAGGACTTCGCACTCGCGCCTTGTCAGCAAGTGAAGCGGACGGCGGATTTCGATCACCTGGGTGTTTCCATTTCCGGAACCGCCTTCGCCCAATGACAGGCGTCTGTATTCCTTCACGAGATTATGCGTCACCTTCGGATGGAGGTAGGAGCCGCCATCGGCAACCACCTTGACCGCGTTGATGAGCGCATCGGCATCCATTTCTTTTAAAAGATACCCTGTTGCACCGGTCTTCAGTGCATGGGTTACATAGTTTTCATCATCATGGATGGAAAGAATGATAACTTTCGCTTCCGGATATTTCTCCACCAAGTGGCGGGTCGCATCGACACCGTTCACATTTGGCATATTGATGTCCATGATAATCACATCAGGCTGGTGCTGCTCATATAGATTTACTACTTCGCTGCCGTCGTCTCCCTCGGCGACAACCTCGAACGAATTTTCAAAATCGAGAATCCGCTTTACCCCTTCCCTGAATAATTGATGGTCATCAATAATGATGATTTTCGTTGCCATGTAATGCCCTCCTTGTCACTGTTCACCTTTGTTCATCTATGAAGAGAACAGAAGCGCAGGCTTCTGTTCTGCGTCTCACTATCTATTCAGCGGCACCTGGATAAGTACAAGCGTCCCGCTGCCAATCCGCGAATCAATGGAAACCTCCCCTTCCAGGAGCTCGACCCGCTCTTTCATTCCCAAAATGCCAAAAGACTGCATTTTTTTCTGGCTTGTATCAAAACCCTTGCCATTGTCTTTTATCACAACGGTGATATGGTCACTCATGATCTCGAGCTTGACCTGGATCAATGTGGCTTCGGCATGCTTCAAAGCATTCTGGACCGACTCCTGGATCATTCGGAACAGCGCCACTTCATACTTGGTTGGCAGCCGCTCTTCATCGCCGCTGTTGCTAAACTCGATTTTTGTCGTTTTATGATATTCTTCGATGGTCAGCAAATACTTTCTGAGGGTAGGCACAAGCCCAAGATCATCAAGTGCCATTGGACGCAGGTCATAAATGATCCTCCTGACCTCGTACAAGGCCGACCGGACCATCGTCTTGAGGCTGCGGATTTCGGCCATTGCTTCTTCCCCGCTGCGCTCTTTGTAGATCTTTTCAATCAGGTCGGAACGCATCATCACATTGGCCAGCATTTGGGCAGGGCCGTCATGGATTTCCCGCGACAGCTTCTTCCGCTCCTCTTCCTGGGCTTCGATGATTTTCAGCCCGAAATCCTGTTTTTGCTGTGCGGACTCCAGCGCTTCCCCCATTTGGCGGATATCGCTCATCATATAATTCATGACCACTGAAATCTGTGAAACCAGATGCCCGGAGCGGTCAATCGTTTCTCCCAGTCCGCCCAGCCTTCGCTCCAGATCGTCACGGCGCTCCTTCAGCTGCTTCTCAAGCTGGCGGTTCATCGTCAGCTCCATCTGCATCTTGTGGGCAGTCTCGTAGGCCTGCCGCACCTCTAGTTCCGTGTAGTCTTTAAAATGCTTGCTTACTTCGGATAAACGTTTCCTTGCGAACCGGACCTGGACCTCAAGCTTGTCCCCGTCCTCAACAATCTTTTTGCTCAGCCTTTTGACTTCACCGAGCTCCGAAATAATGGTTTCATAATCATTGCGGCACTGCTCTCCAATTTGGAAAATTTCCTTCTTGCTGTCTTCTACTGTATCGATCATAGTCTGCAAAATATGATCAAGTGCCGAAGCATCCAGTTTTCTTAACGCCATCCTTCTTCATTCCTCCATGGAAGCCATTGTTTTCGTTAGCCTGAACAAAAGGATTGCTTATCTGATTTGATAATATCCCCTATTATAACATTCTCTGTTTTTTCTAATATTAAAGTTTAATTACATTCCATCACCATTTGTTCTCAAGGGCCTGTGCAATTATAATAAAAGAGGCATTGCTAGTTTCTTCACAATAGGAACGGCCTATAAAATGCAAACTAAAACACATGCACAAATCTATCTTTTCATAGAAAGGGGCATCTGTTATGCTCTCTCATTATTATACAGTAAAAAGCTATGGCGAACACGAAATCAACATTCAAAAATCAAGGTTCATTGCCTATGTCGATCGCGCCGAAACCGAACAGGAGGCCCAGGAGTTCATCCAGAACATCAAAAAGAAGCACTGGGATGCCACCCATAATTGCTCCGCGTACCTGATCGGCGAGCATGACCAGATTCAGAAAGCCAACGATGACGGTGAACCGAGCGGCACCGCCGGAGTACCCATACTTGAGGTGCTGAAGAAAAGAAAATTGAAAGACACAGTAGTAGTGGTCACCCGCTATTTTGGCGGCATCAAGCTCGGTGCCGGCGGATTAATCCGCGCATACGGGAAAGCGACGTCAGAAGGACTGAACGCGACAGGAATCGTGGAGCGCAAACTGATGCGGGTCATGCACACCACCATTGATTATACTCTGCTCGGAAAAGTCGAAAACGAACTGCGCTCTTCGGTCTACTCGATAAAAGAGATTCACTACCTGGATAAGGTGGAGATTGAAACCTTTGTGGAAGACGGCCAAACAGATCATTTTACCGCCTGGATGGTGGAGATGACGAATGGGCAGGGGGAAATCTCCGCGGGAGAGCAGCTTTACCAGGAGGAAATATACTCTGGCTGAAGGATTGCCAAAAAATTCGATTTACGAATATGAGAAAAAATTGTAAAATGGAGGATAGGTTAATTGTACTACCTTTATAGAAAACGAGGATCATAGAGAAGGAGATTGCCATGTCCGCAAATAGACGTTCAGATATGCATCATAAGAAAAAAAGAAAAAGAGTCTTCCGCTGGATTGTTCTTCCGCTCCTATTGGTAATGTTAAGTGTTGCGGCCTATGGGGCCCATCTATACAGCAAAGCGGAGTCTGTTATCACAAAATCCTATCAGCCGATCGACCGCGAAGGCAAACGAGCCGTGAATCCATTCGAAGAAAACATTTCCGTGCTTTTCATCGGTGTCGATGACAGCCAAAAGCGCCAATACGATAGCAATTCCCGTACGGACGCATTGATGCTGGCCACCTTTAACAAAGATGACAAATCGGTAAAATTGCTGAGCATTCCACGTGACTCCTATGTCTACATTCCGGGAGAAGGCTTCAACGATAAAATCAACCACGCCCATGCTTACGGCGGTGTGCCAGAGACCCTTGACACAGTCGAGAATCTCCTGGATGTGCCAGTGGACTATTATGTAAAAATGAACTTCAATGCTTTCATTGATGTAATCGATGCGCTAAACGGCATTGAAGTCAATGTTCCTTACACGTTCACAGAACAGGATTCAAAAGACAAAGCCGGAGCGATTACTTTGCAGGAAGGGCTGCAGACCCTCGACGGCGAGGAAGCACTGGCCTTGGCAAGAACACGCAAGCTCGACAACGATATTGAGCGCGGCAAGCGCCAGCAGGAAATCATCAAGGCTGTCATCAGCAAAGCGGCATCTGTCAAATCCGTGAACAATTACACCGACGTGATGGAAGCAATCGGAGACAACATGACCACCGACCTTCGCTTTGAAGAAATGATTTCCTTCATTAATTACGCTGTTGCCGGAACCAACCTGAAGGCCGAAACGCTGAACCTTGCCGGCTATGATTCAAAAATTAACGGCGTGTATTACTACCAGCTCGACGAAACCGAGCTGGAGGCAACGAAAAATGAATTAAAAGTCCATCTTGGCCTAGAGCCTGAAAGCATAATGGGCGAAGAGCCAGAAGCCATTGATGGCACAACGAGCGAAACTACAACCCCTTCTTATTAAGTAGGGGTTGTTTTATTCAGATTGGGTGACAGCCTATGCGTCTGCCCTTCCTTTTTTATCTTTATCATTATTGGGTTGGCCATCATTGCTCTTATCCAGGCCAGTAGCATTATTCACAGCTTGCACCACTACGTTTAATCCCTCATTAACAACATCCATAGGATTATCGTCTTTCACTCGCGGGTCCTGGGGATTTTCTTTTTTAACCATGTTCATCGCCTCCTAAATGTAGGATTCGCAGGAAACCTTAAAGTATGCGAATTTGCGAGTTTGGGGATTAGCCTTATACCATCCCCTATTTTGTTATTTCCTTGAACCATGTCCAGTAAACATAAAAAAGAAAAACCCAGCCGTCATGGCTGGGTTTTTTCCTTCACATATTTCCTGCCTCTGATCAAATTCAGAAGCGGACGGTAGTTCTTATCAACAAGTCCTACACTCTCAACAATCAATTCGATTGAGATGAGGATAATCGCTAGAATAAGCAGCGACCCCCACATCGTTGTCAAGGTGAAAATCAGGGCTGCGAGTCCGAACATGGCACTGATCATGTAAATCATCAGTACTGTCTGCCTGTGGGTGAATCCAAGGTTCAGCAGGCAATGGTGAAGATGCGATTTATCCGGCTTTGAGAGCGGCGCCTTTTTCACCAGGCGGCGCACAATCGCAAAGATCGTATCCGTCATCGGAACCCCCAGAATAATGATTGGGATGATGAAGGAGATAAACGTTACGTTTTTAAAGCCGAGCAGCGAAAGCACGGAGATCATGTAGCCCAGGAACAGCGCTCCTGTGTCCCCCATGAAGATTTTCGCGGGGTAGAAGTTGAACAATAAAAATCCGAGCGTGCTGGCAAGCAGGATGAAGCCCATTGTCATAACGTAAACATCACCCATGATGATTGCCATGCCGGACAGGGATATAAGTGCAATAGAGGAAACTCCGGCTGCCAGGCCATCGAGTCCGTCAATCAGATTGATGGCATTGGTCACGCCGACAATCCATAAAATCGTGACTGGAATACTGAACCAGCCGAATTGAAGCTCTCCGCCCCCAAACGGCAGGTTGATGAAGTTCACCTGCACTCCGCCCCAAATGACAACAATAAAGGCCGCGGCAAGCTGGTTAATCAGCTTAACCTTGGCCGACAGCTCAAAAATATCGTCCAGGATCCCTGTCAGGACAATGATGACACTTCCAATCATAATGGCAGCATGGTATTTGCTATCGGGTTGCGTAATAAAAAGCCCGAGCATAAAGCTGATATAGATAACAAGCCCGCCCATGCGCGGCATGATTTTCTCGTGAACTTTCCGGCTGTTTGGACGGTCGGTGGCACCTAATCGGAACGCCAACTTTTTTACAACCGGTGTGATAAGGATGGAGCATATAAAGCATACTACCAAGGTCATGGTGAGCGACATGTTGACCCTCCTTTTGATTAGGATGCCCCTAATTTATGATAAAATCAGACAAATTCTGTATAGTTTGGTCGTTTACATTATACCACCATTAGGTATTTATGAACCGTCTGCGAAAAAATATAATTCCAGATTGAAATGATACTAGATTACGAGATAAAGAACAAGGGACTATTATTACGGTACTTTCCGCTTCTGTGACCCCTAAATCCTGTATTGTTTCCGCCATCGCATACTAAGACGAAACAATCCGGGATTAGTTTCAGTTCTCAAGCAAATTTCTGCATTTCCCCTACTTTTTCATTACTTTAACCACAAACCGGGGCAAAGCCAGCATCCTTCTCCATCTGGAAGGCTGTTTCAAAAGCCGGTAAAGCCATTCCATATTCAGTTTGCGCCAAAGGATGGGAGCCCGTTTAGCCTTTCCGGCCAGGATGTCAATCGTTCCGCCCACTCCTATAAAGATTCCTTTTTCAAAGTAGTCCTTATAAAGCGAGATCCACTGCTCCTGCTTTGGAAATCCCAGGGCAACCAATACAATATCCGGTTTTGTCTCCCGAATATCATCTACAACAGCAGGATCTTTCCAATCGAAGAAACCGTGCCTGTTTCCAGCAAGTTTCAGCCCGGGATATGTCAATTTGATATTTTCTGCCGCTTTGGCATTAACCTCCGGGCGGCCTCCAAGCAGATAAATGCTCCAGTTGTTTTGGTCTGCTTTTTGCAGCAGTGAAAGGGTCAAGTCAAAACCAGTGACCCTCTCTTTAAGCGGAGTGTTCAACAAACGGGAAGCCAGGACGATGCCTGTACCGTCTGCAACCACGTAATCAGCTGAATCCAGGATATTCTTGTATCGTTGATGGGCATCGGCATACATTACAATTTCCGGATTGGCCGTCACCACAAAAGCTTTCTGTTCGTTGCCCACTCTCGCGGCAAGTTCTTCAGCCATCTCTTCAAACCGTATATTTATAAAATTTATCCCTAAAATGTTTACATGCTGTTTTTTCATTTTTAGTCCTCTTGAATGTCGAATATAGTATGCAGCATCACCCGCTACTGTAGCACGTTTCTAACGGTATCCCGAGTGGGAATTGGTGCCAGGTCATAAAACCCTAACGGTTTTAAGCAAAAACCCCCAAGGTCTCCCAAGGAGGTTATTGGCTTGCCTGCTGCTTAAAAACCTTTTCAACCACCCTTCTTGAAGCTTCTCCATCTTCAAGATAACAAAACCTTTGGTAAAACTCCCCAAAGTTTGGCGGCAAAGCGGATCCTGCAAAATCCAGCCTTTTTAGCTGCTCAACTACTTCTTCTGTTGTTTTAACGAGCGGCCCTGGCGCTTCGTTTTCAAAATCAAAGTAAAATCCCCTGAGGTTGTCCCGATAGCTTTCAAGATCATAAACAAAGAAAATCATTGGCCGCTTCAGGTTTCCGTAATCAAAAAAGACAGAGGAATAATCGGTAATAAGCACATCCGAAACCAGGTAAAGTTCGCGGATGTCTTCATAGGCTGAGACATCATAAGCAAATCCCCTGTAACCAGATAAATCAAGGTTTTCAGCAATCAAATAATGCATCCGCAGCAGGACAATATATTCACTGCCCAGCTGGTCTCTTAAATAATCCAAATCGAGTTTTAGATTAAATTTATACTTCCCTTTTTCGTGGAATTCATTATCCCTCCATGTCGGCGCATAAAGAATCACCTTTTTCCCCGGAGGCAAAGCAAGCTTGTCCTTGATTCCCCCAATCACTTCAGCTGTATTGTCATTATGAAGGAAGTCATTCCGGGGGTAACCCGATTCAATCATTTCCTTGTTAAAATCGAATGCCCTGCGAAAGATATGCGAAGAATACGCATTAGGAGAGATCAGGTAATCCCAGCGGCTTGATTCTGCCAGGAAGTTTTTTTTGTACTGCTCCGTGTCGGTTCCCGGCATGAGCACTTGTTCCATGTCGGCTGCCAGCCGTTTCAAAGGCGTTCCATGCCATGTCTGTAAGTATACGGTATGACTTGGCTTTGGAATCCATAATGGCAGCCGGCTGTTGGAAACCCAATACCTGGCCCGTGCCATTAAAAACAGCCATTTTAGTGAAAAACGATCGACCGTTTCTACCTCTTTCCCTTCAAAAGCAGAACGGAAGCGAGGGTCAATACTCCAGTACATTTTATAACCTGGATTATTTTTTTGCAGATATTCATATATGGCCCTTGGGTTGCAGCTGTACTGTTTCCCCAGAAAGCTTTCAAAAACAATCATATTCTTGTCCGCCGGCAGCATTCCAACCAGCTTGAATACCCCTTTATACGCTGTTTTTATCAGGTTCATTCGTTTAAATTTCGTCAGTATGTTTCCTATCATCACGCTATTTCCTTCATCTTGATTTATTCATCCCCAAATGGCTTGGACGATGGTTATAGAATACCACTGTTGTTCGGTGAATGGCAAAAATCCTTTTATGACATTTTTCTCCCCGTTTTGCAATTTCCTTGTAACCTCTTTGTCTTCCTGCCGTCATATTCTTTTGGTAGCATCAAAAACAGCATATTTCCGGCAAATGCGGGTATTGAAAGTTTATATTGGACTATCCAGCAATCCCCACCTTGTCACAGAATGCTTTATCCCTTAAAATTGTGTAAGTATGCTTTTAGCCCGAAAACAGAGCGGGCTGGAGCTGCCGCAGTAATGCTTGCGAATGATTGCACAAATTCTACATTTAAAATAAATAACCCATTCAGGACTGTAATAATAGGAGGTTATATCATGAAAAAGGTTCTAACATACGGAACATTCGATCTGCTTCACTATGGACATATCAATCTGCTAAAAAGAGCAAAAGACCTTGGTGACCATTTGACAGTCGCCATTTCCACTGATGAATTCAATGCACTGAAAAAGAAAGAAGCTTACCATAGCTTCGAGAATAGAAAGATGATTCTTGAATCCATCCGCTATGTTGATAAAGTCATTCCTGAAAATACCTGGGAGCAAAAGGTGCAGGATGTATTAGAACATAATATTGATATCTTCGTGATGGGAGATGACTGGAAAGGCAAATTTGACTTTCTGAAGGAGTACTGTGAAGTCATCTATCTCCCAAGAACAGTAGGCATTTCCACCAGCAAGATTAAAAATGACTTATTTAAGGTGACAAATGGCTAGAGAAATCGCGGTCTTTCTTTATCTGCGATTGATATCAATATTATTTGCATCCTTCCGCTTTTTCCCGGTTCAGCGGAAAGTGGTCTTTGTTGCTTCTTTTGCCGATAATAATGTAAGCATTTATCAAGAAATGCAGCGACAAGGTGTTAATTGCCGGACTGTCTTTTTAACCACCAGGAAGGTGTATCCTCATTTTGCAGGATTTACCGGGGCGGATAAGCTTTTATTTGATATCCGGCACTTCGCCCAGTTTGTCACATCCATCTATCATTTGGCGACGGCCAAGGTAGTCTTTGTGGATAATTACTATGGATTTCTTGCTGCTGCAGCGTTTAAGGAAGAAACAACATGCATCCAGCTCTGGCATGCAAATGGTGCAGTCAAGAAGTTCGGACTTGAAGACCATTCGACAGAAGGCCGGAGCGAAAATGCGAGAAAACGGTTCAAACAGGTATATGACCGGTTTGACCATGTTGTTGTCAGCTCAGATGCCATGGCTCAAATCTTCCAGCAGGCTTTTGGGCTGAGCGGGGAAAAAATCCTGAAAACAGGTGTACCAAGGACAGATGTCTTTTTTAACAAGAACGCCCAAAAGCAGGCATCCCAAAAGGTATATCAGCAGTATCCGCAGCTGGCAGGAAAGAAAGTAGTGCTTTATGCTCCAACCTACCGCGAAGAACAGCTCGACTCCTTTGAATTGCGGCTTAATCTTGACCTGCTGAAAAAAGAGCTGGGAAATGACTATGCATTGCTGCTGCGCCTTCATCCGGCCATTAAAAACAGCGTAATGCTGAACGACGACCTTAAGGATTTCGTTTTTGACGTCTCAGGCTACCCTTCTTTGAATGACTTGCTTTTTATTACTGACTTGTTGATTAGTGATTATTCCTCCATACCATTTGAATTTTCACTGTTGAATAAGCCGATGCTCTTTTTTCCTTACGACCTGACACACTACAGCAAAACCAGGGGATTGTGGGAGGATTATCATCAATTGGTGCCAGGCCCAGTCGTTCTTTCGACTGCAGAAATCATTAAGGCCATCCAGCATCATGAGTTTGATTACGATCGCCTAAAGGGCTTTAACCATAAATGGAATGAGTATGCGCACGGGGAATCCAGCCAGAATATTGTAGCCTTTGCCAAAGCTCACCTCGGACTGGAAGTTACAGAGCAGGTAAAAGTACAGTCGGATTTATCCCATTAAAAAGGGCCCTTATCTTATAAGGGCTCCTTTCTGTATCTGGATGTCTCGACATCCGGTTAATGGAATGAGGTTGTCAAACTATTTTTATCTCCCCAATTTGGGTATAATTATAGTTGCTTAACGCCAAGAACAAAAAGCTGCAAACTTCGACAAAGGTGAATGAAATCATTCTCCGCTTAAAACTTTTCAGGGAGAGGTATCGTCATGAAAATTTTGGTAACAGGAGGCGCTGGCTACATTGGCAGCCACGCGGCCGTAGAACTTTTAAACAATGGATATGAGATTGTGATTGTTGATAACTTGTCAAACAGCCAAATGGAATCCATTAATCGAGTTAAAGAGCTTACAGGAAAGGAATTCCCATTTTATCAATATGACTTGCTTGACCGCGATTCCTTGGATAAGCTGTTTGAAACCCATAAATTTGATGCTGTCATGCACTTTGCCGGCTTAAAGGCCGTTGGGGAATCTGTTTCCATCCCATTAAAGTATTACCACAATAATTTGACAGGAACGATTATCCTTTGTGAAGTAATGGCGAAACACAATGTCAAAAAGATGGTATTCAGCTCTTCGGCAACGGTCTATGGACATCCGGAGCGTGTTCCAATTGATGAGTCCTTCCCATTATCGGCGACCAACCCTTATGGACGCACCAAACTGATGATTGAAGAAATCCTGCGCGACTTGCATGTGTCTGATTCTTCATGGCGTATCGCATTGCTTCGCTATTTCAATCCAATTGGCGCTCATGAAAGCGGAAGGATCGGAGAAAACCCTAATGGCATTCCCAATAACCTGATGCCATACATTACACAAGTTGCCATTGGCAAACGGGAACAGCTTTCTGTTTTCGGAAACGACTATGAAACACATGATGGCACAGGCGTCCGCGACTATATCCATGTCGTCGACCTTGTAAAAGGCCATCTGAAAGCCCTTGAATATTTGGAAAAGAACGAAGGAATCGAAACATTCAACCTCGGAACTGGCGCAGGTTACAGTGTCCTTGAATTGGTGGATGCTGTCAGTTCTGTCGCTGGAAAGAAAATCCCTTATCAAATAGTGGACCGCCGCCCTGGAGATATCGGCGTTTGCTACGCTGATCCGGAAAAAGCAGAAAAGCTTTTGGGATGGCGTGCAGAAAAGAACCTGCAGGATATGTGCGAAGATTCATGGAGATGGCAAAGCCAGAATCCAAATGGATTTGAGTAAGTCCCCTATTTGCCAACCGAAGGAGAAAATTTATGTTTGATGTATACAAGGAATTGTGGACTCGTCGCCGGATGGTCCACACTCTATCCTTACACGAAATGAAACGGGAATATGCTGGCACCCTTTTAGGGTTTGCATGGGGACTTGTCAATCCGCTGATGCGGATTGCGGTATTCTGGTTTGTCTTCAGTATCGGAGCCCGGGCGGGGAGGCCAGTCGATGGCGCTCCCTTCTTCGCATGGCTGGCAATTGGCATGGTGGCCTGGTTTATGCTGAACGATGGCTTCCGGTCATCGAACAAATCGTTCCGGAGCAAGCGCAGCCTGATTAAAAATACACCCTTTCCAATCGCGGTCCTGCCAGCTGTCCAGATTTTGTATAACTACTATATGCACCTGATTCTGCTTGTGGTCATGCTTGTGGTGATGGCTTTTACGGTGGATTCATTCTCGGCCTATTGGCTGCAGATCCTGTATTATGACTTTGCCGCCTTGATGCTCCTGCTTGGACTCGGGTCGGTCACAGCCCCGCTGGTTGCCATCAGCAAGGACTTTGGGCGCTTTTTGGATACCGTTCTTGTCTTCCTGTTCTGGATGACGCCCATTTTCTGGTCCATTGACAATCTGGGGAAATATGCGGCGATCATCAAGCTGAACCCGTTCCACTATATTGTCCAGGGCTATCGGGATTCAGTCTTCTTCAAGGTCGGCTTTTGGGAACAGCCTCTATATACCTTGTATTTTTGGGTGGTTGTTTTCCTGCTCCTTATCCTGGGGAATTACCTGTACAAGCGAATGAAGCCAATATTCCTTGATATATTGTAACGTGTCGCGAAAGGCGGAAAAGTTATGAGTGTCGCAGTCAGTGTCGAACATCTGACCAAAAAATACAAATTATATGAAGATAAGTGGGGCCCGATTAAAGAAGTCGTTTCAAGGAAAAAACTTCACAAGGAATTTCTGGCCCTTAAAGATTTTAGCCTCGACTTTCCAAAAGGCGAGGCCATTGGCGTTTTAGGAAAAAACGGTTCGGGTAAATCTACTCTGTTAAAGATTATCACCGGGATTGCCGACCCAACGTCCGGCAAAGTGAGTGTAAATGGTTCCCTAGTCTTTCTCGATGTAAGTTCGGGGATTGATGCCGAGCTTACCGGCTATGAAAATATCTTCATGAAAGGCATTCTTTTGGGCTATACAAAAGATGAGATGCTGGAAAAGGTAGATGACATTATAGAATTCTCGGAATTAGGGGAATTTATAAACCAGCCGGTCAAAAATTACTCAGCCGGGATGAAGGCAAAGCTGGGTTTTGCCATATCAGTAAATGTTGACCCTGATATCCTGATCGTCGATGAAGCACTTGCGGTGGGTGATTCCATGTTCAGGGCCAAATGCATGAATAAGATGAACCAATTTAAGGAACAAGGCAAGACAATCATCTTTGTCAGCCATGACCCGAATGCCGTTGAATCCTTTTGTTCAAAAGCTGCCTGGATTCACCAGGGAGAATTGATTACCTATGGAGATTCAAAACTCGTGGGTTCCATTTACAATGATTTTATGGCCGGAAGAAGAACCATTGAGGCCATTAAATCAGAACTGCAATTCATCCATGCCATTGAGCAGGTTAGTGCAACAATGACCGAAAATGGCTATTCCGTTCAGGTTGGCGGTTATTTATATGGCAAGAATGAAACTGAGGCCAAATCCTTTGAACTGTTGCTGCGGGACAAGCGCACAGGCGAATATCGTTCCATACCGTTGTCTCCCGCTCCTTATGAAGGCTCCTCTTCCCTGCCCGAGAGCGTAAAAAAACACGCCGGCTTTTCTGCTACCGTCACTGAGAATCAACTCGCCGGGCTACTAAAGCCAGGGTCATTTGTGTTTTCGGTCCGGTACAGGAACGAAGAAAATCAATGGACAGAATTTCCCCTCCGTTCCGGCGCCTTCACTAAAATGGACAGTGACAGCCAGGAGCAAACGAGCGGCAGGTTTTTATATAAAATGCAGGTTGCAGCCAGCCAGTTAAACCTTGTGGTGGACAATCATGACAAAGTCCAGCAGCAGGTGAACAAAATGTGGTTTGAAGGCAATCTCCTCCATGTAGAAGGAGTCGCCTTTATCAGAGGCTATGAAACCAAAACAGCAAGTGACGTTTCTGTCAGCCTGCACCTGGTGAACATGGAAACCTTTGAACAAAAAACCTATCCTGCTTCCATGAACGAAACGGAAGAAATTACGGAGAACCAGGCTTTCAATCCGCAGGGGAAGAATTACAATTACTCACAGTTCAATGCCGTCATCGACCTAAGCAAACTTGAGCCAGGTCAGTATGAAAGCAAATTGACTTACGTGATGAAAAACGATCCTTACCATGAGTTTTTAATTTTGGTATGGGCTTCTAAAGGAAAAGAATACCCTTCAGAAACAAAGATAATCGGTGATCGTGAAATCGAGATCAAGACAGGATCCAAGTACCTCAAACTGGAGGTAAGGAATCACGGATACGAGGAGCAATAAACAGTATGCCTAAAAAAAACATTGTTTTTGTGTTAAATGAATATAACGGCCACGGGGGCGCGCAGCGTGTTGCCTCCATTCTGGCAGATGATTTCGTTCAAGACGGACACCATGTGGCCGTCTTGAGCATTAATGAGCAAAAAGATGCCCCAAGCTATTTTTCAAAAAACATACCGGTTACGGTTCTGCATAAGGATGACTACCGTGCAACCTTGCCAAAGGCGATTTCTCCCAATCTGAAATCATTAAAACTAAAAACGGTAGCTTCCGAAATCAACCGGCGAATCCAGCTTTCCAGGCGCCGTAAGGATGTTGGGAGATTCTTTGACCAGTACGGGAGCGAAGAAGTGTTTGTGATCGTTGTCCAGGTTTGGGGTATGCAATGGCTTCAGCCTCTTCTTTACCGGCCAAATATTAAAGTGATCGGGCAAAGCCATGAAAGCTATATCGCGGCCAAAAATTCGCTTAGATATAAACGGATCCTCAAGTATTATCGCCAGGTTTCCAAGTTCCTGCTTCTTACCGGGAAGGATGCTGACCATTTTGAAAGCCGGGGCTTTCCAAATGTGGGCGTGATGTACAACCCATCTCCGTTCCGGGCTCAGGTTGCCGCCGATAAGCTATATCGGAATAAAACAATTGTTTCAACTGGCAGGCTTGTCGACGATAAAGGCTTTGATGTCCTTATCGAGGCGTTTGCCCGGGTTGCCAGCGATCTACCTGAATGGCAAGTACATATATACGGAGAGGGTCCTGCGAAAGAATCATTGCAGAACCTGATCAGCATCCTTGGAATGGATAACCGGGTGATTTTGAAGGGACAGACAAAGGATATACAATCTGCCTTGTCCTCATCAAGCTTTTTTGTCCTTTCCTCCAAGGCGGAAGGGCTGCCTATGTCCCTGATTGAAGCACAATCCTGCGGCCTCCCATGCATATCCACCGACTGTGCGCCGGGAATTCGCGAGATTGTGGATGACTATAAGAGCGGGTTTATTACTCCGGTCGGGGATGTGCCTGTGCTGTCGCGCCAAATCAGGAGGCTTGCATCCGACCCTGCCATGTTTTCCGAATTCAGTGAGCATGCCTTCATAACCAGCATGAGATTTGAGAACGAAACCATTAAGAATCAGTGGTATGACCTTTTTGACGAACTGGGAGGACAACAACATGTTAAGGAACGTGCCTAAAGAACAATCCAATCCTAAACTCTCGGTCGTTGTCATCGCATTTAACAATGAGCTATATATTGAGGAAGCTTTGGAGTCTCTTCATGAACAGACATTTGATGACATGGAAGTAGTAGTAGTCAATGATTATTCTTCCGACCGGACGGGTGAGCTGATTGACCGCTTTGTGGCGGACAAGCCAACATTCAAGGCCATTCACCTGGAGGAAAACAGCGGCGGGTGCAGTACCCCCCGGAATACAGGGATTGCCCATACAACGGGAGAATACGTGATGTTTCTTGACGGGGATGACTGGTATACGGTGGATGCCTGCGAAAAGATGGTTGCCGCGATTGAACGGACAGACTCCGACTTTGTCGGCGGACAGGTGATTAGAACCAACACATACGAAATTTGGTACCACAAGCAAATTTATTCCGTCGAACGGACGAACATCAACATTCGCGAGTTCAGCATGCTGCTGTTTGACAGCTTGTCCGTAAACAAGATTTACAAACGGTCATTCCTTGACAAGCATAAGCTGCGTTTTCCGGAAGGAATCCATTACGAAGATATCATTTTTACAGGGAAAGCCTATTTCCTGGCCGGCTCCATTAGCTTTATACCCGAACCTGTTTATTACTGGCGGGTCGTTGAAAACGCCGATGCAAAGTCGATTACCAACCGCCGGTTTGAATTTGACAACTTCAGAAACCGGATTATCGCCCACCGGATGTTTGATGAATTCCTGCGCGAGAATGGAGACGTGCTGTATCAGCATAACAAAAACAATAAATTTCTGCGCCATGACCTGAAACTATACACCAATGATTATCTCCTGTTTGATGAAGAATACAGGCAGCAGTTCCATCTGCTGATTCATGAATACATGCATGAAGCGATGGATGAATATGCCTTCATCAAACTTCCCGAACGGGAGCGCATCCTGTATTATCTGCTTTATATCGGGGACAGGGAAGCGTTTGAGGATTATGTCGCCTATATCAATGGCTTGCCCACAAAGCAAGAGCGAGTGTATGCCATTGGCAGACAGTATTATTTTCGTCCTAGCCTGCCAGGTAACCAGCATGAAAAATTCCTTGGCATAAATCAGCCGGAGATTGACTTTACGCTCTCGGAAATCCAGCTGACTGAAGACCGTTTATCTTTTAGGGCAAAGGCTTTAATGAATTCTGTTGCCAGCTCTTCCCTTACGTATAAATGGGGTTTAAAGAACCGGCAGACAGGAGAGCGAGTCCAAGGCGCGATGTCCGAAAGCGGCCTGATCCAGTTTTCCCTGAATGATGTATCTCCTGGCAATTACTATCTATCTTTATATGTGAGCCACCAGGGCAACGTCCATAAACGGCTTGTCAAACGGGGAATGATTGAAGAGCTGCCTAACACAAAGGTGGAGAACAGCACTCTTTCCAAGTCATTGTTCATTAACCAAAAGAATTCATTCGCAGTAAAGGTGGAGCCTTTAAAAACGTGGGATCAGCTAAAATGGGCATACGAGCGGAGAAGGAATACAGCAACGGCCAAAAGGAACAGCATCCTTGATACGCCGTTTGCAAATTACCTTAAAAACCTGTACCGAAAGCTCCCTGTACGCTCTGATTGGGTGCTATTTGAAAGCCATATGGGCAAACAATACAGTGACAGCCCCAAATATATTTATGAACAAATGCTTGAAGCCGGCAAGAAATACAAATACATCTGGTCTCTTGAGCAGCCCGGGAAAGTGGATATTCCAGGCCCGGCCATCAAAGTGAAAAAACACAGCCTGCAGCATTACTATTATCTCGTTCGTTCCAAGTTTTGGGTTGATAATCAGGGGATTGCCCACCTGGCAAAAAAGAGAAAAGATCAGGTATATGTCCAAACCTGGCATGGGACTCCATTAAAAAAGATGGGGTATGACCAGAAAACCCGGCCAAGCGAAACAGAGCTGAAAAGGCTGAAAACCCAAACGAAAGCCTGGGACTATTTTATTTCTCCAAACCCTTACAGCACGGAGATTTTCCGGAGGGCCTTCCGCTATCCTGGTGAAATCCTGGAAACCGGCTATCCCAGAAACGATTTATTGTTGAAGCAGCCGCCGGAAATAATTGAAAAAGCCAAATCTTCCCTGCGCATTCCCGCAGGAAAGAAAGTAATTCTTTTTGCGCCTACCTTCCGCGACTGGGATCCAAATTCATTCCAGAAAACACTGGAAGATATCCAAACGCTCAGCGGGAAAATTGGACAAGATTCCATCGTGCTATTGCGTCTGCATTATTTGCTGTCGAATATGATTTCACAGCATAATTTGCCAGCCAATATTATCAATGCATCCAACTACCAGGATATTCAGGAGCTATATCTGATATCCGACTTGCTGATAACCGATTACTCTTCTGTCATGTTTGATTATGCCCTGCTGAAGCGGCCGATTATTCTTTACTGCTATGACCTGGAGGAATATGTTTCAAGAAGAGGAACGTATTTCAGCCTTGAGGAAAAAGCACCTGGCCCGGTATGCAGGACCATTGAGGAAGTCTATGATTTCCTCAGCCATCCTGAAAAACTAGGCAGTTATCAGCAGGAGTTGGAACGATTCTCTGCACAATTTGGCGTTGTTGAGGACGGAAACGCGGCGCAGAAGGTCATCGATGAAGTCTTTAAGTAAACATTGGAAAAGAGAGTTGCACATCCTGCAGCTCTTTTTCCTTCTATAAGAGATTGGAGGCGGGACAATGCCTAAATTAGTATCAGTCGTTATTCCTGTTTATAATGCTGCTTCCTACCTTGAAGATTGCCTGAATTCCATTCTCGGGCAAGACTATGAGCAGCTGGAGCTGATTGTCATCAATGATGGATCTCCCGATGATAGTGAGGAAATCATCCGGAAGTTTGCCGAAAAGGATTCCAGGGTCAGACCCTTTGCTCAAGAAAACCATGGCCTTGGGTATACCCGAAACCGGGGCATCTCCCTCAGCAGCGGTGAATATGTATTCTTTCTGGATTCTGATGACCTGGTGCCTTCTGGTGCCATTAAAACCCTGGTGGAATCAGCGGAAGCCGCCAACGCCGATTTTGCAGTGGGAAAGGTTCACCGGTTAACCGAGGAGCGCCGCTATGTTCCAGTCAGGCATAAAGAGTTTAACCTTTATGAAAAAAGTGAAGCCACTTCCCTGCTGGAACATCCCGAGCTGCTGCAGGACAGCATTGCCTGCAATAAATTATGGCGGCGGGATTTCCTCATCAAGCATGGCCTGAATTTCACCGTAGGCAAATACTACGAAGATCTTGCTTTTACCCTGAGAGGGGCCGTTCTCGCAGATAAAATTGCGGTAACCAGCAAGCCAGTCTATTTATGGCGTGTCCGTGAAGGCGAGGACAGTCCCTCGATCACCCAGCAGCAGATGAAGCTGGAAAACACGAGGGACCGCCTCAATGCGCTTCTCCAAAACCGGGGATGGCTGGCAGAGACAGGCGCGAATGATAGAATCGAAGCGGAACATGACTTGAAAGCCCTCCTGGATGTACTGCGGCTGCATGCAATCAAATATGAATTAGTCCCTCAACAGGAAAGGGCGGAATGGGAGCAGATGGTTCTTTCCTTCCTGAAACAAATTCCGGAGAGCACGGCGGAAAGGCTGCCCAACAAAGAAAAGCTGCTATATGAAATGCTGACAAAAGGCCGTTTTAGGGATTTGCAGCTATTCTCGCAAATGCATACAAATACGGAGACCTCCCCCATTGTAAGGCAGGATGGGATGAGATTTATCCTCCAGGGAGAGCAGCAGCAATATGATGTTACCCCTTTCTTAAAGCCTGTGGTTGTAATCAGGAGTGTCAAAACGGACCCTTCCAAATGGATGCTGGAAGGAGAATTGACTGTCCCGAAGGCAAGCATGCCTGTTAACGGGATGCTTTATGCGGCAAGCCGGGACAGCCATTCTTCAAACTTACGCTTGGCCTTTTCGGCAAAGCCTCAGGGGGATGGCAGTGTCTATCCTTTCGAGAGACAAATTATAAACGTCGAGCTTGATCCAGGTCTTTTCCCTTTAGAAAAGAATGCAACGGTCTACGATGTATACTACTCTATCGGGGATTCCGGGCGGCACCTTCCTGCCCGAGTGCGGCTTCACCCGTCTGCCAAATCTCCTTCCATTCTCACAGATGGGATTGCTTTTTCATCTGTTTACCGGACAAACAATGGAAACCTCAGCCTTAAAAGGCAAAAACTGACTGCCAAAAGCCTGATAAAAAAACTGATAAAAAAACTATTATAATCCTCTAGTAAGACAGAGATTTGCCTGAAACCGGCAAATCTCTTTTTTTCTTCGGTACATTTTACCATTCCACAAATTCGTAAAAATTTTTATATCCCTTCATGAAAACAAATGATAATATAATTGTCATAGTTTGTTAATATTACAAAGTTATTACAAGATTGGGAGTGTCGCCGCAACTGCCGGATGCCTATAATCAACAACAATATGCACTGTTTTTGCCATATAGGAGCCATGGAAATTTTAGTGAAAGTGTGGAAAACATAATACATGAAAAATATCGCAAAAGTTATCATTTTATCTGCCGGACTGGCCATTGGGGGGACAAGCCTTCCTATTCTTCCTTATAACTTACCTCAGGCAGAGGCCTCAACGGTTGTTCAGCTGCCAAAAACCAATTACCAAACCAGTGTAAACCTAGTCCTCCGTTCGGGTGCAGGAAACCATTTTAGCAGTGTTATGACCATTCCGGCAGGCAAAATTGTGACTTCCCAAGAGAGAATCGGAAATTGGTATAAAGTTTCTTACACATACAGCTCAGGTGGTAAAAATGTGACAAGGACAGGCTGGGTTTGGGGGAGCTATCTCCAGCACTACCATGTATACACGAGCATTACAAAAATTGATTTGCTGACACTTAAAAGCGCCTATCTGTACCCTACTCCGGATACCGGGAAGCCTGCTCTTTTCAGGGCGGATGGCAGTACAGAACTCAGCTCTACCCAGAAGGTGGTCAACAGCAGAGGAGTCAATTTATACCGTGTTTCCTATCAAGGCAAGACCGTATACGTAAAGGCGGGGGATGTCGGCCAGCTGGTCGCCATTCCAAAGACTACGTATAAAACAACCTCCCGCCAGCCTCTTCGCTCCGGCCCGGGGAATCATTTTAGTTCTCCTGCTACACTGGCAGAAGGCAGCGTTGCCGCTTCGGAGGAAAGAGTAGGAAACTGGTATAAAATCACTTATTCAAGCGGAAGCAACTCGACTCGGACGGGCTGGATCTGGGGGAGCTACCTGCAGCACCACCATGCTGTCAGCACTATAAATGAAACGGCGATCATCAGCCGAAACAGCACTACCTACCTTTATCCAACACCCGATGTCGGGAAACCCGCCCTTTTCAAAGTGGGCAGCGGCTATGGATTCATTACAGCACAGAAAGCGGTAAGCAGCCGGGGCGTTCCTGTGTACAGTGTCACCCACCAGGGCAGAACAGTCTACGTTAAGGAAAGCGATGCAGGACTTTCGGTCAGCATACCTAAAACAACCTATAAAGCCAGCACAAACCTCGCTCTTAAAGCGGGGCCGGGAAATCATTTTAATACAGTACTGACCATCCCAGAAGGAAGAATTGCAACATCTGAGGAGAGAATTGGCAACTGGTACAGAGTTTCCTACACCTATCTTTCAAATGGCAGCAATACAACCACGACAGGCTGGGTATGGGGCAGCAGTCTGCAACACTATCATTCATTCAGAAGCATTGATCCAACAAAGCTTGTAAGCAATAAAACGGCCTACCTTTATCCAACCCCGGATGTGGGAACGCCAGCTCTTTTTAAGGTGAACAGGAATATCGAGTTCGACTCCACCCAAAAGGTCGTCAACAGCCGCGGAGTCACGGTCTATCAGGTAGCCTATGAAGGGAAACAGGTATTCATCAAAGAAATTGATGTGAATGTCGTTGTCCAGGAGCCTGCTCCAACCCCTGAGCCTGAGCCTGTTCCGGTGCCAGCACCAACACCTGAACCTGCGCCAGCACCAGCACCTGCGCCAACTCCTTCACTGACGGAAACGGCCATCAGCAACAGGCTGTATGTGGCGACGGAGACGGTCAATGTGAGATCAGCGGCCAATACCAGTGGTATTATACTAGGCCAAGTCAATAAGGCAGAATTTTTCTACCCAACCCACACGGTATCAAACGGTTGGGTAAGAATCGACTTTAATGGAAAGACAGGATATGTTTCCGGGGACTTTGCCAAGCATGTGGTAACCGGGGATCCGATGCACAGGAACGGGTATCAGTTCATTGATTTAAGAACACCTTCCAAAGTGACAGCGACGCAAATCAATCAATATATAGCCAATGGAGTAAAAGCCGGCGAAACGAGCGTTCTTACCGGGAAGGGACAAGCCTTTATTGATGCAGGCAATAAGTACGGCGTAAATGCCCTGTACCTTGCTGCCAAGGCGATTCATGAGAGCAATTATGGAAAGTCCAATCTCGCACTAGGCAAGTTTAATCTGTTTGGATTTGCAGCATATGATGCCACACCGTTCGTCGGTGCTTACCGTTTCACGAATGTTGATGCCACGATTGAATACATCGCCCAGGAAATGAAGGCAACCTATCTGAATCCTGGAAACTGGAAACATAAAGGCTATCATCTCGGCTTCAGCACAAAGCTCGTTGGATCAGGCACAAGGGTAGTAGCAAATAGCGAGGGCTTGAACTTCTATTATGCAAGTGATGAAAAATGGGGACAAAAAATCGCTGCCCATATGCAGAGAATTCTTCCATATAATGAAGCAGATTACGAGAATGCTAGTCCAAACGCAACAGTCTATAAAGCACCGAGCATCCCTGCCGGCGGTGATGTCTTCCCTGCGGATATTACAGCCATTGCCGTCAAGAGTCTTCCGCTTGTAAGCCAAAAAGGCAATACTACCGTCGTGAAAACCATCTCTGCAGGAACAGAGTTCACATTGATGGAAAAGCAGAATGACTTCTGGGTCAAAGTGAAGGTAGATGGCGCCGAATATTGGACCAACGTCATCAAATTCGACCGATACAAGGAGTTCATCTCCGTCAAAAACCTGGGCCGTTCCACTGGCTCGCCGCTGAATGTCCGCCCGACAGATTCCACGGCACAGGCTGCCATCGGGAAGTTTGCACTGAATGAATATGTACACCTCGTTCTGGATAAAGACGGAAAGCCAACCATGAATAGCACCAGGACATGGTATAAGGTTAAAATGGCAAATGGTACCGAGGGATGGGTTAGCAGCAGTTATATCGCGTTAGAGCTAAGATAAACAAAAAAGGGACTTTGAATGCATAAAGCATTTGGGGTCCCTTTTCCGTTTCACATCACTTTTAAACTATCAACTTTACAGATAGAAAAACCCTCCAATCGCTCAATGATTGGAGGGTTCTTTCTACCTATACTGATAGTTTGGAACATCATAATACAGGGTATAGTTATCAAGCAGCTGGTATAAATTATAAATGGAATTTACTTGTTTATATGCCCATCCGATATCCGTAGCATATTGATGCCACGGCTGGACAGGATTCCATCTCATTTTATAGAGTGTGTCCTGCTGGAACGTTGTATTATAGATGTAACGGCTGCTGATAAACTGCGCCCCACCAACAATTGCCGCTTCCGGTGTAAACCAGCCATTGTCATAGGCTGCCTTCGCCCCGCAAGTAAGAGGGCAGGAATCATAAGCGCCATATCCATACATATTATAAACAGTTCTGCCATTATAAACAGTACCAGTAGCCAAAGAGGATGTCCCATTTCCTGTCTCCAGTAATGAATGGGAGATCAAATACAATTCATTAATATTGTATCTCTGTGCTGCATCAACAAACGCCTGGCCTTTTCCATCAAGGATTCCTTTTCCCTTCAAAATCTTTTCATTCACTTCACTAGCATTTATGTTAGCTGTCTGTGAAAGCTTGAGGAATTGGAAATAGTCCTTGTTATTGATAGAGAAGTTATCAGGATTAAGATAATACCCTACGTCAGACGCAGTGGCATTCTGCCAGGTTAACCTGACTTCCACCCAATCTCCGGTCTTGGCAATAACCATTACACTGGTGCCTGCGTTAACCTGCTGTGTAACGGAACTGGTTGTTGAAGGGCCGGTTCTTACATTTACCCGATCAGCTGTAACGACCTTATTAGTCAAATCAACATAATCAGCATGAATGAACCTTGGCTCGTTACGGTACTTATCTGTCTGTGGACTTCCCTGCATTTGCTTGTCCAGCATTGCAGGCAAAGTCATGCCGTAATCAGTGTACATCAGCTGCGGGCCGTTTTTTGTCTTTACCAAAGTGGTATTCCAACCATAAAGGCTTTGGATGCGCTGGGCTGCGGCCTGGGCTTTGTCGTAGCCTTCGAAATCTTGAGTTGAGATTTTATAAAAATATTCAATTGCTCCAGTAGCCGGGGCGGAAGCAGCCCATTTATTCTTCGCAAAAAAATCAAGGCCTTTTTTTGTTTCATTCCATCCTAGTACAGGGTCTGAAATAACACGAAAGCTAGTATACCCTTGTTGTCCTGTAGTAGGAATTCTAGCATACCAGTTATTTGTTAAAAAGAATTGGCGTCCTTTTTCTGCCATTGAATACCCCAACACTGGGTCTGACACCACCTGATAACTACTATAACCTTTTTCACCTGTTAAAGGAGATCTTGCATACCAATTATTTTTTTCGAAAAAATTCAGGGCTTTTTGAATTTGATTATACCCTAAAACAGGTTCTGATTTAATTTGATAACTACTAAAATCTTTTTCCCCAGTTATTGTTGTTCTTACATACCAGTTATTGGCCTCAAAGAACTGGCGTCCCTTTTCCATTTGAGTAATTCCTAAAATAGGCACAGTGATTATCTGGTAACTCTTATAGGCTTTTTCTCCAGTTAGGGGTGTTCTTACATACCAGTTATTGTTTTCAAAGAATTGACGCCCCTTTTCAACATTGCTGTATCCCAGCACGGGGACTGATTCAATAATATATTTATTATTTCCCAATGAAACCAATCTTGCTTGTATATTTGTCGTTGCCTCAAACTGTTGAAGTACTTGAGTTGCACGAGAAAGTCCGTTAAATCCACCACTAATAATTAAATAGTAGTTTTGCGGTTCTCCCACACCTACATACTTTGCACTTATACCTGTTTTTTCTTGGAACTGTTGAAGGACCTGCTCTACTTTTGAATTGGGAAACCCTCCACTAATCAGTTGATAATAGTTTTGCTGCTCCCCAACCCCTACTGATTTAGCATCAATTCCTGTCTCTTGTCGAAACTGAGTAAGCACATTTTCTACTTTAGATTTAGGAAACCCTCCACTAACTAATTGATAGTAATTTTCAGGTTCGCCAACCCCTACTGCTTTCGCGTTAATTCCAGTTTCTTTCTTGAACTGCTGCAGTACTTGATCTACTTTTGATTGAGGAAATCCTCCACTAATTATCGTATGGTAGTTCTGGGGTTCTCCTGTTCCCTTATAACTAGCACTTAAACCAGTTTCCTTAGTAAACTGCTGAACTACATTGTTAACCCGGGCCTCTCCCAAAAACTCGCCACTTCTAATACGATAATAAGTTTCATATTCATTAGTTTTAGCATAACTACCATCCCAGCCAGTATCTTTCTTAAACTGAACTAAAGAGGTGTTTGCACTGCTTTCACCAACAAATTTACCGGTCTCAATTTTATAAGTTGAGAGATCAGTATAGGCATTATTATATTCTGGAAAAATTAAAACGAGTAACCATAAAAGCACAAATACTCTACTACAATAAATAAATTTCCCTTTCAAATTCACCCTCCATTTTGTTCTTTTTTTCAAATACTACTACAATTCTACAAAAAATGCATTTTTTTCACAATATAATTAAGAAACTTTTACAAAATTACTACCGATTATACAGTTTGCTCGTCACAATAGATTTGCTAAGTATAAGAAACAACATTTTGGTAGTTACCACCCAAGTAAAAAAAGACATTACTTTCCTAACTTTATTAATACTTAAGGTTTAACAATATTTCCACTTAAGCTCAAACTGTTTAACATCCCTAAATCACCATTTATTAGAGGACCTTTCAAACCCAAAATAGTATTTTTTTTCGCTATTATCGACCCTTTATATGTTGGTGACAACATAATAAAACTATTTAAGGAATTAACCCCTTTATTATCATAGGTATTATTTTCAAGCTTAATATTATCGCCAAAAGATAAGTATATAAAATTTCTAGTAGACCCCTCAACAGAGTTACCAATAATTGAAACATTGTTTCCTCTAACAAGGAATGCATAGTTAAAGTTTTCTATAGTATTATTTTCAAAAGAAATATATTCAGCGGTTGAATGTGTTCCAAACCCACTATTCCCCCCAGCAAGTGTATCTGGTTTAAATCCAACTGCTCTTGAGTCAGTTACCTTTCCATAGCGAGAAGGAGTTCCCCCTGAGAAGTCTACTCCACGGCGCACATTAATAAATTTACTTTCAGTAACTAATGTCCCTGTTCCTCCATAATCCATTATTCCGTACCCAGTATTTATATCCTTGGTAGTACCCAAATTAATATTTACTTTCGAGACTTTAGTGTTATATGTATTGTTCAAAATAATTCCGGTATGTTTTGAGTTTCTTACAAAAAGATTCTTAATAATTGAATCACTGGCATAATTAATATCAATCATAACCGTATTATATGGTTCAGGATGAGAAAATGTGATATTACTTAATTTTAAAGTTAATTTAGGATACACTTTTGCAGTGATTTGCTCTGTTTTATCAATCTTGTATTCATCAGCCATAGGACGTTCAAAATATACCTTGTTACCTTCCACTTTAAGTACCTTTTGCAGTTCTCCTTTCTTTAGGTATCCTCTATTATCATCTGGCCATAACGTACTAGACTTTAAATGAATTAAATCTCCTGGGCTTATTCCCTTTGTATTATTCAAGACTACGAAAGTATCTTTTTGGTAAATTGGCTCACTCACTTTTGTAGAAAATTTGGGTTTATTTTCAAAAACAAATGCACTATCCATACTGCTTTGTAAGATTATAGGAGGTGTTTTTGTTTGATTATCACTCTTAATTTCTATCGTATGATTACTGACTAGAGGTTCATCAATAATATATGTTGCTCCACTTTTTAATAGAAGAATGTCACTTTTATCAATGGCTTCTTGCAATGCCTTTGTATCAGGCTTTTCGTCATAACCATTCGCTCCAAACTGCTCGGGAGTATTTATTACAGGATTGTTTTTAGTAGGCTTATTTATACTCTCATTTCTAGGAGTTATTAAATACTCAAATAAAATAATCGTTAAAAAGAAAAATAATACAATAAAAATAAGAAATAAATAATTTTTCTTCATTGTCGTCGCCCCTTTATGTTCCAAACTAAAGAGGTTCTACTAAACTAGGTTAATAATGTAAACAAGACTTATATTGGTTTTAGTACTAACACCTTCCATGTAAAGTTGGAAGGTGTTAGTTTGCATTATAAAGACCCATTACCTCTTAATCTTATAATTAATTCATTATCTAAAAGATTTAATATATATAAGTAGTCATTTGCTGAAACAAAAATAAATTGCTCATTTTCACTTTTATAGGAAGAATTACCCTGGATTTTTGCCATATTTATTGAATCTGGGGAAAAGTCCTTAATAATAAGTGAGTCCGAATGATTCTTCGGATTTATTCTATATTCAACCATACCATAACTAAAATATCTATTTCCTATTTTATCTTCCCGTTCTCCAGTTTTCCCATTTAAAGCACCTTCAATTTTTTCAGGGGTGGTATTTAAAAATAGCAGGTAAAATTCATAGGCGCTTTTTGTTGAATCTGGAAATCCATTTATAAAATCATTAATATTTATCGTTGATTCTGCGATCTTTTCATTTGGGATAAAAATATTTTCCTTTTTTACTCCCCCTTTAATATCTCCTATCATAACCTTATAATCTTCGCCAACTATTTCCTTTACATAAACTTCATCCATAAAACCAAGTGTAACTGAACTATTGGAACTTTTATCTACTATCTCTAGCTGTTCTTTTGTAATATAACCTTTCTTATCTACCTTTTCAGGGGATTCAATTGATCCACTTTCTTTCGTTTCATTTTTTGTCCTATTATTTATTGATTGGTCACTTTCTATGTTGCTAAACTGAAATTGATGATTAAACAGCATTAAAAAAGTACTAAAAATAAATAAGGTAACCAAAAAAATAAACTGGCCAACAACAGCCTTATTTCTCTTTTTTTGCTTATTTGAACGGAATTTCCTACTATTAGTTTTTATAGTTAAAGGTACGTCTTTGTTATTTTCCTTTTTTTGCTTTATCATTTGTTCTTTTTTATAGCTTTTTTTCTCATCTTCACTGAGTTCATTAAACCATTTAATAAATTTTAAATAATTTGCAATAACAGTTGTTGAATCCCCAAATTCAACTAGTTCACCATTATTTAACCATATTACCCTGTCACAAAAAGAGCGAACTTGAGAGGCGGAATGACTAATAAAAAAAATGGTTTTTCCTTGAGATTTGAACTCATTCATTTTATTAATACACTTTTGATAAAATGTTTGGTCTCCGACAGACAAAGCTTCATCTATAACCATTATATCTGGATTCGTATGCGCTGAAATGGCAAAGCCTAGCCTTGACTTCATTCCGCTGGAGTAACTTTTAACGGGTTGATCTATAAAATCTCCAAGTTCCGCAAATTCAATTATTTTAGGCTGAATCTGCTTAATATCTTCTTTTTTCATTCCGTGCATTAAACATTTCAATTCAATATTCTCAAGGCCCGTTAAATTATTATTAAGACCCACCGCAATAGCTATTAGTGACGTTTCACCGAATACTTGGATCTGCCCATCAGTCGGAGGGACAACTTGTGCAAGTAAATTGGACATTGTAGATTTGCCGGAACCATTAATACCAATAATTCCAATTGTCTCTCCCTCATAAACCGTAAAAGAAATATTTCTTAACGCATAAAAGCTCGGTTGACTCTTTTCTGTTTTTATTAGTTCCAAAAGGCGGTCAATTTTCCCCTTTTGTAAGGTGTATTTTTTTGACACATTTTTAAAAATAACTTTGGGCTTTTGATTCATTGTAAGCCTCCAGGTTTATAGATAATCAACAAACTTTTTTCTAAATCTAATATGAAGAAATGTTCCTAAAAACAGAATAAGAAGTACAGTTACCCAAAAATAAAGCATGTATATCCAATCTTCAAAAAACCATTGCCTAGCCAAGAAAGTATTTCTAAATCCCTCTATTAAATAGTATAAAGGATTTAATTTTAACAAATTAAGCAAGAACGAAGGTAAATTTCCCATATCCCATAAAACTGGTGTAACATAAAGCATCATTCTCATTAAAGACTGAAGGACAATTTGAAAGTCCCTAATAATTGTTGCTATTGTTGAAAATAATAATGTTACTGAAAATAAGAATAAAAACAAGCTAATAAGATAATATGGTAACTGTAAGATATACAAGCCTGGATTAACACCATAAATGATTAAGATGACTCCTAAGAAAGTAAGCATTATTAAAAAATTAATAGCGTTACTTAAAATTACAATTGAAGGTAAAACACTAACAGGAAATTTCATTTTTGCCACCATGCTTACCTTAGTATAAACGCTATTAGATCCTTGTATAATAGAAGGACTAATAAAAAACCAAGGTATTAATCCTATTAACAACCAAATAATAAAAGGAACTCCGTCTATTGGGTTCCCCCCTCTAATCCCCATACCAAAAACAAACCAATAAACTAATATTTGGAGTGCCGGGCTTAAGAACTGCCAAGCTGCTCCTAAATAATGAGATTGATATTTTCCTTTAATATCATAGGACGCTAACCTAAAAATCAAATGAAAGTTTAACACTTGTTCTCTTAGAATTTCCAAAATTGCTTTCATATATAAATCTTCCTTTTATTATCATTCATGTTGATAAAGTAACTTTTTAAATTTGAAAAATATCAAGTATAACAACCTACAAATTATAACATAATATTTCGCGATGCAAACACCTTGGAACAGTTTCCAATTATCCCTTTAATGGAAGTTTTTATTTATATTGAAGATTGACTACAATAATAATAAAATAACAATATCAATATCCGACAGGAGAAACTTATGAAAATAAATGAAGTATTACACATTTTGGAGCATATTAGGTCAGAAAGCTTAGAAGTAGACAAAAAACAAATTACAAATATCATTAATTTTATAAAACACCAAGAGCACCAGCTTAACATTTGTAAAGAGAGGCACAGTTCTGATACTAAAAGTACTAATTTTTAATTTTAGGTCCCAGTCTTTAATATTCAGGAGGTAGACATGTTTAAAAACGAAAAGGTTTTCAAGGGTGAAAGAGATGTTAAATATATACTTTTCAAGTCACACAAACCTACTCCAAATTTAGTCGTTGTTTTTTCCGGGATTCCCCCTATTGGCAAGAATCCAGCCTATAATTATGTTAGGACATTGGAAGGGTATAATTGTAATAAATTATTTATTTTAGATGATTTTGGTTGCAGGGCAAGCTATTATTTAGCTGAGAATCAAGATTACGCAATCGAACGTTCGGTTATTTCCCTAATTAACTTTATAGCTAAAGAAAATGGTATAACAAATATTTTAGCTTGTGGCTCTAGTAAAGGGGGATATGCATCCTTATATTACGGCATTAAATATGGATTTACCCAAATTATAGCTGCATCTCCCCAATATTATCTTGGGGATTACTTACTTAAAAGAACTAAATCCCAAAACATCGCTTCCTTTATAGCTGGGGGTTCTGGAGAAGAAGACTGCGAATACTTGAACAGCATAATGACTAAAATGATCAGAGAATCAGTTCATAGGCCAGATATTTTTATACACCTTGGAAAAGGAGAATATCATTATCATTCACACGTAAAGCCACTAGTTAAATTACTTGTTGAAGAGGATTTTTCTTTTGAATTAGATCTTGGAAATTATAGTGAACATAACGATGTAAGTGTTCATTTTCCTCCTATTTTAAAGGAGAGAATCAGCAAAACCTTTAATTATCCAATCATTCGTTCACTACAAGAGTTACCAACACACAACTCTATTAATCGAACGTACGTGTTAACAACAGCATCTAATCAAGATAAATTTGCTTTCTATCTTTATAAAGACAATGAAAGAATACACTTTAGAGACTATTCGGGTGACAATACTTTTACAATAAAAGGACTCGAAACAGGAAACTATTCTGTTAAAGCCTTTGCAAAAAGCCCATCAGGCATGATAGTTGCTGAAACAAATAAATTTAATGTTGAGTAACTCCTGTTACATTATAGGCTTGCAGGTCCCTTTACTGACCGCAAGCCTATGTTTTTGTTTTATACTATACCTTCATACTTACCAAACTAGTTAATATATCCATAAATTCTTTGTAATAAAATGTTTCATAATGATAAGGAGCTAATCCCCACTTATGTTTTTCTGAAGCAAGATATCTATTTCCTAAATCTATTACATTAATGCCAGGAACATTTTGCTCTAAATAGTTATAATATTTATCAAGCAGGTTATTATTAAATTTAATTTCCTCAACATTATTAAATTCAATTACTTCCCCATTTTTATCTTTATATCTAGTTTTCCAAAAGGCTTTATGTAAAATTACTTTATTGGCACTATAATATTTTCCTAATTGTTCGATAAACAAGTCCGCTTTTTCCTCCCATAACCCCTTATGGAATTCCTTCCTTGGAAGAATCTTCGAACTTTTATATTTTTCTTTAAGCCCAGATTTAATAAACTCGTTTGAAACCGTTATATATGTATCTTTTGTTACTTCCATTATACTTACGCGTTCATCAATAAAATCTATTAACAAATAGTCTGCACTCTTATTTTCAACATACTTAGGAAACTGTTTGGTTATGTCTGAAAAAACAATTTCTTTTTGAAACTTTGATGCTAGATTTATCTCCTCCTTAGAAATGTTCAAAGGAGGTGAATAAAGACTTACCAATGATGTTCTCGCAAAATATTTATTAACTTGGAAGTTATTCTCTGTAAAAGCAAAAGCATCACGCGTTACACAGCTACCTAATATATCAATTTTAATCATAGTAAAGCTCCCTTATGCTTTTAGGTTTTTCATTGGATATGTTTGTGATAAATAAATAAGCTTCTTTCCTTCCAACTATAAAGGGGTACAAATGTACCCCCTGCATTTATAAACTGTTTTTAATCTCTTCATACTTATTTTCAGCTGAGAGTTGTTGGAACAGAATTACATCTGGATCTTTTGGAGTAAATTCATCACGATAAAAATCATAAATTTTTGTTAGGATTTTTATTGATTCAATGGCTTCTTCTTCCTTAACACTCTTCAATTTAACTAAATACCAATTTTTAAAATAAAAATCGAAGCGTTTATCTAGGAAAGCCTCTAACAACCCTTGTTCCTTTAAGACTTTTACACGCGTTTGTTCTAGTAAGTAATATTTTTCAAAAAATCTTTTGGAGATAGTATTCACCGTTGAGCCCGAAACAGCTGCATAGTAAATGTGAATTGGTAAATTAATTACTTTGGTTTTTTTAGAATTTAATAACAGCTCATGGAAGAAAAGGGTATCCTCTCCAGCTGCTCCTTCAACCATTTCAAGGGAATTCTCACTAATTATCTCTCGTTTAAAGATTAATGCTTGTATACTCATTGCTTTAAATTGACTGCTAACTAAATAATCTTTTACATTTTTTGAAATAACGTCACTACCGTTAAAATGGATAGCTGTTTTATAGTAATCAAAGTCTGCTTCTTTAGTATCGAGTTTGACCATGTTACCGACTACCATATCATATTTCTTTTTTTGTATCTCTTTATAGAGCTTATAATAACCATCGTTAATTGCTTCATTATCCGGATCCAAATACGTAATATAAGGGGCTGTTGCCAGCTCAAATCCCTTATTTCTTGGTCTTGAAGCACTTCCACTTCCTCCGTCGTTATAGAAGAAAGCTTTAACATTAGTATGTTCTCTAGTTAACCGGTGAACAATCATAGGTGTATAATTATCAGTTGACCCATCGTCAACGATTATAATCTCCATATCCTTAAAAATACTGCTTCTTTTTAGGCTATTAAAGCATTTATTTAATAGATGGTCACCATTATTGTAGCTAGCTACGATAACAGATAATTTATAATCCCGTGACTTCTCAATTGATTTTTGTGTTTGAGTATTAAACTCAAATCGATCAATACTGAATCCACCTGGGTATTTTTTAGAAACATCTAAGTCCAGCAGCTCTTTTAAAGTAAAAGATTGACTAGAAAAGACAGTACGAGTTTTATCCTTAATTGTATCAATATAATCAAATTCGATGCCGTTATTCAGCCTATTACCATCATAATAAGCGTCCTTAGTGACATAATTAGAATCCGTATATTTGAAACCATTAATCATATCTTCTAAATAAAATTCCCCATAATGATTACCTTCTTTAAAAAAAGTAATGAAATCAAATTCCTGCTTTTTCTTATCAGAAAAATCTTTGATTAGAATTAGCTCTTTATTTTTGTAGGATTGCTGGTTAAACATTTCCTGAATTTGTTGGTTTTTTCTGTCGATTAAAACAGCGACTTTTCTCTTTTGTACCCTTACTTCATACCCGATTTTTTCGAGCATCTCTTCAATCCTATGATAACTTGTTTCATAGGACATTACCCTTCGAATTCCTTGAACTTGGTGATTAAAAACATCCTCTTCTGAAAAGCCATTAAATATATCTTTTATTTCGTTTTTGTTATTAATTAAGAATACATTCGGAAATTTGTTATTTACACCTACACTATAGTTTGACAGCAGGATATTTCCTAAGGCTTGAAGTTCGTATACTCTATTTGCGAACATTGTATTGCTTTCTTTTACAGTATTTAAATTGATAGCCCAATCAAATAGTTTATGCAGCCTTTGTAAGTAGTGGTGGTCTATAGATGGTGAAACATATTTAAGATACTCTTTTGGAAAAAAGTAAGCCTCTAAGTTTAACTCATAATTTCTGTCTATAATTTTTAAGTCTTTATTGCCTTCAATAACGCCATCGTAAAGAATTCTGGTATCTACTTGTCGATGTGGATATTTTTCATACCACGATCCAGTAAATAAAACTTCCTTTTGTTTAGGGAACTTTTTAATTCCAATGGGGTTATGATAGGTTGGGTTAATTCCAAAGTCTAGTACATAAACCTTGCTATTTTTACAATCTTTTTGGTAATCAGCTATTTTTTCTTCTGCAGTTGTAAAAATATAATCACATTTCTTTGCAATATCAATAAAAATATCATAGTTTACAGGATCTTCTTTAGAATAGAATACGATTTTAGTACCCTGTTTTCGATAAAAATCTATAATTTTATATAAATCATCTCTATGTTTTCTTATGTTGGGATTTCCCAATCCCTTCCACTCCATGTTAAGTCCCTTCCATGTAGAGACAATCATGAAAACATCTAATTTACCACTATAGCTTTTAAAATTCTCCCTTGTAATATAATGGAAGTTGGCAATACCTTTATAAGCATTAAATAAGAATTCGTCCGCTATTATGCCAATATTCGCGTCAATTTTTTTGTAATATCTACTTCCATTGCTTTCAGGAATTTGTTCTAGAAGGGGTTTAATCTTACTAAAGAAGTTTTTGTCACTAACTTTATTTCGTAATTGGATGTATTCCCGCTTCTTATTGGGGTCTGAAGTCTGAGCTGTTCCCTTATTCTTTACAGGTAGAGACACTGCATCGGTAGAGCCGTTTTTTGGAGTTTTAAAATTCAGTAGAGAATTCTTTTCCCTTTCGATATCCTCCATCAATTTAATCTTTAGTTTTTTTATAGTCTCTAATCTTTGTTCAATACTTTTGTTATCCACCTAAAGCCCTCCACGAAAAAATTCTACTGAGTACAAACAGTTAAAGTAAGATTAAATCTTATCAAGACTAAGAAACTTTACCTTTTTGCACTGCTTTTTTTAGCTCTATTTTTTCTTTTTCAATATCTTCTCTAAGTTTGTCTTTCAGTTTCCTTATAGTATTTAACCTTTGTTGGACGGATGCTTTATTCAACGTAACTTACCCCCGACTTTTCTCTTTTTGCCGCTCCTTTTTCTCCAGTAAGCCAATGTTATTTTTCCTAGCTTGGACTCACTTAAGGAAGAATATTTTTTCAAAAGCTTTTGGTAAGCCTTTAAAAGGTGTTCTTCTTTTTCATATGATTTTAGTAATTCTTCTTGAACCTTGACTTTTTCTTTCTTTGCAATTACTAACTCATTTTCGAGCTCTAAAAGGTTAAGGTGGGAATGTAATAGCCTCTCTTCTTTTTCATATGACTTAAGTAACTCTTCTTGAACTTTAATTTTTTCTTTTTTTTCAATTAAAGCTAGTCTTTGGGCTTCATTTAAATCTTTAATAGTAATATTATTATTTTTTAAAGAAAGAATTTCTTTTTCTCTATTTTCTAATGATTCCAGTAAACCTTTTATTTCATTATCCTTATTTAAAAGGAGTATTTTTAAATTATCTATTTCTGCTTCAATTTTATCATTCTGTTCTGAGGAGATTGCCGTATTTTTAAATGTATCAATATTTGCTACAAGATCTTTTTCAATCTGATAGAATGCATTTTCCAATCTACTTAACAAATCGTGACTAATATTT
This sequence comes from Mesobacillus campisalis, assembly GCF_000986785.1. Taxonomy (GTDB): domain Bacteria; phylum Bacillota; class Bacilli; order Bacillales; family Cytobacillaceae; genus Mesobacillus_B; species Mesobacillus_B campisalis. The sequence continues at coordinate 151,911 of NZ_LAYY01000006.1, read as the reverse complement.
AGTGGATTAGTATCTTTCTCTCTTTTCTTAAGAGTTATGCCAATCCATTTCCCCAAAAACTTTACTTCCTGGATAACCAAGTTTTCTCCTTGTAGTTTTAATATATCCATTAGATAGTAAGTTTTCTTATGATCAAAATAGTTATTAATTCCAAATGGCAATGTAATGATTATTGATCCATTCTTATTTAGTAACGTCTCCGCTTTATTTAAAAAACGCTGAGGGTCTGTTAAATGCTCAAGTACTTCTCCAAAAATTATGGTATCAAATAATTGATTTTCAAAATTGAAGCTCATAAAGTTTGCTGATTTGAATTTTACGCATTCCCTAGTTGGCCTTTCCTCTTTAGAGAGCATATGGTTTGCATAATTAATAGCATCCTCGATTAAATCTATTCCTAGTACTGTTTTCCCTTCCCTGCCAAGAATAATTGAAGTTATGCCTTGGGAACAACCGACATCCAAAATAGATTCACCTTTTGCATTCTCGCATATCCAGTGGATACGGCTTCGTACTTTTTCAGCAAACTCATCTCCTAGTTCCCCAAAGTATGCTTCTGAAATCCGATCTAAAGGTTTTTTCATTATGCTCGACTCCTAGAATTTAAGAATTTTCCGCCATTAAAATAAAGAAGTGTTGCTAGAAAAACAATATCTTTCCAACAACACTCTTAAATTGTTTTTTAATTAGTTTGTATGAACCAAAGCCTTTTTAGTAAATTGAAAGAGGTTGCCAAAGTTAATATATTCAAAGTCCTCTGAACGATTTTGAACAATATTCTTGGTATCGAAGATCATCTTATTCGACATTCCTTCTAGTTTACCAAAATCTAGTTCTTTAAATTCATTATGATCTGTCAGAATAACCACCATATCCGAATTTGATACAGCCTCTTCTATATCTTTAATCACGATACTTCCTTCTACGTGAGGATCAAAAGCTCTGACTTCGAATTTTGCCTCATTTTCTAGAAGTTCATAAATTTCCATTGCTGGGCTTTCTCTAATATCATCAACATTCCCTTTATACGTAAGACCAAATAAAGTAACAGATTTACCGTTAACCTGCTCCATTAGCGCATTTACGTTTTCAACAACATAGTGCGGCATGCTTGTGTTTACAGTACGAGCCAAGTCAATGATTTGAGCTGTCTCTGGAGCCTTTGCTACAATGAAATAAGGATCAACAGCAAGACAATGTCCGCCTACGCCAGGACCTGGATAGTGAAGGTTAACCCTCGGATGCTTGTTTGCCATTTCAATTACTTCCAATGTATTGATTTCCAATTCATTACATACTTTTGTTAGCTCGTTAGCGAGAGCAATGTTAACATCGCGGAATGTATTTTCCATTAATTTAGACATCTCAGCCGTTTTAGCAGTTGTTTTAATGATTTCTCCTTGTACAAAAGTCCCATATACTTTTGCACCTGCTTCAGTACATGCAGGAGTAATCCCACCTACAATACGGTTATTATAAATTAGCTCATGAAGAATTTGACCAGGCAAAACACGTTCTGGGCAGTGAACTAGGAATAAATCTTTGCCCACAACAAACCCCGCAGCTTCAATTGCAGGTTTCACAAAATCATCCATACTTCTAGGTGCAATCGTAGATTCTACAATTAGAACATTACCTTTTTCGAGATATGGAATGACACTATTAACTGCGCTTAATACGTAAGTCAAATCACAAGATTTATGCAAGTCATCGTTATTCGGAGTGGGAACGGCAACAATAAAAGCATCAGCTTTTTCAGGAGTAAGAGCTGCACGGAATTTATCTTTTTCAATTACTTCTGTTAAGGCTTCCTGTAAACCGGGTTCCTCAATATGAATTCTACCAGAATTCAAAGACATTACTACATCGGTACTGACGTCAACACCTACTACGTCTACTCCGTGCTTTGCAAACATAATAGATGTTGGCAGCCCGATATAACCTAATCCTATTGTTACTAATTTCATAATAATTTCCTCCTAAAATTGAAAGATTAATTTTAAATCCTATATAATCATAAGGTCTTTATAAACATTGAGAAAAGCTTCTTTTTCTTCTTCCCAGTTATATTTATCCTTAGCTAATAAACAGTTTTGACTAAATTTATTTCTCAGATTCTGGTCCTCTAATAGGATATTTACGGCTCTTGCTATATCTTTATAGTCGTGAGAATCTACACAAATACCTACTTGTTCTTTCTCTACCACTCTCTTAATTTCCGGGAAGCTGCAGGCCACAACCGGAATTCCACTCATCATATATTCAAACAATTTATTAGAAGAAGCAGACCAGTGATTGAAACATATATTGTTTAAAACCTGAAAGCCTAAATAGGCATTTCTGGTGTATTTCGGTAATTCTCCAAGAGGTACTTTGGGAATAAACTTCACTTTATCAGTTAAATTCATCTCTTCTACCATTCTTACTAATTCAGGTTTTTGCTTCCCATCTCCAATAAATACAAGAGTACCTTCTTTAAATAGGGGTGCTGCCTGAATTAATTTTTCAAGCCCTCTGCCTATTTGGATTCCACCTTGGTAAAGAAGTATCTTTTCGCTTTTAGGTAACTGAAGAATTTCGTGGATTGAAATGGATTCTGTGTTCTGACCTATATTTTTAAACGGATAATTGTGAACTACTTTGGGGTAAAAACCATATAGTTCTTCATTGTATTGGGCCCTTGTATTGTTTTCAACAATCATTGAATCAACAAATTTCAAAAGTAATTTTTCTAGTTTTCCGTATATCGGACTGTTATAGCCTGTCCTGCTAGTTTGAACCTCATGAGAATCGTAAACAAGTTTCTTTGGACCTAGTCTCAATTTGGCAGCTATAGTTCCTTGTAAAAGAGTATTTAGGTCATTGGAATGATAAATATCATACTTTTTAGCATAAGCTCTCATAACCATACGAATATATATGTTGGCTTTAATCCACCATGGAACCAACTTAAGTTTATAAATTAGACCAAGAATTAAGGTTAGAGGAATTGTTATATAGGGTATAAAATAAACAGCAAATGCCCAAAAAACGGCAACAAACAGCCCATTTGCTTTGTTCTTTTTAGCAAAGCGAATTATACCTTGCATTAAGTTAACCGAAATTGGATATCTTCTTACACGAAACACTTGGAAATCTTTGCTACGAATTTCATGCTTAAGCATTGTTTTATCAGTTGGATCATGAATGCAAATTAAGTCGACAGAATAACCACTTTCGGATAGCGCAGTGCACTCACGTAAAACCCTAGCATCATTTGTAAAATGATTCCAAACAAACATACATACATTTTTTTTCTTCATGCTACTTTACCTTGCCTAATAAAGTTTTTTCTTTCGCTTCATTATCCTCAATCCTATTAATGAGTTCCTTAATATTAGTTTCCCATAGAAATTTATCCATAATATAGCGTCCTTGATTATTTGACATTTGATTCCGGAGTTCAGGATGATCGGCTAGATGTAAAATAAAATCTACTATCTCCTTAACATTTCTAGATTCTGAAACAAACCCAACTTTTTCTTTTTCTATTACCTTCTTTGCATAGCCTGATACAGAGGCCACAATAGGAAGTCCACATGTCATATAGTCAATTATCTTTCCAGGCAATACAGTTTCAAAGACCTCTTTGTCATTTAAACTTACCAAGCCTACATCATGCTCAAGATTTAACTTAAAGCACTCTTCTCTCGTTACTGGTGCATAAAAATGTACGTTTAAGAGATTATGTAGCTTAACAAACTCTACTAACTCGTTTTTCTTCATACCATACCCAATTATACTTAATTCAATATCCTGGTTATTTAAGTGAATAGCTAATTGCTTTAATATTTCTATATCCTGTGCCAAGCCGATATTACCAGTATAAATTACCTTAAATTTTTCTCTCTCTGTTACAGTTGACTTGTTAGATATTTCACGAAACCTGGCTGAATTAGGCATAAACCCAATTTTTTCAGAAGAAACATTTGTCTTTTCAATAATGTAAGATTTAAACTCCATACTATTTACAATAATATGATCAGAAAGTTTATATAAACGCTTCTCTAGATAACCAAAGAAGCCAATTATTATTTTATTATTAAAAACTCCAACACCCTTTAAAGACTCCGGCCATAAGTCCCTAATATCCAGTATTAAGTTGCTCTTATACTTAAATTTAGCATAAAGACCTACAAAGCCTACAAATATTGGAGGAGACGAAACAAAAATAACATGATAATTATCTTTATCCTTTAATACGGACAATAGCAATCTAAATGCCATTTCCAAGTAATAAATTAGCCTATTAAAAATATTTCTTGAATATTTTCGATTCTTTATCTTAACCCTTTGGATAAATATGTTGTCATTAAGAGACTCGTCGTTCCAGAAACTTTTATCCGAATACAGTTTCTTATTTGGGTATGTTGGCTCAGTTGTGAGCACTTTCACTTGATACCCTTCATGCTGTAAGAGTTGGAATATATTTTTCATACGATTTCCTGCACTACCAATCTCAGGATAGAAACCTTGAGATATCAGAAGCACCTTTTTTTTCATTCTTTATGGCTCCTCTTGGACATCAAGCTAAATTAGTATAAGGTATTTTGTCGAAATTTATATAGAGAAACACAGGAAGAATCTAAGAATGATTTCCATATCCCCTCCTAATTCCTCTATGATAATAACATAAGAAGGCTCTAAAAAAAATAAAACTTTATGCATTCTTATAATGGTATAAACTGTAAATACACATTAATTAGTAAATACATATGTCGAAATTCATAAAAATTTGCATTAGTACAACTAAGGTTATAGGCTTTTTGGAAAGCTTTAGTAATTTGGAAATCAGGACTTAGTAAACATAAGCTAATGATAAAAGCCCCCTAGTTATAAAAGGAAATCAATACACGAAATTGAATCCTTTTAATTCCAAGGGGGGGTAATTACCTTTTTAGTTATTTAAGACAGAAAAGGTTTTGGCTTTTTATGGTCATTATCAAAATGATGAAGAATCGCCTGAACAATCCGATAAGAAGCCTTTCCATCTCCATACGGATTGGATGCCTTGGACATTCTTTCGTACTCTTCCTTATTATTAAGTAGTTCATAAGCCATGTTGTAAATGGTTTCCTCATCTGTTCCAGCCAGCTTTAAAGTACCAGCTTCGATACCCTCTGGACGCTCTGTTGTATCCCTTAACACTAACACAGGAACTCCCAGTGACGGTGCTTCCTCCTGGACACCGCCGGAGTCAGTAAGGATGATAAACGCCCTTGATGCAAAGTTATGGAAATCCAGGACCCCCAGAGGCTCAATCAAGTGAATCCGGTCGTCTTCCCCGAGGATTTCTGAGGCCACTTCACGGACGGCAGGATTCATGTGAACAGGGTAGACAACCTGGACATCATCATGTTCTTCTACCAGGCGCTTGATGGCTTTGAACATGTTTCTCATTGGCTCGCCGAGGTTTTCGCGGCGGTGTGCCGTAAGCAGAATCATTCTGGAGCCTTCTACTTTGTCCAGAACTTCATGGTTGTAGGAATCTGTCACAGTAGTTTGCAGCGCATCGATAGCTGTATTTCCTGTGATGAAAATGGTCTCAGGCTTTTTGTTTTCCTGCACCAGGTTGTCATAAGACTTACTAGTTGGCGAAAAATGAAGGTCGGCAATAACACCGGTAACTTGGCGGTTAATTTCTTCCGGATATGGAGAGTATTTATTCCATGTTCTTAAGCCCGCTTCTACATGGCCGACCGTGATTTGATTATAAAAAGCAGCAAGGCTCGCAACAAATGTTGTGGTCGTATCACCGTGAACAAGAACGATGTCCGGTTTAACTTCCTTCATAGTTTTATCCAGGCCTTCCAATGCGCGAACCGTTACATCCGTTAAGGTTTGCCGGTCTTTCATTACATTAAGGTCATGGTCAGGCTCTATATTAAAAATTTCAAGTACCTGATCCAGCATTTGGCGGTGCTGTGCAGTAACTGTAACAATCGATTCGATTTTTTCCGGATACTTTTCCAATTCGAGAACGAGCGGAGCCATTTTGATGGCTTCCGGCCGGGTTCCAAAGATTGTCATTACCTTTATTTTGCTGTTCAAAATAGATGCCTCCTAAATTAACTAAAATTACAAGCATATTCCAATATATCTTATCCAAACATAATAATATCTCTCCGTCAAATTATTTTGTTTAGTGGGTTACTGAATATACTTGTTAATCCTTTTCACCTTTCAGCTCTTGTTTTCGTTTGTATATCTGTATTTTTATGGACCGTTCAATTTCTTCCAGTTTTTCAATGGAGTGAATATCCTGTCTAATGTATCTTAATGCCTTTTTAACTGACTTTGGAAGTTCGTTAAATCTGCTCAATGGAACTAATCCCCTTTTCTATTAAAACAAAATATTTCATTCATTATAAACAGTGAGCTGCAGAAAGGGGAGTGGATAAATGTCAAAACCACACGAATCTACCTACCAATTTATGCAATATTTTGTTTGTATTACTCCCTCACCATCTGTGCTTGGCAATAATTATGCTGAATGAGGTCTTTTGACCCAATTTCGCTATACCCAAATCCCCCACTTTCTGTTATTCTAAAGATTGAATTGCAGAATTTGTAAAACTTTGGGGGAACACGATAATGAGAGCAGAAAAAAAGAGGAAGAGAAAATGGCTCCGCATTACCGGCATTATCTTTCTACTGTTGTTTGTTGCTGTTGGTGCTTATGTGTTTAGTGTGTATAGATCATTGACTGCTGCGGTTGAAACGATGCATGAACCAGTTGAGCGCGAACGGCAGCAGCGGGAGATCACGTTCAAAGAGAAAGAACCTTTTGCCGTGTTAATGCTTGGTGTTGATGAGCGTGAAGGCGACAAGGGACGTTCTGATACAATTATTGCTTTAACGATCAATCCAGAGAAAAACTCTGTTAAAATGCTGAGCATTCCTCGGGATACGCGCACGGAGATTATCGGCCGCGGTTTCCAGGATAAGATCAATCACGCCTACGCCTTTGGCGGTGTGGAGATGTCTATGGATACGGTCGAGAATTTCCTTGATATTCCGATTGATTACTACCTGAAAGTGAATATGGAAGGCTTCAAGGATATTGTCGATGCTGTCGGAGGGATCACAGTCAATAATGACTTTGCCTTCACACAGGACAAAATCACCTTCGATCAGGGAACCTTGGATTTAAACGGTGAGGAAGCCCTTGCTTATGTCCGCATGAGAAAACAGGATCCGCAAGGCGACTTTGGACGCCAGAAGCGCCAGCGCCAGGTGATCCAGGGCGTGGTGAATAAAGGGGCAAGCCTTACGTCCCTCACCAAATTTGATGACATCTTTAAAGCTCTTGGCAGCAATGTGAAAACAAATGTCACGTTTAATGAAATGGTGGATATTCAAAGCAATTATAAAGCCGCCGCTGGCAACATTGAGCAAATGAAACTTGAAGGAAGTGGTACGACCATCGGGGGCATCTACTACTTGCAGGTTTCTGCCGAAGAGCAGCAGCGGGTCCAGGCCGAGCTGAAAGAGCATCTCGGCATCCAATAAACAAAAAAATCACAACCAGGAAAGCTGGTTGTGATTTTTTATTTTGTTGATTACGTCCCTTGTCGATGAACAAGCCGTTATAAATTAAATGACTTAATAGTTTTTCAACAGTATGAAAACCGTTCCCGTTCCGGAATGGTTTTTTTTTGCATAATTACGTTCTCTTCAAAAAGCTGATTTGATAAATAAATTTTGGTAGTAAAGCCTTAATGTGTTTTTTTATGCATGTCGTTCCTATTATGCCAAAATAACTAAATACGAAGAAAGCTATTTGTTTTTCGCCATAAGTAGTTTAAGATTACTATTTTGAGGTAATTATTTAGTTGCTTCCTTTATAAAATACTACAAAAGGAGAGGACATCTTGATAAGAGAATGGAATCTTTTACGGGCCGTTGCTTGCCTGAGCATTGTCTTTCTTCATAGCACTACTTTTGCCGGCCCTACTAATTACCAGCACATGGACCTGTTTAGAGCGCTGCTTTGTTATGCGACGCCTGCGTTCATCGTCCTATCAGAAATTATCCTAGCCAACAGGTACCCGGATAAACTGCCTGATAACTTCTGGACAAAGCGTTTCAAATGGATTTACCTGCCTTTCTTATCGTTTGCTGTAATCGATGCTTTGGTAGGCAAACATTTTTATCCTAACCTGGATGTTAGTCAGAAGATATTTGAAAATGCTGTTTTTGGGCTATTTGGCGGCTATTTTGTCTTAATCATTTTTCAATTCTACTTTCTTCATTACTTAGTAGTCCGTTTTAAAATCTCAATGAAAGTGCTTGTTCCTTTAAGCATTGTTATTATGTATACACATCTGTACTTTTTGCACGGGGATCTTCCGTTCGTACAGGAATACCGACGTTACCTGATCATACCATTTACAGCCTGGTTTGCCTATTTCACAGTTGCTTTTGTAATTGGCAAGCATTATCAGACAATTGCCCCTATGTTAAAAAAATATCGGTGGTATACATTCATTCCACTATTGGTGTCCATTGCGTTTGTATCCAACAATTTTCAGGATGGATTAACAATAGTAAATTCGCGAAGAATGGATTTATTTCCTGTTGTCCTTTCTGTAAGCCTATTTATTCTGGCTTGGGGACAGCTGGTCCCAAAATTTCGGTTCATTAACGTAATTAGCAATTATTCATTCGGAATTTATCTGGTTCATTGGCAAGTGATGAAATTCCTTGCGCCGCACACTACCTTCCTGGATAATAAAATGGTACAAATTTTTGTATTGTTTGCGGGCAGTTTGATCATTTGTATATCTTTCATAAAACTGTTCTCCCTTATACCGGCCGGTTCTTATGTCATTGGGAATGTTAAGCGCGGACGCAAAACGGTGGTAAAACGTCAAGTCGCCGAATCGATATAATCTTGAAAAAGTCTTCCTTTAGAGGAAGGCTTTTTCTATTCTAGGCATCTTTAAGCCTTATTAGGAAGGATATTGATTCATTACCCTTATGAATTGGATGAACAAAAGATTATTTGTACCATTAATCCTACAGTTTCCTCATTTTTCCTAATTAAAAGCGTTTTCATATTGTTCGCCTGCCAATATAATTATAATTAATTGACTTCTTTAAAGAAAGGCGGCTTGAATTTTTTGCTGGAATTGAATCAAAAGAAGGTAGAACATAACTCGTATAAACGCAAAACAATATCTTGGATTCCAAAACTCCTTACCTTATTTTTTGTCTTTGGCCTGCCTTTTATCACTCTTATTGCTAGTGAACTCATTGTAAGGGAATCTTTAAGCCTCCCTTTTTCGGATTGGGCCTCCGGGTTTACAAAGCGTTTTATGCTAAATGTTATTCTCTTGCTCGCCTTATTTAACTTGTTTTATATCCTGCCCCGTAAAATTTATATGTGTACAAGCATTCTTCTAAGCGGGATATTGCTGGTTTTTGCCATTGCAAACAAACTAAAAATTGAGCTTCGTAATTCCCCTATCACAATCGGGGATTTTGCATTATTAAATGAATTAAGAGGGTTAAACCAGCCTATTGAACTAAATATTCCATTCATCATTTTAGTCAGTGTGATAATGGTTGCTATAATCGTTAGTATATTTTTTCTTATCCCAAACCGGAAAGAGAACTGGATAATGAAAGCTGCACTTTCTTTGGCTTCTCTAGGGTGTCTGTTTGTGATCTGGACGGACTTTCCGTTCTCACCCATGGCCAAAGTACAGTTTCAAAATACCTGGTGGCAGCAGGAAGTAGGAACGATGAGAAACGGGTTGTTCGGGCATTTTACGTATCTTGCAAAACAAACCAACATCGCGCCGCCTAAATTTTATTCCAATAAAAAAATTCAGGAACTTGGGAAGACATATACTCCTGCTTCACCAGAAAACGAAGATAAACCAAATGTCATATTTCTTATGAGCGAAGCTTTTACAGATCCATTTATATTTGGAGAACATCACTTTACGGAAGATCCGGTCCCTAACTTCCGAAGACTTTTCAATGAGTCCTTGCATGGATTCATGTATTCTCCCGAATTTGGGGGAGGGACTGCAAATGTGGAATTTGAGGCGTTAACCGGGTTGAGCAGGCAGTTTATACCTGAGGGAAATGTGGCATACCAGCTGTATATAAAAGCACCTGTACCTTCAGTAGCCTATGCATTCAGAGAGGAAGGCTACAATACTGCAGCGGTTCACCCTTATTTTGGATGGTATTATCAGCGCCAGTCGGTTTACCGCCTTCTAGGATTCAACCAATTCATTTCTGGGGAACTTATGGACTTGGATCATGAGCTTGGTTCAGGCTGGGGGTTTCCGAAAGATAAAAACTTGACTGATACAATCCTTTCACAGTTGGAGCACACCCCGCAAAGAGATTTCATACATGCTGTCTCAGTGGAAGCCCACCATCCTTATAAACCCCGGGAAGATTCCAGGTTCTTAAAAAAGGGAACACTTCCGGACGAAACCAGGCAATTATTAAACACGTATACGGAATACATGCATAGTGTAGATATCGAGCTCGGCAGGTTAGTAGATGGGTTAAAAGAGAAAAATGAACCTGCCCTGCTGGTATTTTTCGGAGATCATTTCCCAACTTTCTATTCCAATGACCTGGTGTATGGACATAAAGGGACAGGGCTTGCACCAGATATTCAAAATAAGTATGACGACTTTTTAAGCTCCCACAAGCTTCCTTATTTTATTTGGAACTCATATGATAATAAGTCCTTAACTCTTGATCTGTCCCCAAATCAATTCAGTGCTATTTCGCTGGAAATGGCCGGAATAAAAGGCAACGCCATTACGGCCATATTGGACAGGATGAGAGAAAAAAATGAAACTATTATTCCCTATAATAAGTATCAAAAGGAAATGGGCGGTTTATCACCTGAAATGCATGACTTGCAGCTTTTGCAATACGATATGCTCCATGGAAAGAAATACGCTAAAGAGGCGATCCCAAATCTTATGGGGGCACCCGATGAGGAATATTTTTTAGGTCAGTTTAAGGAAATGAGCTTTGAGAGAAGCAATTCTGCAGGGAACAAATATGAAATGATTGCTAAAGGAGTGCCTAAATATTCAAAGCTCGTCAGCAATAATAAAAAGGAAATTCATATTGAATGGAAAAGCTCTAATGAAGGCATTGCCACATTTATTGTCGACAAGGATGCTATTGAAAAAGATGAAAGCTACTTCTTTGTTGTTTACGATTCATTGGGTAACATTTTAAGACAAACACGGCCTTTTATAATTGCTTCTAATTGAAGACAGGATTGGGAATATTACTAGTAGAAGAACTGCCCAATTTAATCGGTAAAGGCCAGGCGGTTGTGCCTGGCCTTTGTCTATTAATAGGAAATCGCTCTTTTGCTCTGGTTGCTCCAGAGCTTAATAAATTCAGTCTTACTGATTCTGACATCTTTCTTCCCGGTCCAAGGGTCATTTAAATAGTAATTGTTCCTGTCGTATCCGGTCAGAGTCAATGCGTGGACGGTAAAGCCGTGCATCGGCGAAGCCCATACCGTCACTGGTTTGCCGCTGGCAATATAGCTTTCGAGCATCAGGTGGCTGACGCCAGTCAAATTCTTGGAGCTTCCCGCGTATTTGCTGACCAGTTTCATCAAGGCCGGCGGGTAAACCGTCCATCCCCTTGTGGTGAATGGGTTGCCTACGTACCCGTAATTCGGATCCCAGGAATGTCTTGGCATTTCGTTTGCCAGGCCGATTTTGTCCACCTTGGCTCCTTTGTATTGCAGCATCATGGTGACGGAGGTAATTTCACAGCCTGTTGGAAGCTCTGGCAGCTGGCTTACAAGCGGTACGTTAAGTTTAATTGAAATAATCCTTGTGCCATGATTTCCGTAAGTGGTTCCGGATGCATACTGATATGTGGCACGGAGACGCTGAGTACCCGCTTCCCTTAAGGTCGCTGCCCGTATGTTGCCCGAACGGTCAAGGTTGAAAATATACTTGATTTTCTTGCCATGGGATCCATAAACCGTCCTTGCATAATATTCATACCAGGTTAGAATTCTTTGACTCCCTTTCTCTCGCAAACTTGCATTTTTTAAATACCCGGAGCTGTCACGGTGAAAGACATATTTGATCTGGCTGCCATGGGACCCATAGACCGTATTTGGATAATATTCGTAGCCGGCAAGGATTTTTTGGGTTCCTTTAGCACGCATGGTAGCACTAGTGATATGCCCTTTGCTATTTAAATAAAAACGATATTTAATGTTTTTTCCATGGGCACCGTATTTGGTTTGGGGATAATACTCAAACCTGGATAAAATGCGCTGCGTTCCTGATTCCCTCATGGTGGCCCGGGTAATGTAGCCTGAACTGTTCAAATCAAAAACATATTTTATCCTGGCTCCATGCGAACCATAGCTGGCTTGCGGATAATATTCATATCTTGAAAGAGTCCGCTGTGTTCCTTTTTCTTTAAGGCTTGCACTCTTGACGTATCCGCTGGCATTAAGGCCGAATACATACCTGATTTGGGAGCCATGTGACCCGTAAGTCGTTTGGGAATAATACTCGTAGTAATTGACTGCCCTTTGGGTGTTTTTATCGAGCATTTTGGCGTTTTTAATAGAGCCATCGCTCTTGATTTCGAATGTATATTTCACGCTGTTTTGTGCTGTCTCTGGCGTGGTGCCCGGGTAGTACTCATGGATTTTCCTTAATAAACCGCCTATGATTTCTTCGGCATAAATAATATGTCCTTCACTATTTAGATGGTACGTAAAGTTTCCTTCTTGAAGGGTATTTGGAGATGCAGCCATGGTGCTTACTAAATTTTCGCTTTCGGCAGCCGGCGGGCTGGCGGGCTCCATTTTCCGGGGTTGGGTCTCTGTGGCCGGTTCAGAATTATCGTTATGTATGGCTGGGGATTTTTCATCCTTTTTGTTTTCCTCAATTGTTTCTTCTTCCGGCTTTGTTTCGGTTTGATTTTCTCCTGAAGTGAGATCAGTTTCATCAGGCATCGTTTCAACCTCATCTGTTTGCCCGGAGTTTTCAGCTTCAGTTCCTTCTTGGTCTAAAGATGGGGCAGGAGTATCTTCTCCTTGCTGGGTTTCCGTTTCTTTTTCCATTTCCTCAGTCGCATTTTCGTTCTCCGGATTTTTCTCCTTGCTGCTCTCTGTTCCTTCATTTGCCTGTACTCCATAGCTTAAGGAAGGAAAAATCAGAAGCATGCTGAGGATGGCCGACGATAATTTTCTGTTCATCTTATCTCCCTTCAAATTTTGACAATGAATTTATTACCATATCCATTATAACCCAATATATTCTGGGGAAAGAACAAAATTTAACATTTGGTGCCAGCTTCAGGCCGGACGCAGTTAAGGGACTTTTTTAAAATAAAACAAGCCAGGGACCCCTATCCCGGCTTGTTTAGACCAATCTATTTAAAAAATGCCGCCAACCCATTATAAATTCCCTGGGCAGCCTTTTTCTGGTGCGCTGAAGTTCCAATCAGGCTTTCTTCAGTCGGGTTGGACAGGAAGCCGAGTTCGACCAATGCGGCAGGACGCTGATTATTGCGGATAACTTGGTATGTCCCGTACTTGGTTCCGCGGTCCCTAAGCTGTGTTGACTTGACCAGGTTGCTCTGGATGGAACGGGCCATCGCACTGTCTTTTGCCATATTGTAATAGAACGTTTCGATGCCTGAGCAGACTCCTGAGCAGGAATTATAATGAATGCTAATGAATGCATGTGCGTTTGATTGATTGCTGATGGCGACCCTTTGATTAAGGGAGACATAGAGGTCGCTGCTGCGGGTATAAATGACTTTAGCTCCGGCCTTTTGCAGAAGGCTTCCAAGTTCCACCGCTGCGTTCAGTGTCAGCCTTTTTTCAACATATAGCCTGCCGCTTGCACCGCCATCGACTCCTCCATGACCTGGATCGATTACGATGGTTTTGCCTTTCAGCGGGGAGCTTGGAGCGGCCCCCACAAGCCAGCCTGCCACCCACCCGGTGACGCCATCGGCTCTTTTCGCCTGGATCCAGCCGTTTGATTCACCAATTTTAGTCAGCAGGGTTCCTGCTTTTTCGATTGAAATTGAGCCGTAATTGGTTCCCGGGCCTTTGCGGAAGTTGCTGTTTTCCAGCAATACGACCTGGGTGGTTGCGACTTTGGTTGCAGCGGTGGTGACGGTTGGAGCCGGGGCGGCTGGGTTATTGGAAATATAATCGCCGTGTACCCACCCCGTTACTTTTTTAGACGGAATGTATACCTTCAGCCAGCTTCCGTCCTTCCCCTGGACGGTTACGGCTGTTCCTTTTCCAAGCTGTGTCAGGATTCCGGCAGTAGCACTTGGCGATTTTCTGACATTAAGGTTCGTGCCTGTGACATAGCCGGTCCAGGTGACATTTATCAAAAATTGTGATGAGACCCAGCCATACTTTTGTCCAAAGGCGATTTTTGACCATCCTTGTCGGTTCTCGTAGACGGTGACGACTTGGTCTTTCTTCAGTTTCCCTATGATGGCATAGCTTGTTCCTGCGTTGGAACGGACATTCAGGGAATCCACATTGACCTTTCCCTGATAGGTATAGGCCGCCTCCGCCCTATGGCCATCAATCGAAACAAACAGAGTGAAAATAACCAGGAAACAGATGATCCGAGATACAAATGATGCAGCTTTCACTTTTTCCCACCTTTTTTTGTCTATAATTGTCTTTTTTTAGTAGACTATCCTACTATAAACCATAATTGGAAAGAGAAAGAGGGATAAAAGTCCTATAAATACATGTTTACGGTTGTCCAAATTGTGGTAAATGAATAAATTGGTTGGAGATAGATATGGAAAAGGCAGGAGCCCTGTAATTCGAACTCCTGCCTTTTTTTAAGCTCTGCCGCGTTTATGAGTAATGGCAGTTTTGTTATGTTCGGTTTTCACCCAAGTGTGCTGCTGCTTCCACTTAATCAGTCCGACAACCTGGGCATAGATGAAGGTATAAGCGTAATAAAAGACGGAGATTCCCATCCTGATTGGTTTGAATTCCATTTTCGTGTCGACTTTAATCGCATAGTACATACAAATCAGGAACTGGTAGACGAACAAGGCGAGGGCCAGGATGCTTCCTCCTGCAATCAGGAAGAGAAGCCGCTCTCCGCCTTCTGTAAGCATCTGGAAGTTTTGTGTCAGCAGTCCATAAAGGGCGGTTCCAAGAAGGCCGATCAGGACGATGCTGAGCTGTACGGCGCGGGCCATCCCGAACAGGTAGACCAGCTGGTCGAGAATTTTGAGTTTTCCTTTTTCAGTGAACAGCTTTTTCAGCATTGGCTTCAGGTTGGTAAAAGCGACGTACCAGTGTCCTTGGGACCAGCGCGTCCTTTGTTTGATGCTGATTTTAAAATTGTCGGGCTTTTCATCGTAGACGCGCACAAAATGGTTCCAAAGCACCCGGCCGTTGTCCTTAACGATTTCCATTTCCAGCTCAAGGTCTTCAGTGAGGGAGTGGAAGCGGAAGCCGCCATGCTTCATCAGGTAATCCAGCCGGACGATAAAACCCGTGCCGCCAATCGCGTTTGGCAGGCCAAGGCGGTATTTGGCCAGCTGGAAAAAGCGGTTGGTGATGTAGTAGCTCATCGCGTAGCCGAGCGATAGGCTGCTGGATGAGTTCTTGGAATCCAGATAGCTTTGGATGGCCTCGGGCTTGCCCTTGCCGATATACTGGGAATTCAGCTCGCTCAGGATATTGTGGTCGACATGGTTGTCGGCGTCAAGGATCATCAGGCAGTCGTACTGGTCTGTGAGCTTGTCGAAGCCTAGGTAACGGAGCGCATACTGCAGGCCCGCCGGTTTGCCGACCCCTTCCCTCGGGAACAGTTTCTCCCCGGTGTTGATGTACTTCATTCCTTTTTCTTCGCAAATTTCCCCGGTGCGATCGGTGCTGTTGTCGTTTACTACATAGATATCGTATAAATCTTTGTTATAGGTGATATTTTGAAGGTTATCGATTGTGGAGCCTATGACCTTTTCCTCGTTATGGGCAGCGACAAGAATGAGGAAACGGGTTTGGTCTGGTATCAGTTCATAGTCTCTTTTGGCTTTCCCGAATCCATATAAGGTCAGGAACACATAGTAAAAGAAGTTCATGTTCACGTAGATAGTTAATAGAAAAAACAGGCCAAGCAGAACGGTCACGGCCACCTGGGCGAGATCCGGCATAATGATTCCTCCTTTTCTGTCTTTTCCATTTTTAACTAAAGCTGGTGAAAGTATTCAGGGGGGACGGGAAGCCTTTAGTGCGCTAATGCATCAGGGGTCAGGCACTCTTTAGTGCGGTAATGCACGCTTTAGCGCGGTGGTGCGCCGGGGGTCAGGCACCCTTTAATGCTGGGGGGCGGTGGTGCGCAAAAAACCGGCTGCCGTGGTGGCTGCCGGTTTTTATATTTCAGTATTTGATTCGATGAGGTCTGCGATGAGGATGTAGCGGTCGGGCGCGTCACCGATGAAATTAAATGGATAGCAGGTCGTGACTGTAAGGGTTGGGCGCGGTCTAGGCACGATGATGCTCCTGTCATCGGCATTGACAATTTTGACCTTCCTTACCTTATAGGTGAATTCCCCAGCCGATGTGGTAACAACCAGCAAATCGCCTTTACCTACCTCGCCAAGTTTACGAAAGACGGTATCGCGGTGTCCTGAAAGGACGGAATTGTCTCTCTCACCCGGAAGGACGCTGCCTGCAAAATGGCCAACCCCTTTTTCCAGCTCATCTTCATCTGTACCATGGAAGATTGGCAAATTGGCCTCGAGCTTTGGGATATAAAGGTTCCCGAACTCTTCTCCCTCTTCAGGCCTTTCAATATAAAGAGAATCGCTTTCCTTTTTCACAGGCTCCTCTTCCACTGATTGAGGTTTCGGCTGACTGCTTGCCACCGTTTCGGTCGCTGCCTCCCCCGTCTTAAAAAGGAAATATCCCTTTAAGAACTTATAGGAATTGGTACCGCTGAACCAGAGTCCAAAAACGACAAAACTAATCGCCAAGGAAAGAAGAACCAGTCGCCCGGTTCTTCTCTTTTGCTTTTTCCTCACATTAAGCACCCTTCACTTTTACTCGGCGGTACAAGAATGCACCGATGATAATGAAAGCAAGTCCTGCCATTGCGTTTGCTGCATAGTCAGTTGCGGTATTTGGCAATTTTCCGCCGTTGACGGTTTTGACAACTTTGGCCGGTTTTTTGGCCGCTGGCACTTTTTTCGCTACTTCCGTTACTTCTTTAGCTGTTTCTGTTGTATCTTCCAGTTTCTTTCCTGTATCTTTTACAAAGTCAGACCCGAACATTTCTTTTGTGATGATCATGTCTGCCAGTAGTTCGCCGCTCTTGTTGTAAATATTAATTTTCAAATCGGCACCATTAATATCTGTCAGCTCCATTAAAGCTGCAAAAGAAATAGGTGTTTCCTTTCCATCTTTTACTAAATAGTAATCAATTTTTAATTCGAATAAATTCAGCAGGTCGTTCCAGATGGCCAGCATTTCGGCAATGTCTTCAGCAGTCAATTCATCGGCATTTTCAAATTCAGGGAATGCCATTAAACGTTCAGCGATTGCTTCAAGCTGAGTAAGAAATTGTTCAGGGTCTTCTTGGTTTTCAATTACAGTCATGAAATGGTTTTCTAATTTTTTAGCTTCTTCTTTTGTAAGACCAATTGATTCCATGAGTGCGATCAGCTCTTGCTCAGCTTCTGCAAAATAAGCATCTGCTATTGCCATTTCCAGATCTTCAATGAACTCATAGTTTTCAATGGAGTCATCGTACTTGTTTAAAAAGGCTTCAAGTTCTTCCACAGAAGCAAACTCATAATCTGAAAGAAGCTGCTGCAGGTTTTCATCCGTAATAGGTGTGGAAGTCTCGACGTATGTCCAATCTGCTAAGTCATACCACAGGTCATCCAAAAATACGTAATCTTCCAGAGCAGCCCCATTCTCAGCCAGCAATTCCTGAAGCTCTTGCTCGGTCAAATCAAATTCTACTAGTAGTTCCTGAAGGTTTTCCTCATTCCGAACTGGTCCTAGAAAATCGCTTAACTCCTCGGCTGTCTCAAATTCCTCTAGAGTGTAGTCATAAGTTTCACCAAGGTATGTTTCTAAATCTTCAGCGGTCATCCCAATTTCCGCTAAATAGTCTTGTAATGCCTGGTCTGTTGGGTCAATCGCAAAAGCTGAAAAAGGCATAAGTCCGAAAACAAGGGTAACAGCCAGGATAGCAGATAATACGCGTTTCAAGCAGGTTTCCTCCTAATAATTTGGTAAATTACTAGATTATTATAGTCGATATCTGTCAAAAGGTATAGATGCCTTTTTGTAAGAATGAGGAATTTTCGGACTCCTTTTTTTGGCATAATAGATTCCTTCAAATCTAGCGGTTTAGAATCGACCTCTGCAAAACCCCTTCCTTTATAAAGAGGAGTGCACCGGTTAATTCTGCAGCAATGGGCAAAACACCTTTTGAAATAAAAAAAACATAAAATTTATCGACATAATTCCCTTTTTCTCGCGAAATGTGGCGCTTATGGTCTGTTCATGCTTTTTTATGTTGAGGATCTTAATCGCTACATTTAGTGGTATGTTTGCAGAATTTGACCCTAGATAGGCAAAAAACGACCATTCATGAGGGGCTTTGCGGCGGAAGAGGATTGCTTGAATCTTATAAAACCTGGATTCTGCCGATTTTGGAGACGAAAGTTGTAGATATTTTGTTTGTTTATCCTTCGAGAAAAGGCGGTATAGTCTAGTACATTGAGGTTTTCCCAGAATCATACAAATACCATAAAGAGGAGTGGTATCTATGAAAATTCGTGCCGGAAGCTGGATGATGTTGACAGAAGCAGACAAGCTGTTCATTTTAAAAGCGGTCAGTGACCGCTCGACGAAGTTGGCAAAAGGTGCCTAAGTCTGATGACCCTCTGACGAAGGCAGTGAGTTTACAGCAATCCCTCATTGTCACTGCCTCCACACTTTCCCCTGCCTCCCCCATACATACATTCCACTTGGTTGATGATCGGTTCCCGGCTGAACATGAGCTCTGTGCTCCCGGCCCATGCTCAGCGTGGACTGCCCTGTATAATCTTCTCTCCGCCTTCATATGAATCATATAAGGTGAAACTTCATTCAGTGGGGTCTCTTTCCCCCACTGAATGTTAGTTGAACCAATCGGGCATTTACTGGCAGTTGACCCCCACTTATCTAACCGGCTCTACCTGAAGTATTACAGTGGGGGTCCTACTGCCAGTTAATGCGGGATATATTGATTGAAAAGGTGATGGTATGCGGAGAAAGCGGGTCCCGGCTTTTATGTTTCCCTTTGTAATTGTCCTGTTGGCAGGCTTGCTGCTTGCTGGCATCATTTCCTTGATGTTCTCTTCGGAACGTGTGGCGAAAGGAGTGGTGGAGGAGTTTTATTCCCATGAATCAGATGGGGATTTCGCTGATTCATGGAAGCTGCTTCATCCATTCATGAAGGAACGGTTTTCAAAGTCGGCATATGTACAGGATCGCACTCATGTGTTCATCGGCCATTTTGGAGCAGAAACCTTCACATATACGATCGACGACGGCGAAAAACTGGAAGGATGGAAAATGGAAAAAGGCCGTTCCCCATTTGAAACGGCCTACAAATACCATGTCTCACAGCACTATAAAGGCAAATACGGCAAATTCAGCTTCCAGCAAGACGTCTACGTCACCCAAAATGAAGAAGGCGAATGGCAAATCCTTTGGGACTATAACCAATGACAAAAAGCATAATCTGAATAAAAGGAACCGCTGCTTCACAGCATTAAAGGGTGCCTGACCCTCACTGCGGTGAAGCGGCAGTGCACTTAATGGTGCCTGACCCCGGATGCGGTGAAGCGGCACAGCATCGCTGTGCCGCTTCGAGGCCTTTTTACTGAACTGGCGGCTCCGAGGCAGCGGCTGGCGCTCCCTTTCTGATGAACAGGCGCTTCGATGCGGACAGGAGCAACAGAAGAACAATGGAGCAAAGAATGGAGACTGCAATCATGGTTCCGCCGTTCATGACCAGCGAGTACATGACTGGAGACATGCCCTCAGGCGCGTACTCGCCCCAAAAAATAACTCCGGCAATGAAATGCCAGAAGTATCTGGCCAGACTGCCCACAAATACAGCTACAATGACCCAAAGGGCTGCCGACTTCTTGTTCCCCTGCTGGACTGCCTTTTGAACCACAGGGTAGAAAAGGCCTGCAAAGCCAATAAATGCAAAAGCAATAAAATATTCAATCAGGAACTGAATGATGGTCAGGAAGTAGATATCCCCGGTGACCACCTGCAATAAGCCCCAAATAAAGCCCGAAATGAAACTAATCTTGAATCCCCAGCGAAAAGCGATGATAAAAATCGGCACCATTGAAAACGAAATGGAAAGCCCTGGCGCGATTTGAATGGCCGGCAGCAAGTCCAGTACCAGCGCTATCGCCGCAAAAAACGCCGCTTCAATCATTGCGACTAAGCGATTTCTTTGCATAAAAAAATCTCCCCTTTAGAAGTAATAAGCAAACCTCAAGGGGAGACCATCCGTACATGTATAAAGAATGAACTCATATAAATCCACATCCCTGCGCTAGCATTATCTAACAGGTTCAAAGGGTCAGAACAGTCATGCGACCTTCTTTCTCAGCTTCAAGCTCCCCTTGTGGTTATGCTTTGTATTCAGTTATGACTCTACCTGCGATTATAACAAATATCTCAAATTAAGCAACATTCAAGGAACTTGGCATACTTTTACACTGTACCCCTTTAACGCGCCGGGGGTCAGGCACCCTTTAACACTTTACCACTGGAATGTTTGTTACCATGCAACGAGGTTGAGGTGTTCGGCTGGGTTCCCGATGATGTCTTCCGGCCTTCCGGCTTTTAGAACTTTCCCGTCCTCCATCACAACCACTCGGTCAGCCAGCGCTTTTGCATCCTCTTCATCATGTGTGACAAAGATGGATGTCACTCCGGTTTGCTTCAGGATGAGCCTCAGCTCATCGCGAATCTTGACTTGAATGCTTTTATCCAGGTTGCTGAATGGCTCATCGAACATGATGAGTGCCGGCTTTGGCGCCAATGCCCTCGCCAGTGCAACACGCTGCTGCTGGCCTCCGCTGAGCTCGTATGGATAACGCTTTTCGAACCCGGCAAGGCCAACCAGATCAAGCACTTCGTTAAGACGCTCGTTTTTTTCACGGCGGCTCATTTTCGCAAGTCCGTATTTAATGTTCCCGGCAACGGTCATATGCGGGAATAACGCATAATCCTGGAACACCATGCCTACTCCGCGATGCTCCGGCTTTACAAACTGACGGTCATCAGCCATCTTTTTCCCATCAATCACAATGGAGCCGCTGCGCGGGACCTCAAGGCCGGAAATCAGCCTTAGAATCGTGCTTTTGCCGCATCCGCTGCTGCCCAGGATCGAGATGATTTCGCCTTGCTTTACTGACAGATCAAAGTTTTGGATTGTCGGTTTTTTCGCATTCTTATATTGAAAACTTAATTCTTTAATTTCAATAAACATCAGCGTTCGGCTCCTTTTTTCGTGCTTAGTTAAAAGATGAACAAACCATCCTGCCAGATTATTGCCAATTTATATTAAAGATAAGTTGGACGATTTTCCTGATAACGTTTCTCAGTAACAATTATAATGAAAATCATTCTCAAGAGTCAATGTAAATAATCCGATATTTCACAATATGATGTGGAAAAAAGTGAAAACAAGGATGCTTCGAAAACTGCCGCCAAAATAAACAGACTGAACCCATTCGGGATCCAGTCTTCTTGTCTACGTTACTTCCAGCCTACTTCATTAAAGATCTTCACAGCATTGGCATTTCTTTCTCCAAGGATATTCAAATGGATATCCTGTTCTTTGAAGTCTCCCCACGATTTCAGCAGCTCGGAAGCTTCAACATTCGGGTTGGCCGGGTATTCATTGTTTCCTTCCGCAAACAGTTTCTGTGCTTCTTCACTTGAAAGGAATTCCATGAACTTGATGGCATTTTCCTTGTTTTTCGCATGCTTTGTTACGCCAATTCCACTGATGTTGATGTGGGTTCCTGTTGTCTCCTGGTTCGGGAAGAACACCCCTACCTGTTCCGCAAGCTTCACTTCTTCAGGGTTGGTCGAATTTTGCAAACGTCCCACATAGTAGGTGTTCATGACCGCCACATCGCCTTCACCTGCTACGACAGCCTTCAGCTGATCAGTGTCCCCTCCCTTGGGGTCCCTTGCCATGTTGGCAACAATGCCCTGGGCCCATTCCTTCGCAGCCTCTTCGCCATTCAGCTCCAGGAAGGAAGCAAGCAAGGACTGGTTGTACACATTTTCAGAAGAACGAATCAGCACTTTGCCTTTCCACTTGTCACTTGTCAAATCTTCATAGGTAGATAGATCCTCAGGGTTTACCCGGTCCTTCGCATACACAATCACACGTGCGCGCTTGGTCATTGCATACCATTCATTGTCTTTGTCACGCAGTGTTTCAGGAATATTCTTGTCCAGCACTTCGCTCTCGACAGCCTGGAAAATGCCTTTTTCCTTTGCCCAGTGAAGGCGCCCTGCATCAGCAGCAAAGAACAGGTCACCTTGGGTTGCCTCCCCTTCCCGTGCCAGGCGCTCAATAAGCTCGTCTTCTTCACCCTTAATCACGTTAACTTTGATGCCTGTCTGTTCAGTGAAGGTCTTATAAAGCTGGTCATCTGTATCATAATGACGGCCTGTGTAGAGGTTGACTACGCCCGGATCTTCCTTCTCGGCCGGCTTGCTAGTTTCATTGGATTGCTCGCTGTTGCCGCCTCCGCATGCCGATAAAAATAGGCCAGCTGCCATAACAATTGAACCAAATCTGAATAATCTTTTTTGCATTGTTTCATTCTCCCCCTGAAGTAAATTTGTTTTTTTATAGATAGCATTATTTACTGATAATGCTTCTCATTCTCAATTATATTGAAAATCATTCTCAAGTCAATAAATTTTTAATTTAAATAATGTCTATAGTGTGAAAACTCGAAAATTGATTCTTGAACCATTGTCCCATTATCGCCCTAGCCCATGAGTGTGAAGCTGTAATCCCGGATTTACCTACCCTTCAGCTGAGTCATAAGGCAAAAAGAAGCGAACAGGAAGAAATTCTCCTGTTCGCCCCCTCTCTTATAAAAACCTCTCCATACACACTTGTACACTATCAGCCCGCCCACCTTCTATCCCACTCTACCGCATCACCGCACCGGGGGTCAGGCACCCTTTAGTACAATAAAGTTATTATTCTAGAATAATTTCACATTATATGCTTCAAGAATGAATCTTGGGACAAAGAATCGTGCTGTCAGAAGTGGATTGACGATTTGCGAAACTTGAACATGCCCTGCTGCACTGAAGAGCATGGTCAGCTCTGGAAGGGTCATATCGGTATGAGGAAGCAGCGTGTCTACAAAGATTTCCACTGCCGCTTTTGCTGCCTCATCGAGCGTTTCCTTGGAAACAAGGATAGCTGCACCTTCCTCATTTTCAATGAATGGGAATGGAATGCTTCTCCCTTTTACCACCTCAAGTGTAACTGTTACTTTGCCAGGAATTTCTATGCCTGAAACGCCAATCTCCCCATCGCCCATTGCAGCGTGAAGGTCACCTAGGCCAAACAGGGCTCCATCATGGAAAACAGGCAAATACAAAGTTGCCCCTTCTGCGACTAATGTGGTATCCATATTGCCGCCATGGGCTCCTGGTGTTCCATTGGAGATAGCCCCCTCCGCAGGCGCCACTCCAATTACTCCGATCATCGGGTTTAAAGGTAGCTGAATGCGGTTATTGAAAACGGCTTTCCCCTCTGAAATTGGGATCATTTTCGTTTCAAATTTTTCAATCCTGTGTCCCGTAATGCCGAGCCCGGGACCAGTAGCAAGCAGGCCCTGGTCTCCCAGTTCGATTTTCTCAATCTTTACCTTCAGGATATCACCCGGCTGCACACCTTCCACAAAAACGAGTCCAGTAGCCGGATTGATTTGCGCCCAATCCACCGTATTGTATGGCGTGTCTTCAGATTGAATCTAATCCTGGAAACAGTCATATGTTTCAATCTCTACCGTTGAACCGGATGCAACCCTCACTGATGCTTCATTGTCTTTGCTAAAAGCATAGAAAAATTTCTCCTTTGTAATCAAACACCACACAACCCTCCATTTTCATAAAAATGTAAATTTTATAATAGTTTACCATATAACTGTATTGGTTGGTTTTCAGGCAATTATTGGGGGTTTCTCTCTGTTAAAATAAGGGAAACGTCCATAGACTGTAAGATGACAGGAGACAAATATATGCTTTCAAATTTAAACTATAAAAACAGAAAACTGATACTCACAACCGCCTATCTGCTGTTTTTTCTCTACCTCGGACTGGCCGCTACCCTTCTTTTCTGGAGCCCATATAGACAGACCGTTTCAAGCACCGGCAGCGCCGATTCCAACCTGGTTCCCTTTCATACAATTGCCAGCTACATTCAGGCATCAGGAAAGATCAACACCAGTATCTTGGTCACAAACCTGGCAGGAAATGTGCTTGCCTTTATGCCTCTTGGCTTCTTCCTGCCATTGCTGTTTGCCAGGTGTATAAAATTCGGCTGGACCATTTTAGTAGTTTTCCTGGCAACCTTTGGTACAGAATGCCTGCAATTTCTTTTTCGGGTCGGCAGCTTTGATATTGACGATATCATTCTCAACACCATCGGCGGAGCCCTCGGCTTTACCATCTTCAAGCTCTTTGCCCTATGGCTGCAGTCGTTACTACGGCAAATAGAACATTAAGCTTCACCCCTTCACCGCACCGCGGGTCAGGCAGCGTTTCACGCTTTAAAGTGCTAAACCTTCTTTATCTGGGCACCCATATAAGCTCGTCCGCGTTTTTATTTTCGCTTTCGGTATACAGGCGGTACTGTTCGTGGGCGGGTTCATTGAAATAGGAAAGGGTCCGTTGGGTATAGATGTGGGGATTTTCTGTCTTGCAAATATAAGAAAGGTAGCTGCTCCACTCGTAATTGGCCATATCCCCAACCATGCCGGCTTCCAGGGGATTGCGATGAATATAGCGGCTCACGCCAAGAAAATGGTCAATGGACTCAATGACCTTTGCTCCGTACCTCCCCTGGAACAGGTGGCCATCATAATCATATTTCCGATTAAAGTAAATGGCGTATCGGGAATGAAGCTCTTTAATAATTTGCGATAGAGGTGTGTGGGAAATCTCAATTTGCAGATGGAGATGATTGGTCATCAAGCAATAGGAGTGCAAATCAAAGGGGTGGGTACTGCGGACTTGCTCGAGGAGTGCAAGATAATGGAGATAATCACGATCTTCATAAAAAATAGCTCCGCGGCGGTTTCCCCTTGCATGAACATGATAGGTGGCCCCAGGATAAAAAATACGGTATGGACGCGGCATAAACTTCCTCCCTAATATGGTTTTTCATCAATTCATGCCCATTCTATTCCCCCATGTACCAACCGTCAACAATCCCCAGGCGAAGTTCACAAAAAAGCCCAACCCTTCAGCGCATTAACGCACCGCGGGTCAGGCACTCTTTAACATATTAACGCAATGGGGGTCAGGTACGCTTTAGCGAAGCAAAGCGTGCCTGACCCCCTTGAGTTAGTCTCCTTTGATTTCGAGAAGTTTGAGGCGCAGTTCGTTTTCCATGCTGGCAAGGTCGTTTTCGGCCTGGCGGCGTTTGATGCGCCCTTCTTCCTGGATGCGCATGGTTTCTTCCAGTGTGGAAATCAGGTTTTCTTGCGTTTTCTTCAGGGTTTCGATGTCGACGAGTCCGCGCTCATTTTCCTTCGCGGTCTCAATCGTGTTGCTCTTAAGCATTTCGGCATTCTTCAAGAGAAGCTCGTTTGTTGTCTTGGAAACCTGTTTCTGCGCCTCGACCGCATGGCGCTGGCGGATCAGGGTCAAGGCAATGGCCACCTGGTTTTTCCACAGCGGAATGGCGGTCATGATGGAAGACTGGATTTTTTCAACCAGCGCCTGGTTCGTATTCTGGATCAGTCGGATTTGCGGCGCACTCTGGATTGTGATCTCCCGGCTTAGTTTCAAATCATGAAGCCGTTTGTCGAGACGGTCGGCAAACTGGATCATGTCGTTAACTTCCTGGAACTTCATCTGGTCCTGGGTCGCCGCGGCTGCTTTCTTCAGCTCCGGAATCGTCTTATTGTTCAGTTCCTCAAGCTTCAGTTCACCGGCAGCAATGTAGATATTCAGGGCGTTGAAGTATTCCTTGTTGTGTTCATACAGCTTCTCAAGCATCGCGATATCGGACAGCAGCACATTTTTGCTGCGGTCCAATTTTACAGATATGCGGTCAATTTGTGCCCCGGTTTTCTGGTATTTCGACAGCACTTCCTGGATGGACCCGGAAAGCTTGCCGAACATTCGGCCGAAAAAGGATGGCTTATCCTGCTTGAGCTCGTCCGGGCTGACCTCCTTAAGGCGTTTCATCAGGTCATTGATGATTTCGCCGACCTCACCAACATCCTTCTTCTGCACATGCTCAAGCATTGTGTGCGAAAAGGACAGCAGCTTCCCTTGCGCCTGGGTGCCGTACGAAATCATCGCCTGGTGATTGGCCGGGTCGATTTGCTGGGAAAGCTGAATCGCCTTGGCCCTGTTTTCCTCGGGAATCACGTCAATCAGCCTGACTGGCTTGGCATCCTCCGTCTTGCGCGCAGGCTGCAGCTGCAGTTCCGGGCTTTCCTCACCAAATGGATTGGCAAGCATGTCGTCCATTAGGTTGCCTGTATTCTTCAGCAGGTCTGGATTATTTTCACTCATTCGGGAAACCTCCTGTTTTTGTCCTTGTATCTTTCTTCACGGGTACCCAGGGAAATCTTCACTTCCACTTTCTCTTCCCGTTTGGTGTTGATGTAAAATCTTGGTCCAGTGTTTTCCTCTGTCCCTGAACCATGAGTTTCATTCTTGTTCTGATTGGCATGCTTCCTTTTGAATTCTTCCCATTTTTCATCGCTGTCTGCTTCGGCTTGTATCTTGCTGCCGTTTTCTGCTTCGACAGGCTTCTCGCGGCTCTTTTCCTCTTCAGCTGCTTTATTCCGCGCCCGGGCGGCTTCCAAAGCGGCCATGGCATCCTCAGCTGCTTTCCGGCCGGGAATCTGGATCCCTTTCTTTTTACCCGAGTTAAGCCCTTCAGGGACTGACCGTTCGCTCTCCAAGCCTCGCGATGTCTTAATGGAGTGTTTCGCCACATCGATTTCAAAATTAAGAGTGTCAAGATCATTCTCGATTACCTGGTATAAATCCTTTTCAATCAGCCTGCTCAACTCGGACAAGGTTTTCCTGGTTTCATTCAGTGACCAGTCAAGGTCACGGTTCTTTTTAGGCTGTGATGAGAGAAATTCATATTTCTCGGTAAGTTCAAGAACGGAATCAAGATGGGAAAAATAGAACCTTTCCGCTTGATAAAACCGCTTTGGCTCTTTTTTGGTCAATGCATAAATTTTGCGGATCATCCGGAGCAATTCGATCCTTTCCTTTAAGGAAGGCAGATGGCGAATCGAAAACAGCAGCTTGTGCAAGCGCGAGATTTTTTTCTTCGCTTCTTCAAGATTCTTTTTTATATACCTGTATTCCTTTCGGCTCAGCCCGTTTTTTTTGAGAAAGCGGGAGTCCGAATAGAGGGAAGCCAGCCAGTAAATCAGCGCCCCGCCTCCGAGCGCAGCTGCAGATGAGATGAAAAATGTATTGTAGAAAGCAAAATAGCTTAGCGTCCAAATCGTAATGGCGGACGGGACAGCCAGAGCTGTCTTGAATAAAAACGACAGAAACGAATTCATTCTGTATCGACTCCTTACGTAAGTTCCTTCTTATTCATACGAATAAAGGGGAACCAATGTTTCGTCTGGTGGCAAAAAAATGTCAAAAAGGGCGTTCTCCCTCTTTAATTCAACAATACATGATTCATTCCCTTTTTTCCACAGACCACAATTGTAATAAAATCTAGGGCTTAAGGCGGAGACCATTCTATTAAAAGTTTCCAATTACACCGGATAAATTGCTATATTTATACAATTTATGAAAATTACAAAAAGTGATTGAACTTTGGTGGAATTTACGATTATGATGAAGATACTATCTGTCGTTATTTGTAAGTCACAACATAAATACCTATCCCTTTAAGAATGGTGGTAAACATTTTTGGTATTTGACGGAATTATTCTTGCATTTATTGTCGGCTTCTTGCGTAAAGGAAATTTAAAAGGGTTGGCCGAGCTCAAATTAAAAGGCGGCTTGGTTTTTCCACTGCTTCTGATTCTGCAAATTGCTGTGTTTTCACTGCAAAATAAAATCAGCCTGTTGGGTAATTTGAGCGGGTATATTTTTATCTTGGTTTATGTCGTGGGGCTGTGGTTCCTGTATTTAAACCGTACCCATCACGGGTTCATGGTTATTTTTATAGGCGTACTCTTAAACTTCCTGGTCATGGCAGCCAACGGAGGAAGGATGCCAGTTTCAGTCGAGGCTGCAGCTGTTTTGGATCCTTATTATGTTGAGACTCTTAAACAAGGATTATATGGAAAACATTTCTTGCTTTCAGAAACCACAAAGCTTGGTTTCCTGGGCGATATAATTCCATTATCCGCACCTTATCCCCGCACCCAAGTCATATCGATTGGGGATATTATAATGAATATTGGCATATTCATTTTTATCCAGCACCTAATGGTCGGAGATAAAAATTCAGAAAAGGACGCAGATACTGGCTTGCTTCAAAAGGAGGTGAATTAATATGAAGAAATTCCAAGGTATTAAAGTAACAAACCTTTTAATGAATGCGGTTATTCTGGGCTCAGTAATTATTGCATTAACTTCTGGCTATAAAATACTATAATAGTTAGTAGGGAGGAGTTATCATTTAACTTCTCCTTAAATATTATATTGCGAGTGGTGATTATGCGTTTATTAAGCAATAGATTAAATATATACATTTTCTCTATATCCTTCCTGGGCATTATAGCTTTCTTTCTTTCCCTTGAGTTAAAACCATATACTACTTCCGAGTGGGTAACCCTTTTTGCCCTAACAGGATCTGTTTTAGCGCTTAATCATTTCCATATACAGCTGCCTCCAAAAGGCAATACTCTATCAATGGACTCAACCGTTTTTTTGGCCAGCCTTTTTCTCTACGGTGTTGATACAACTCTTGTAGTCCTGTTTTTAAACGCAAGCATTTTCGCCTTCACCCAAAGAGAGAGCGCTTGGTGGAAGCACCTTCTTAATTTTGCCATCTATTCTTTCATGATTATAAGCTCTTCCTACACCTTTATTTTTACGGGGGGAGAGGTAGGCAATGTCCATTTAAAAAACCTGATCCCGTATATATCAGCATTAGGAACCTATTATTCGGTCAATGTCCTTCTAGTTGGCATCTACTTTTTACTTTCCGACAAAGACAGCCTTGGCAGAGCTTTAAAGGAAATGATTAAAGATAGCTTAGCCACCTATTTAAGCACCCTGCTTCTCTCCCTAGTCCTGATGATCCTCCTCCACGCCCAAAACCTGTTCGGCCTCTTCCTGTTTGCCTGCATTGCTTTCCTGCTGTCGCAGGCGTTCAAGCAGCATTTTGAATTGTATAAAGAGGTGGCGGACAAAGCGAATAAGGATTTCCTTACCGGCTTGAACAACCACGGGTACTTCAAGGAGCTGCTGGAAAAGGAATTGACTGCGGCCCGCGAGTCGGAGAAGCCTCTTAGTGTCGCCCTGATTGATATTGATGATTTCAAAAAGTACAATGATCTCTTCGGTCACATCCGCGGTGACCAGGTTTTGAAAGAGTTTGGTGCTCTGATTAAAAAAGAAGCCGAAAGCAAAGGCTACTCTGTGGCCCGCTATGGGGGAGAGGAATTTTCCTTCCTGATGCCAAACACAAACAGCCAGGATGCTTTTAAGTTTTTGAATGATGTCCGCAAAAAAACGAATAATACTCATTTTAAAGGGGTCGAATCCCTGCCTTATGGCTGTTTATCCTTTTCTGCGGGTATCGCGGAATGGGAAAAGGAGACGCTCAATACTACAGAACTTCTGAATAAAGCCGACCAAGCCTTGTATTCCACGAAGGATCAAGGTAAAAACCTTGTGCAAATCTATAATGAGCATACCGATTATTCGGTTCAGCGGTCGCTGAACCTTGAGAAGGAGCTGGCGGAGGCGGAACATCAGCTGAAGATGTTCCTTTCCAAGGATGTCTATACCTACCGCCACAGTAAACGTGTTTATCAATATGCCGTTGATTTTTCAAAGAAGCTGAATCTGAGTGACCATGAACGCAAAACATTGATACTGGGTGCCCTCGTCCATGATATCGGCAAAATTGAGATTCCGCGGGATATTTTAAATAAAAAAGGCAAGCTTGAGGCCCATGAATGGGAAATCATGAAAAAGCATGTCACCTGGGGAAAAGAGATCATCTCCATCGATAAAAAGCTTGAAGACCTTGTCCCGCTTGTGGAACTCCATCATGAACGCTATGACGGGAAAGGCTACCCATATGGACTGAAAGGAAAAACGATTCCAAAGCTGGCCCGGATTCTTTGCATTATCGACTCGTTTGATGCGATGACAACGGAAAGGCCTTACCAGCAAACGAAAACATTCGCAGAAGGTATTGCCGAGCTGCGGAAATGGTCGGGCAGGCAATTTGATCCCCAGTTTGTCGAACCGTTTATCAATATGATTGAATTGACGTATAATGTGGAAGAATGCGAAACGTTGCTTGCCGAAGAAATAGGCTGAGGAATGGATGAAAAACTTGAGGTGAGGATTTTTGACTTGGAAATTGAACAGCAGCGTCAGCGTGAAGGTCGATCGGTTTCAGGTGGTTGTCGACCAGGTGACACTTCCTGATGGCGATGATAAAACCTTTTCTTATCTGAATTTTGCCAAGGGAGTGTGCATCCTGCCGATTACTCCCGACCACAAAGTCGTCTGCCTGAAGCAGTACCGCCATGCTTTTAAAAGCTGGCAGTGGGAGCTTCCCGCAGGAATGATCGAAGAAGGCAATGATCCGCTTGAAGCGGCGAAGCAGGAACTAGTGGAAGAAACCGGCTATGCGGCTGAACACTGGCTGGAGTTGGGGAGTTTCTATCCTTCCCCTGGATCGACAAGCGAGGAGATTTATCTGTTCGCGGCTGCCGGGCTGGTAGCAAAGGGACAGCATTTGGAGAACAGCGAACAGCTGGAGGTGCACGAGTTGACCATGGAGGAATTGAAGGAGCTGGTTGAAAACGGCGAATTCAATCATGGAGCAGGACTCGCAGCCATTTTGCGGTACAAGTTCAAGACGGATTAAAGAAAAACCCCCATTTAACGGGGGTTTTTTGTAATTAAACGGGCAGGTATTTGACAAAATTGCCAAGGCTCTCTTTTAGGCCCGACAATTCTTTTAAACGTGCTGTTAAAAGGTGAAAAGCTGACTCGTTTCCTCCATCCAGCGCTTCGTTGATTTTAAACTGCAAATAGTTAGCTTCAAGGTCCATGTCAAATGGACTGAGCAGCTGGCCCTTGCGGCTGCATTCTTCCAAATCTTTTTCACTGATATAGACGAACCAGTGGTTATTTATGTGTATGAGATAATGCCAGCCTCGGGCGATGGTAAACTTTCTGTTATCAAGGACCTCGATGATATCCCCTTGTTGAAGGGATAGCAAACCGGAATGTCCCCCTCCTGGACATAAACAGTTTATGGGCTGTTCGAAGCTTTCAGCGGCAATATAATGGCCAATCATTTAAGTCTCCTCCTTTGCGATCTGAATCTGCAAACCTTGGTGAGATGTTCTTTTGATAACACTTACTTTAGTTGATAATGATTATCATTATTCATTAGGTATATATTAATTGAAAACGATTATCACTGTCAACAAATCAGGTGACTTTTAACATAATTGTTGAAATTAATAAAAACCGCGCTAAGAGTACACAAAATAGCCAGCTAAGATGGCCTCAGCTGGCTTTTGTGATAGAACTGGTAAAAATTTATTTGCCGTGCTCCTTCAGCTTTTGTTCCATGAATGGCAGCAATTCGTCTCTCAGTTCAAGGTTTTGCAGAGCAAATTCAATCGTGGTTTCGATGAAGCCTTGCTTTTCGCCGACATCATAGCGATTGCCCTCGAACTCATAGGCAAACACGCGCTGGATTTCGTTCAGCTTCTGGATGGCATCGGTCAGCTGGATTTCGTTGCCGGCTCCTGTTTCCTGCTTTTCGAGGAACATAAAAATTTCAGGGGTTAAAATATAACGGCCGATGATCGCCAAATTGGAAGGAGCGGTACCGGGCGCAGGTTTTTCAATGAAATCCTTTACCTGGTAGATTCGCTCAGCGCCGGCAATCGGATCAATGATCCCATAGCGGTGTGTCTCGGTTTCAGGTACTCTTTTCACTGCAAGGACCGAGGAGAAACGCTTGTTGTATTCCGCCATCAGCTGGGAGAGGCAAGGTACTTCCGATTGAACGATGTCATCTCCCAATAGGACGGCAAACGGTTCATTGCCGATGAACTTGCGGGCGCACCAGACCGCGTGGCCCAATCCTTTTGGTTCCTTCTGGCGGATATAATGGATGTCAATCATATTGGAAATGCCCTGGACGGTTTCAAGAAGTTCGTATTTCTGTTTTTCCATCAGATTGTTTTCCAGTTCCATGGCATGGTCGAAATGGTCCTCAATCGCCCTTTTTCCTTTCCCGGTGACAATGATGATGTCTTCAATCCCCGAGGCGACCGCTTCCTCGACTATGTATTGAATGGTCGGCTTGTCGACAATCGGCAGCATCTCTTTCGGCATCGCCTTAGTTGCGGGCAAAAACCTTGTTCCCAGGCCGGCCGCTGGAATGATTGCTTTTCTCACCTTGTGCATCTCTTGCTCCCCCTCTTTGAATGGCATACGTTGATTCCATTTTAGCTTAAAATGGAAGGTTGTGGATACCCTTTGACCAGCCTTAATGAAAATATTGGAAGATGGAGAGCAAATGAAGTGGAGTTTTGCAACTGGACAGTTTGTTTTATAAAGAAAAACGCACTCTTTTGTAAAGAAAGAGTGCGTTTTTCTGAGGTTTCCAGTCATTTAATCAAACGTTTGATTAAAGCCAGGCTGGGTGAGCCGTCCTTCGCTCTTCCGGGCTGCTGTTGCAAGAGTGTTCTACTAGAGATGCTTTTCCCAGCCTTCAGAAGTTAGGGCCATGAACCTTGCTTCATTCTTTTCATCAAGAGCCTTGTCGATTTCCTCTGCACGGCGGGTTTCAAGGAAGCGCTGCTGCACTTGCTGGATAATCTGATTGGCTCCCTTCGTATACCTTGTCCTCTTCTGGGATAAGATCGCCTCGTTTTCATTTTGTACGTTCAAGGCTTCGACAAAAGATGCAATATATTCATCGTGACTATTAGAAAAATCCGGCTTCCAATTATTCATAGTTCTACCCTACTTTCTGTTTTTGTTTTGTCCAAGATTCCAATTCTTATTTGTTCTTTCTTTACCCCGGAAATCCATAAAAATAACAACAAAACGCACAAAATATCTTGCTTCACCCTAGTAAAGGGTGCCTGACCCCCGGCACGGTGATGCGGTAATGCGGGATTTCACCTATGATTTTTAAAAAAATAGGAATAAAATGGCTGGTGAGGAATTTGAGAAAAATGTCGAAGAGTCTTTTGCAGAGGTTGGGAGTTTGTCGGGAAAAACTGAGCCATGGGGTCAGGCACTCTTTAGGGATGCAACTCTTTAGGGCATTAAAATGCTGCAGGGACATAGGCTCCTGCAGCGTTATTTGAGCATTTCTCTTAATGTGTATGTGGGCCTTCAGGTGCTGGTCCTGCATAGGCCCCATTGATGAATACATGCCTTTCTGTCTTTCCATCCGGATTAACAAACGCTGCGCCCACCATCGTGACCGGACCAAATCCAGGCATTTCCGTTTTGATGACTTCGATAGCACCTGCCCCGCTCCATTTAAAGCCCTGAGACAATAGCTCTGCACGCACATTTTTAAACACATCACCGCTGATCAGACCGGCCACAATCTTATTGCGTTCCGCCCCCTGAAGCGGCTTCAGGCTCTCACATTCACATGGCTCTTCTGCAGCGAGCACGGCACTTCCCGGTGCCAAAAATAACAATAGAACCAGCAAACTTCCACATAAAACTGCCAAACTACGCTTCATTTCTTTTCCTCCTTTTTTAATGTCACATCTATCATTCTTCATTCCGGCCAAACTTCCTTCCTGTTCAGCACTTTGTTTCAAAAGTTGCCACATTTAAACAGAAGGCCAGAAGACCAACGCAATACACTTGTTGAATTATGTCGATTTTTCGAATGTTATTCAAGGCCTCTAATGTTGCTGGAAAAAGATGATAGTATTATAGGGAGGCAGTCTACTTAATCGATGGGGACATTTTCTGTCGGGGATAAGGGGTGTGGAATGTACATAAATCAGCGTTATATTATCAGGGACAAACTGTATTTTATGATTGGCTACCGGAAGGCAAATGGGGATTTTATGACCAGGATTGTCGAAGAGAAGCGGGATTTGATTGTTGAACGCCATCCTGAGAATCTTATTGAAGAAACCCTGAATTACTTTGGATTTGATTTGCGCGGAGCGGTTAAATCGGCCGGGACTATTCTTGGGGAACTTAAAATGAGCCCCTTCATTGTGAACCCAAACAACACTGTCTGCCTGTTGCCTGCCAAGTCTCCTATCAGAGGAAGCCTGGTTTATATGAACATACAGCATATTGAAAATATCGAACCATATGGTAAGGGAACCATTGTCATGTGCAGCGGCAACCGTTCCATCATCCTTCCTTCCAGAACAACCCACCTTGTGACAAAAGTCAGCCAAGCCCGGACATTAAGGAGAACCATCATCGAACGAAACAGTGGAATTGAGAGGAAAATAATCTATCGATACTGCAGGGACACGGGAAGATTTATCATCCATAACGATGGCGATCCTGACTAAACCACTCACCTCCAAAGGGCCGGATCCAATCCCGCCCTTTTTTAACGCTTTACCCAATGAAAGAGTGCCTGACCCCCAGCGCTTTAAAGCGCTGGGGGTCAGGCACTCTTCATTCTATTAAAGGGATGGTGCGTAGGCTGTGTTCGGTATCTTGTTGTAGTCGGCTGGATCAAGCTGTTCGACGGAGCCGTCAGTTACGCCATTAATTATTCCGTAAAGTCCGGTTTCGACTGCTTTGACCAGCTGGCCTTTTTTCTTTTGCCCAAGTGTATGGGATTGTCCCCTGACTTCGAACAGAATCGTCCCGCTGCCATTAAGAGCAAAGCTTCCGAGAGCGGTGCCCGGCAGGTCAAGGTTCTGGCTGTACAAGGTGATATTGTTGAACGGCGAGTTTTCGCCCAATGACTGCAATGCATTATAAGCAGCCAGGTTCAGCTGTTTGGAGTAATCCAGATTAAAGTTGTCCTTATACTCCGCATACTTCGCGCCTCTCTCTGTATTAGGATCCGGAACAAAATCGGCTGATAGTGACAGTGTCACAAGATCATCGGTTCCCTCTACATAATATTGTCCCTGATGGTGAAGGTCGATGAATACATCCACTTTGCCAAACTCAGCCTGCAGCGACTTGTACACATCCCTTACTGTCTGGGATTCAGGAGTGATGAACCAGCCTGGTTTACTCGAATCGCCAGGGAAGTCTGAAGCCTTAGGCACATAATTCAGATCCGGGTTGAAATCGCGGTTCACGTCAAACCCTGGACGCTGGGAATAATCCCTTTGCTGCATATTGCTGGAAGTATAATAGTTCCACGCTGGCCGGGAAGCATGCGCCAGCTGAGGGAATGCCTGTACCACTTCTGCCCATGACATATCATTGCCGCGTCGGTCCAGTTCGGACGCATCCGGATTCATTTTCGGCAGGGCGACAAACGTGATTTCCTCACGAATCTTTTTAGCTTCTGGCGAATTGCTTGAGCCAAGGTACTGAAGAATGTTCAGGATGGCCTCCGTGCCTGTCTTTTCATTTCCGTGGATTTCACTCTCAATTAAAATGACTTTGTCACCCGTCCCAACTCTTGCCTGATAAATATCGCGGCCCTGATTGGACTTTCCAACCACTTCAAGCGCCACACGGCCCTGGCTGCTGCTTTCAATCTGCTGCAGCTTCATGACCATTTCAGCATAATTTGTCCAACCCTGGATGGAATACACCTGGTTGGGGTTTGTCAGGTTGCCATTTGGAGAATTGGTCGCCAATGCAGGTGCAGCCAAGCTTGCGCACAATGCCAGCGCACTTACGCCGGCCAGTAATTTTTTACCTTTCATCTGCCTCTTCACTCCTAAACTCTATGTATTCTTTATATAGTTCATTATAAAAACAAGCCTGACTAATTGCCTGATTATTTTGAACTATTTTAATATTTCACTCACCAAGTCTTTCGCCCCACTAAGTATTTATTCTTTTTTTTTCCGAGTTTCGACAAAGTTTCTTGTCAATTTTTGAATGATGATTCATCTTGCAAATAATGTCAGAATATTACACTATTAATCTACAAATAGAAAAAGGAGTGAACCAGATTTGATAAAAAAATCATTTCTCGCTGTAACGCTTGGGGCGTCCTTGCTTATCTCCGCATCCGCAGGCATGGCTTCGTCTAAGCCGGCAGGCAAAGCGCAAAACCAGGCCACCATTCCGTATTATGTCGATGAAGCCAAATTGCCCTTTGACAGCCTGGCGGGCTTTAATACCAAAAGATACTGGGGTATACATAAAGGAGCCGGCTACCGGATTGAAGTACCGGAAAACTGGAACGGGGAGCTGGTTTTATATGCCCATGGGTTCCGCGGCACAGGACTAGAGCTGACCGTCAGCAATCCTGCGAACCTAAGAAAATACCTGCTTGAGAACGGCTTTGCCTGGGCAGCCTCCAGCTACAGCACGAACGGCTATGATGTCGCCCAGGGCGTAAAAGACACGCACGCGCTCGGAGCCCTTTTCAACGGCAAGGTTGCCAAGCCATCACGCACTTATGTGACCGGCCATTCCATGGGCGGCCATATCACAGCCGTGCTGGCTGAGCAATACAGCGGCTCCTATGACGGAGCGATGCCAATGTGCGGCGTCACCGGCGATACAGAGCTGTTCGATTATTTTGCCGACTATAACATGGTAGCCCAGACACTCGCCGGCATTCCGAAAAACCAGCAAAAGACTATCGGGGATGAAGAGTACACTTCCACCATCGTCCCTCAAATCGTCTCAAAACTAGGAATCAATGGAAAGCTCACTCCTGAAGGGGAAAAATTGAAAGCGGTAACCATTAATCTGTCAGGCGGCAAGCGCCCATTGTCCGATACAGCCTTTGATTCTTACAAAAACTTCCTCCTCGGCCAGCTGCGCCCTGATGGAACATACGGCGTCGCCGCTGGCAATGTTGTCAACACGACAGACTCCGTCTACCAGTTCGACGATGACATAAGCACGTTATCAGCTGAGGAGAAAGCCCTGAACGAAGCCGTAACGCGGATCACCAGCGACCCGCAGACAAAGCAGCAAGGCCTGACCGGCGTTCCGAAGGTCAACGGCACACATAAAATACCGATGGTGTCACTTCACAACATTGGCGACCTGTTCGTTCCATTTCATATGCAGCAGTTGCATGCACAGCGAACAGCAGCAAATGGAAGTGAAGACCTGCTTGTCACCCGCGTCATCCGGGATGTTGCCCACTGCGGGTTCAATTCCCAGGAAGAAAGCGAAGGCTTTGCCGACCTGATCAAATGGGTCGCTGAAGGCAAAAAGCCGGCCGGCGATGATATCCTGGATCCTGCCGCAGTTGCCGACGAACATTTCGGCACGCAGTTCACCCGCGGCTACCGCCCTTACGATCCGGAAAGCACTCATACCCACTAAAAATTAAAAGCCCCATTCATTCACGAACGGGGCTCTTCCGGCTACTTCCATGCCATCATAAACTCATGAACCAGCCGTGCCGCAAGCGAAGCGGTACGATTCTGCTCATCGAGGTCGGGATTGACCTCGCAAACATCGAACGATAGCAGCTTGCTGTTCCCGGCAAGCGTCCGGATCAGTTCGCGGACTGTCTTGGGCTCAAGCCCGAATGGCGACGGCGCACTCACCCCCGGCGCATAGGCCGATGAGATTGCATCCGTGCACAAGGTGAGAACCAGGGCATCATGTCCGGAAGCAAATTCCTCCAGCTGCCCCATGGCCTTCTCCATTCCGCATGGGAGCAAATCCTCTTCCAGCACGTACGCCACTCCATGCTTTTTTGCCTCTGCAAACAAAGCGGCTGTATTGCCCTGTTTCTGGATCCCGGCTACAAAATAGCCAGCCCGGGAATCGGTGTCCAATACCTGTTTAAACATCGTGCCAGAAGATGGCTGTTCATCATAAGGCCGCATGTCAAAATGGGCGTCAATGTTGACGAGACCAAGGCGTGCACTTCCGCCAGCCGCCTGCCTTGCTCCAAGGTAATGGCCGTAAAATGTTTCATGGCCGCCGCCGAGGATGATGGGGATTACATTTTTACCGAGCATGAAGGAAACAGCATTCCCAAGCTCGGCCTGGGCAGCCTCCATTTCCGTCCCTTCGCAGAGGATATCGCCAAAATCATAAACCTCCGCACCCTCTGACAGATGCCAAGGCAGGTTGGCGAGCGCTTTCCTGATTGCCCCAGGGCCTTTCGCCGCCCCTGGCACTCCCTTGTTCCTCCTGACTCCCTCATCGCATCTGAAGCCGATAAGCCCGAATACCGGCCCCGGGCCATCCTGTTTCTTCAGTTCCGCTAGCGGCGTCAGCTTGACTATTTGGTGAAGGCGAAAACCTAACCTATCACTCTCTGAATCTACTCTTCCCTGCCAGCAAACGGCATTATGCTGGACCCGCATGGCAGCACCCCCTTTTTAAAAATTATACAGATACAGCCACCTGCTGTTAAACACCCATTTTCAAATTATGTCCTGCCTGTCCCCAATTTTTCGGAACAAAAACAAGACCTCCTGTATACACTGATATAAAGGTGTTAAAGGAGTGGTAATCATGCTGCTTGAATTAACGCTTTATCTCCTCATTGGTTTCATGGGCCTGTTTCTCAGCAAGGCCAACTCGCGCAGGGAGATCAAGAATGGCATCGTCTTCGTAGCTTTCTGGCCGTACTTTTTTCTGTTGAAATATGTGGAGTTCACCGATAACGCCAAGCGCAACAGCCGAAATAGATAAAAGCAGAAAAAAGCACCTTCCTTCAACGGACGGTGCTCTTTCCATTTGCTATTTTTGTCCGGCAGGAGCAGTTTTAACGGCCGCTACTTCATAAACGGCGCCTTCGGAATGGACAAGGTATTCCGGCTTTGGCTTGCCTAGCTTCGCTTTATGGGCGGCGATATGGGCATCGCTTTTTTCCCATTGCTTCCAGTGGGCCTCTGACTCCCAGCGGGTGAGTACAACGACTTCCTCTTCGCCGCGGCGGACCTTTTTTACCATGACGGTGCTGTCGATGAAGCCTTCCTGCTTCTCAACAAGGCCTTCCCCGCCAAATCTTTGGACCACCTGCCCGGCGTTCCCCTCGGTTACTACCATTTTTCGCATTTGCACAAACATAATCAATCCGCTCCTCCTGGATGGTTTTTCTTTTCTCTAATCCAAGTGTAATTGATATTGATTATCATTACCAGCGATTTTTAAAAATAGCTCTATCCCCGTTGGCCCATGCCCGTATAAATGAGGATCGCATCCCGCAAGAACTTGGCGGTGCCAGGCTGATCCTTATCATAGTAGGCAGTAAACCGTTCGTCGGCGACATACATTTCCGCCAGGCCGGCGTGGGCTTCCTTGCTGTACTGGTCCCAGTAAAAGGTGAGCCATTGTTTGTGCAGCTCTGCCGCCTTTTGGGCAAGCTCCCCTGACGGATCACCGGCAGCAAACGCCTGGGCGAGCGTTTCATTCAGCTGCATCTCAAGCTCAGCCACTTTCCTGTACTCTTCCTCGCTCATGTTCATCAGTTTTGCGTTCGACTTGTTGACGGCGTCTTCCCCGTATTTTTCCCGAATCTCTTTTCCGTACTTTTTCTCGTTTTCCTCCATCATTTTATTTTTGAATCCGTTGAATTTTTCTTTATCGTTCATAGTGCTTCTCCCCTCTTTCTGTTCAATCGTATTGTTCACATTTTCAATCAGAGCGTCCAGCTGCGCGCGCTTTTCCAGAAGCTTTTGGCGATGCTCCCTCAATGCTTGTGCCGCATCAAAGGAAGGCGCCGTTATAATCGCCTTAATATCCTCCAGTGCCAACCCTAGTTCCCGATAAAACAGGATCTGCTGAAGCATGTCGACCTCATTAACCCCGTAAATCCGGTATCCTGACGAATTAATCCTTGCCGGCTCCAGGAGGCCAATTTCATCATAGTACCTGAGCGTCCGGGTGCTGACGCCCGCAAGCCTTGCCAGCTGCTGCACAGTATATTCCATGGTGTTCACCCCTCTCATAAAAAAACGATACACCTTTACGCAGCGTAAAGGTCAACTATATTTTCGGCCTAATTTTAATAAAATAAAAAAACTCCGCCAACAAGGGGCGGAGCTCAATCTATAGGGGAGGGGCAGAACACTGTGCGGGATGGTTACGCAGACTTGCCTGCTGCGATTCCTTTCTTGTTGA
Organism: Mesobacillus campisalis; assembly: GCF_000986785.1. Taxonomy (GTDB): domain Bacteria; phylum Bacillota; class Bacilli; order Bacillales; family Cytobacillaceae; genus Mesobacillus_B; species Mesobacillus_B campisalis. Next base: position 111,152 of record NZ_LAYY01000006.1, on the reverse strand, counting down.
ATGTTTTGCGCATGAACGGGACCACCCAGCGGTCCAGGCCGTAAACACCTGCATTGTAGCCGGCAAACAGGATGATGCCGCCAAGGAAGATATCCGTTGGGTTATGGGAGACAGTTCCGGCAAGGAAGAACGAGAAGTTCATTAAAAGGCCGAAGAACGCAGCGGCAGTGGTCAGGCAGCCAAGAATCAGGCCAAGGCCGATAAGGAACTCGCCAAGCGGCACAATGAAGTTGAACAGCTCGACATTTGGCAGCGCGATGCCTTCAAGGAAGGATACATACCAGCTGTAGACCATATTGCCATCTGGACCTTTTACCGGATTGGCCACCGCATTTTGCAGATATCCTGAAGCATCGAATCCTCCTGTCAGTTTTCCCCAGCCGGCTGTCATCCACGCAAAGCCTAGATACAGACGAATCACAGTCAGAATACCAGCGGCAATTTTGTTTTCCCTTAAAAATGTTGCGAACATAAAGATCGCTTCCCTTCGTTTTATAAGATGTTTGATTACACTATCAATATATCAATTTTAACTGTAAAAATACTGCCAAAGTGACAAAGTTCACAGTTTGTTAATAACATCTTGACAGAAATATGGCGAAGGGAAGCACGCCGTGTCCACACTGCTTTTAATCAGGCCATAAGGCCGCATGAACACTGTTTTTTGCCAAACATCAGCGAGTAGGCAGCCGGAAATTCAGTGTTCACCTCCTTTTTTTATAAGCGTATTTAAACCTTTATCCCCGCAGACCTGCTCACCATCACTCCGCACAAAAAAACCGGAACATCCTGTTCCGGTTTCCGTCACTCACCCTCAGCTGCAAGCGGCAGGGTGATGTCTATCCTTGTTCCTTGCTGAAGCTTGCTTTTATAGGCAATGCTTCCGTTATGCTGCTTGATGATTTTATGGCAGATCATCAGCCCGAGGCCCGTCCCTTTTTCCTTCAGCGTATAAAAAGGCTCCCCGATGCGGTGGAGCAGATTTTCCGGTATTCCGCATCCCTGGTCCTGAACAGAGATCAGCGCTTCCCCTTCGGCCGACTTCCTTGCCGCAACATCAATCCTGCCGCCATCAGGCATGGCCTCGATCGCATTTTTAAAAATATTGACAAACACCTGCATGATCTGGTTCTTTTCGCATGTGATGAAGATGGGGCTTCTATCGGAATCAAAATGGAACTGGATATTATGCAGATGTGCCTGCGGGGACAAAAGTCCGATTGTTTTTTCAATCAGCTCCTGGATATCAGTCGTCGTCATTTGGACCGCCTGCGGTTTCCCCAGGGAAAGCAGTTCACTCGTAATTGTCTCGATCCGCTCCAGTTCGCTGAGAAGAAGCTCATTGTAGGAGTTGGAGCCATTTTCCCACCTTTGCAGCTGGACAAAGCCTTTGATGGTTGTCAGGGGGTTACGAATTTCATGCGCAACACCCGCGGCAAGCTCGCCGACGATGGAAAGCTTCTCGGATTTGAGGAGGGCTTCCTCTGCTTTTTTCCGTTCGGAAATATCACGGCTGATGAAGACAATATGCTCAACTTCCCCGTTTTCCCCTTTCACCGGCATGCAGCGGGACTCAAATTCAATCCAGCGGCCATCTTTATGGTGCAGCCGGAATTCGGCAGACTGGAATGTTTCCGCCGCAAACATCTTTTCCATCTTTCGGCGGAATGCACCGGCGTCGTCTGGATGGATGATTTCCAAAAGCTCCATCTTTTCCAATTGGGCAGAAGGGTATCCTAAAAGTGACTGGTGCGAAGGGGAATAGTAGCTAATGTTCTGGTGCTTATCCACTACCAGGATCAGATCGGAAGTGTTTTCGGCAATCAGCCGGTATTTCGCTTCACTCTCCTCCACCATTTTGTACATTTCGGACAATTTTGAATTGAAACGGTATAGCTTCATATAAGATTCGATCAGCAATGTTCCCAATACCACTCCAAGCAAAACAAACAAAACGTATTGAACGTGAAAAAACACATTATCTGGAACAATCTGATATACCCGAGTGATAATCACATAAATCACTGTATAAGCGGCGAATGTCACTGCGGTCCTTTTGACTGGCGTCATTTTTTTGGCAAGGAACCAAATGGCCGTAAAGCTAAGCATGATAACTACCCATGCTGTGACCGCCGGCACCCAGTTGCTCGCCACCATAAGCCTGGCAGCAAGGGCGACAGTGCCTGTAATCAGGCCGCCCACAGGGCCTAAATAGGAAAAAACAAGCAGAACCGGTGCATAGCGCAAATCATAGGAATAGCCACCATACTGGATGGTTAACAATACCAGGATCCAGGCAACCATGCCGGCATACAAGCCAATCCACACAGGAAACAGGGGGAGCGGCCTGTGGTCGACAAACGAACGGACGACCAGCGGAATGCTGACCAATAGCGCAAATATGGAAAGATTAATGAAATATTCTACCAGCAAACCCCAACCACCCAATCCTTCTGCAAATTCATGCCTTTCTTTTCATCATAAACCAGTGATTGCACTATTTCCATAATTACCAGGTTTTTTATACCATAAAAACATCCTGCAGGAAATTTCCTGCAGGATGTCTCTTGTCTTCATATGATGGAATCTATACTGCTTTGCCTGCTGCAGCGGCTTTCTTGTTGAATGTTTTGCGCATGAACGGTACCACCCAGCGGTCAAGGCCATAAACGCCTGCGTTGTAGCCGGCAAACAGGATGATGCCGCCAAGGAAGATGTCTGTTGGGTTATGGGATACTGTTCCAGCCAGGAAGAAAGAGAAGTTCATTACTAGCCCGAAGAACATGGCAGCTGTTGTCAGGCAGCCGAGAATCAGGCCAAGGCCGACAAGGAATTCACCAAGCGGAACAAGGAAGTTGAATAGCTCGACGTTTGGCAGCGCGATGCCTTCCAGGAAGGATACGTACCAGCCGTAGACCATATTGCCATCAGGGCCTTTTACCGGATTGGCTACCGCGTTCTGGAGAAAGCCTGATGCATCAAAACCGCCTGTCAATTTTCCCCATCCTGCCGTCATCCATGCATAGCCAAGATACAAACGAATTACAGTCAGAATACCAGCGGCAATTTTGTTTTCCCTTAAAAATGTTGCGAACATGAAGATCGCTTCCTTTCGTTTATAAATGATGTATTAAGTACACTTTCAATATATCAGACTCTCATGTAAAAAAACTGCCAATGTGACATAGTTCACAGTTTGTTAAAAACATCTTGACAGAAATATGACAGAAACCTGCAGAAAGGATGCATTCCTTTCTGCAGACGCTCACTCCCCTGGCTGATCGCTTACGTTCTATCTGAACAATTAGGGGGAAAATTGGTACAATAGGTGTGTTCGGACATGCAGACGAATCTTGTTAATTGGAGGGATTGGATTGAAAGCATTGGTTCATGAGGGAAAAGCCGGCCTGGAAGGGCTGTCATACCGTGATATGCCCGCAGCGGAGCCTGGCACGGGCGAAGTAAGGGTCAAACTGAAAACAGCGGGGTTGAATCACCGCGACCTTTTTGTGGTGCATCGCCATAAACCGGAAGATCCGCAACTGATCATTGGGTCGGATGGTGCCGGAATCATTGATGCCATTGGCGAAGGCGTGGTCGGAATCGAGGTTGGCGACGAAGTCATCCTGAACCCGGGCCTGGGCTGGAAGGAAAACAGCGATGCCCCTCCTGCAGGCTTTGAGATCATCGGGCTGCCCGGCCATGGCACGTTTGCAGGACAAATCAATGTTCCGATTGACAATGTGGAACTCAAGCCTGGCCATCTTTCCTGGGAAGAAGCCGGCGTCCTGTCACTAGCCGCTTTGACCGCGTACCGGGCGCTGTTTACAAAAGGGAAAGTCAAGGAAGGCATGCATGTGCTGATTCCCGGCATTGGCGGCGGGGTAGCCACTTTTCTTCTGCAGTTTGCCAAGGCTGCGGGGGCAAAAGTATATGTCACCTCGCGTTCCGCTGAAAAGTGCGAAAGCGCCCTGCAATTGGGAGCAGACCAGGCGCTCGACAGCAATGAGGATTGGGAGCAGGCCCTTGGAGGCCAAAAAGTGGACCTGGTGATTGAGTCGGTGGGTGCTGCGACTTTCAACAAATCTCTGAAACAGCTTCGCCCCGGGGGCACACTCGTCACATTCGGATCCTCGACCGGGGATAGTGTAGACTTTAACCTGCGCGAGTTTTTCTATGGACAATTCACGATGCATGGCTCGACAATGGGCAGCAAGGAAGAATACAGGGAAATGCTGCAGTTCATTGATAAACACCGGATTAAACCTATTGTTGACACTATGTACACACTGGAACAATTTGAAGAAGCATTCAAGAGGCTGGAAGAAGCGAAACAGCTTGGGAAGATCGGATTTTACATTCCTGAATGAGACGTAAAGGACCTGCTGCATGGCGGGTCCCTTTTCTTTTGATTTCTGTTGGATTTTGGGCTTTTTTTCCATATAAAATGACAATGATTGGGTCCACCCATATAGTATAATAGGACTATACATATTGTTTTTTTATGGAAACCAAGTTTGATGGAGGTGCAGCATGCTGCCCAATTTATCGCCTGTCCGGCATGAAGAACGCAATTACAGCAAATCTTATATCACGGTAACGAAAAAATTCTGGATCAGCCATGCATTTGCACTTATATGGACAGCTTTCTCCATCTATTTGTCGGTTCCATGGCTTGACTCCCTCTCGTCTGTCGTCCCCTGGATCGCCGCCCTTCTCATCATTGGCGGGATCGCCTATATTCCAGGCTATATGAATGCCTTTCTCTTGTCGAGCCTGCTGCTGGACAGGCAGCCCAAGTATAAGAATGAGCGCCCTGCCGACCGGGTCACCGTCCTTATCGCTGCCTATAATGAAGAGAAAGGGATTTTCAACACCTTGAGATATGTTGCAGGCCAGGATTATTCTTCCCGTCTGAAGGTAATAGTGATCGATAATGATTCCACGGACTCAACAACTGAGGAAGTGCTGCGGGCCAAAGAGGAATTGCGGCTCGACATCCAGCTACTGAAGGAAAAAAGGAAGGGAAAGTTCCACGCCCTGAACAAAGGGCTGCGGCATGTCCGCACTCCCTATCTGATCACGCTGGACGCCGACACCCTGCTCCACCCTTCCGCCATCCGGTATATGGTCGCGAGGCTCCAAAGCAGCCCTGATGATGTTTGTGCCGTGGCCGGGTCGATGCTCGTCCGCAACAGCCGGGAATCGATATGGACAAGAATTCAGGAGTGGGAATATTTCCTCGGCATTGCCTCGGTCAAACGGCTGCAGGGATTGTATCAGGGGACCCTTGTCGCCCAGGGGGCCTTCAGCCTTTATAAAACAAGCTATATCAGGGAAATCCAAGGCTGGCCTGACGCCATCGGCGAAGATATTGTCCTTACATGGAGGCTTCTGGGTAAAGGATGGAAGGTCTATTTTGAACCGCTTGCTGCGGCCTTCACCGACACCCCCGTCACCCTCCGCCAGCTCATCAGGCAGCGTTCGCGCTGGGCCCGGGGTATGATCGAGGGACTGAAGGAGATCAAGCCATGGAAACAGCCTCAGATTTATACAAAATACCTGACCGGAATCAATTTTGTCATGCCCTATCTGGATGTGGTGTATACCTTCTTCTGGATTCCCGGCCTCATACTGGCGCTTTTCGGCATCTTTTGGATCGTGGGGCCAATGACGCTGTTCGTCCTGCCGTTGACCCTGGTAAGCTACGGGCTTCTCTACAGGTACCAAAAGCGCTATGTTTTTGAAAACTTGCAGCTTCATATCCGTAAAAACAAGCTTGGTTTCCTCCTGTACATCCTGTTTTACCAGATGATCATGTCCCCGGTTTCTGTTTTGGGGTATATGCAGGAGTTGTTTCAGCTGAAGCGGGTTTGGAAATAGAATATAAAAAGTGTCCCGGACAGTTCCGGGACACTTTTTTTAGCGGTTATCCACTTTTTCAGGGTAGAGGTCGTGGTTCATCAACCGGTGCAGGGCCATTTCTTCAAACTTGGTGCCAGGCTTTCCATAGTTGCACCATGGATCAATTGAAATGCCGCCTCTTGGCGTGAATTTGCCCCAAACCTCGATGTAGCGCGGGTCGAGCAGCTTGATCAGGTCATTCATGATGATGTTCACGCAGTCTTCATGGAAGTCACCATGGTTCCGAAAGCTGAACAGGTACAGCTTCAGGGACTTGCTTTCGACAATCTTTTTATCAGGAATATATGAAATATACATCGTCGCGAAATCCGGCTGGTTGGTCAGCGGGCAAAGGCTCGTGAACTCGGGGCAATTGAACTTGACGAAATAGTCGCGTTCCGGATGCATATTATCGACAGACTCGAGAACCTCAGGGGCATATTGGAAAGCATATTGGGTATTTTGATTTCCTAGTAGTGTTAAATCTTTCAATCCTTGTTCATGGCTGCGGCCAGACATAGAAAAAACCTCCATTTATCCTTCGCTGCCTTCACAGGTAGAGACATAGCCAACCATAGCGAAGAAAAAAGCCATGTCCTGTATGGACATGGCGGCATCGTCATGGACCATAGTTTTTTATAGAGGGTTTGAAAGCTATGAACCTCTCCCGCCAAAGCACGGGTATTGTTATCTTTTCTATCATAATGAACCTGAGGGGCGCCGTCAACCGTTAAATAAAGCCTGGTCTGAGGAGGCCGCTGTTGCATCCTAAGGTGACAGCTGGCGTTCTTTTGCAGCGCGGGCCTCTGCTTCGGCCCGCGCTTTTGCCGCTGCGGCTGCTGCTGCTTCTTCTTCCCGCTTGATTTCATAGGCGGTCGCCTGGATGGTCGAGCCCAATGAGTCAAGTTCGCGGGAAAGAACCCCTATTTCCTGGTTGATGCTGTCGAGCGCCCTTTGTACATGCATGATTTCTTCTGCCTGCCAGCCGCTGGTCAAACTGCTTTTTACATGGACGAGAGCGCTTTTAATCCCCTGGAGCGCCTCAGCCTGCTCCCTTAGTTTGGCCGCCTGCGAAGCGGCTTGCGTAACATTGATTCCCATGTGATCACCTTCATCTTAAACTATTAACATATTTTAACATTGATTGAAGGAAGATGATACAGATTCGCTATCGTTTTTACAGAAACAATAAACCCAGTGAAATCACGGTGCCGGTAATCAGCAGGGTGAGCACGCAGAAACCCATGATATCCTTTGCCTTCAATCCGGCAATCGCCAGCGCCGGCAAGGCCCAGAATGGCTGGATCAGATTCGTCCAGGCGTCGCCATAAGCCACGGCCATCGCTGTTTTCGGGATGGAGACGCCGAGCGTCTGGGCCGCTTCCAGCATGACCGGTGCCTGCACCGCCCACTGTCCTCCGCCTGAAGGAACGAAGAAGTTGACAAGGCCCGCACTTAAAAACGTAAAGAACGGGAAGGTAAACTGGTTAGAGACCGAAACGAACGCCTCGGACATTACGGCTGCCAATCCGGATGCTGTCATCATCCCCATGATGCCTGCGTAGAAAGGGAATTGGATAATGATGCCGCTGGCTCCCTTGACTGCATTCGTAACCGCTTCCAGGAAAGCCTTAGGCGTGCCGTGAAACAAAATGCCGAGTGTCAGGAACAGGAAGTTGACGATATCCAGATTCAGCTTAAATCCGTTGCTCGTAAAATAGTAAAATAGGAAAACCAGGCCGAACAGCCCAATCAGCATCGACAGGACCATACTGTTCTCAAGCCTTTCCGCAGGTGTCATGGCGACTTTATGCTCAATGGCAGCGGCTGCCTCGTCCAGCAAGGACGGATCGACCGTGACCGTTTCCTCTTTCGATGGCATCATCAGCCGGTTGATGATTGGCAAAACGACAAACAGAGCGGCAAGGATGGCCAGGTTGAAGCCTGCGAAAATCGTCTGGTCGGTGGAGATGACGCCAATCATATCCTGGGAAAAGTGTCCCTCGGTGGCGATGGTCAATGGAATGGAGCCTGAAATCCCGCCATGCCAGACAACAAACCCTGAGTAAGCGCTTGCAATCAGGAGCCGGTAATCGACATTTTTAACCCTCTTGGCCAGCTCTTTCGCGAATAAGGCCCCGATGACCAATCCAAACCCCCAGTTGATCAAACTGGCAGTGGTGGAGACGATGGTCACAATGATGATGGCCTGCCCAGGTGACTTCGCTGTCGAGGCAAGGGCTCCAAGACCTCTTTTAAAAATGGCCGAACTCGCCAGGACATGACCTGTCACCAGCACAAGGACCATCTGCATCGCAAACAACAGCAAGCTCCAAAAGTCGCTTCCCCAATGCTGCACCATCTGGTACGGTCCATTATCGGTGAAAAGAAGCCCAAGGCCGAACACGACAAAAGTAAGGATAATGACAAATAAGAACGGGTCCGGCAAGTACCGTTGCATCAGCCGGTTGAAAAAAGAAACAAGAATCTTCATGTTTATTCCTCCCTTTTTTAATACATTATATTGGCTTTGCTGTGCCACATATTACTGTGCAGGTGTTTTACTGCGAAATGCCAGTGGTTAGGACTGTTTTGGGATCGCTTACAAAAAAGTGGTGGGTGTTTACGATAAAGGGATAGGTACTTACGACAAAACGCTCGGTCTTACGACAGTGTTCTAGCTACTCACGACAAAGGGTCTCGCTCACGACAAAGTTTAGGTTCTTTACGACAATCTTCCTGGTGCTTACGACAAAGGAATAGCAGCTTACGACAATTCGGAATGACTTACGACAAAATGCCCAGTCCTTACGACAAAGTTCAAAACACTAACGCCCACCATTCTGACTGGTCCATGGGAGCCTGGTGCACCAGGCTCTTTTGCTTATCGCTGCACCCCGGCCCTCTCGGCAATGAAGCCGACGCCATCGAGAAGTTTATGCCACTCCTCAAGGGTTTCCAGCTTGACTTTCACCGGCGTGTCCGGATGGTTAGTGTATTCCACTGTCCAGATGCCATTGTGGGACGGCAGGAAAAACAGGATGTTTTCCAGCAGCGGGTTCGCATCCACATCGGGATTATGGAAAAACGAGATATTGTACAGCGTCCATTGCTGCTTGTCCAGAGCCGCAAGAAACTGTTCAAAGCTTTCCTTTTCATCCGGCGTAAAGCTGCTTTTTTTCCAGACCTTTTTTACATTTTTCGCATCGCTCAGCAGGTCGAATGCCTGGTCACTGAGGGAGAAAGAGGCTTCTCCTCCTGTTCCGTGATGCGTAAACTGATAATAATCCTTAATCATCCCGGGGATTTCAGCCTGGTCAATATAGGCAAATTCATGGATCACATTCTTGACCACCAGGTTGGACAGCCAGGTGCTGCCATCGATATGGTGGATCATAAGAAGATGCTGCTGCGGAAGATTCGAACAGCGGATCATATACTTTGAATGGATGAAAGACTGTACAAACTGAATCATCTCGTCACTGAGAGGCGTTTCCTCCCGTGCATCCCGCTCGTCATCCCAGATTCCCTTCAGCATCAGCTGGTGGGCGGTCGCATCCATGATCGCCTCCCACTCCCTGGTGCTTCGTTTTCCCATCGAGTTCTCCGCAATCCCTTTCGCCATGCCGGGATAGCCGCAAAGCGTCACCAGCAGGGCCAGTTCTTCTGTAGTGCAGGAAAGAACAGGTTTCATCAACATCACTCCTTTATAAAAATAGGAAATTCAAAACGGCCTCAATTGCCAGGAATGCCAGAATCGCTGCGATTCCGCCAACAATCAGCACGCCAAGCAGGGCGAGCCTGCGCACCAGCCAGTTGTACTTCCTGAATTTCTTGTAAAAATAAGGACCGAACCCAAAGAGAAAAGCCATTAGAAAATTAATGATCTTCTGCAAGGCGTTTTGAGGATTTTCCCATGTTCCCCAATCGTAATAATCAACGATTACACTGCCCAGCACCAGAACAGTCAGGGCATAGCCCCATTGAAACGCCCACCACAGGCCGATAAAATCCAAAAAATAAGTAACAAACTCCTCCATACTCACAGCCAGTTCTCCACCTTCTTAAAATCTCTTTCTAGTTAAACCAGCTTTTCACTGATTTAAAGCCGCTTTCAATCCCCTTGCCGATTTTCCCACCAAGGTCTTTGGCGGCGTCTCCAATCTGCGAGCTGAAAACCGCCCCAGCAAGCCCGCCGGCAGCCCCGCCAACAACTACACCAATCGGGCCGCCAATCGCGCCGCCTATCAGGGCGCCGGCCTTCGCCCCTGCTCCAATCGCCGCCACATCGGCAACAACTCCGCCAGTTGCTCTCCCGAATCTTTCAGGTCGGCTCAAATGGGCGTTTTTGGGGTCGGCATATTCGGCGACACCAGCCCCAGCGGTAATCACTCCTCCAATAATTGGAATCCCCCTCCCAACCTTGGTAAAGCCTTTCGCTTCTGCCACCGTGCTGGTTACTTCTTTAGCCCCCATTGTTATTCTTTTCTGAAACGAGCCAGCTAGCGTCGTTCCTTTCATCGTCGTTGCATTCTTCGGGAATCCGGCGGCATGCTTTAACACGGCAGCAGGATTGGTATAGGATGCGACAAAGTTTCGCACCGCTTTTCCAACGGGATTGGTTGTTTGCGAGCGGGCGGCATTGTAAAGAAAACGGGCTGTCTTCGAGCTGTACCCGCCTCTGCTCGTCCAAGAGGAATGGGCAGAGACTGAAAACTTATAACCGCCTTTGATACGATTCCACCAGTTCGGCTTCCCGCCGATATAGTTGATTCCAAGCTTGCGCGTCATCATCAAGGCTGTGGCCACGGAAGCCGCCTGCGAAGCAATCAGCGCTTTGTCAAAGCCGCTGATTTGTTCATTAATCTGATGAAAATATTTAAAAATGCCGTACAGACTTCCAGAGTCATTCTTGGATGGACGGTCTGGCGATGATAATTCCTCGTTTCCCTTTTTGCCATTGCCTGGCTGCTGCACACCCGCCGAATTCCATTTCGCCACCAGGTCATGGGCCCTTCTGTTGAGATGTTCATCCGCTGTTGTATACTTGTTCATCGCAAGGTCAATGAATTGGTGAAGTTGGTTCACCTTTGTTTGGAGCTGGTCCATGGAATGGACAGCCCGGGACATCCTAATCCCAATGTTGTGGCGGCTCTGGATGGTACCGGACACCGCATTTTTCAGAGAAACAGTCTGGCTGGCCACGCTTGTCAGCTTGCCAGCTTCCTGTTTAATATGAGAATTTGCGCTCCTGACTAGAGCCGGTTTTATATGTATGCGGGACACATCGGCGCCTCCTCTTTTATTTACTGAACAAATAAAAGGTTTTACACTGTCGTTAACTTTTTAACCACACTATTTTACCATGCGAGGCTGGAAAGGGAGGAAAATTATGTGAAATTGGGTCTTCATACCTATATCAATGCATAAAAAAGAGGCCTTCCCGCAGGCCTCTTTTCTTATTGCTTATACTGATTCAAATCGGAAATGCAGTCCTGGACAAGGGTCACAGCCTGGCTCATGGCGGCTCCTCCGCCGAAGGCCGCGGTCACACCAATCGCTTCTAGGATTTCTTCCTCTGATGCTCCCTGGTCAAGGCAGCCTTTTGTATGGTAAATAATGCAGTATTCATCCTGGGAATATACAGAGATGCCAAGGGCAATCAGCTGCTTTTCCTTTTTGGAGAGCCGCCCTTCTTTAAAGCAAGCTTCCGTAAACGCATTGAAATGATGCGCAATTTCAGGCATCTTTTGTGTAAAGGTGCCTAATCCCATTTTAAAATCAAGCAGGGCGGCCTCTGTCTCATTTTGAGGCTCATGTTCGTAATGTTCCATCTCATCACAGCTCCATTCCGGAAAATTTCATGGTTAGTATGAGTCATTGTGCTAAAAGTATACTCCCGGATTGAGCTTCAATGATATATCGGCGGCACATCCTTTTTCACCGCCCCTTTCATGGTGATGTTCAAGTCACCGGCCGTGCTTATGCCTGCATAAAACACAGCTGTCTCAGCGGCTGCCCACTGGTCAGCCAACTGCTGCCTGACCCACTGATCACTTTTCCCGAGCTTCTTGATAGCATCCTGCTGGAGTTCCCCGTCCAGGATGACCGGGATTTCATACTGTGTAGCGTCAGGTTCTTTCCCAATATGGGAGAGTGTGACTCTTTGTTTATCAGGGACAAGGTTCACGGACATTCTGCCATTTGCCTCAATAATGGCCAAGTCCACATCCTTCATGGCAAAGACATCTTTTTCCCGGAGCATTTGCAGGACATTATCAATGGAGTAATTGATTTTTTTAAGATTTTTGACCAGCAGTTCTCCTTTGTAGATCACAACGGTCGGCTCGAACGTGACAAGCCGGCCAAATTTCCTGTATCTCATTTTCAAAAAAATGATCAGCTTCTGCAAAAGGGCGATCGCAATCATTGCCACCACCGTATGGATATGGTTGATGGCAGGGTCAGCGATATCAGCGCCTACCACCGCGCCCATCACAAGCACAACGAGAAAATCAAAAACAGGGAGTTCGCCAATCGAGCGTTTGCCCATATACAACCCTAAAAAAAGTAAGAATGGAAGAATCGTGATGATCCTCCCGATTACTTTTATGCTGTCCATGAGTATGTCTATGCTGTATCCCTCCCGAAACTTTGCTGGAAATACCCGCCTCTGCTTACCCTCTTTGTCCCGGTCCTTTATCACTGCTCTGGTTCGTGCGCTGAAGGCAGTTCCTCGTTCTATTGTTTGATAGAAAGATTAATTTATTCACTTTTCCGGACAAGCTGCATGCGGTCATTGAAGAGTGTCGGATACGAGAGAAAGCCGAGCATGATGCTTGTAACAGCTGCATTCGTTAAAAGCAGGAACAGAATGAGCAGCTGGAATTGCACCGCCTGGATCGGGTCGGCTCCGGCGATGATCTGGCCGCTCATCATTCCCGGGAGCTGGACAAGGCCAACGGTTTTCTGGCTTTCGATGGTTGGGATCATGCTTGCTTTGATGGCGGCAATCAGCTGGCTGTGGATGGCCTGTTTCGGCGTGCCGCCGAGCGATAGGATCAATTCTGTCTGGTCCTGGTGATTTTCCATCTCGGCTGTGAACCGGTTGAGAAATAATATGGAAAGCACCATCGAGTTTCCGATGACCATTCCGCTGATGGAAATGATGTATTGCGCAGTCGGCGGGGTAATGCCGAAGCCAATCAGAATGCCCTGGGTCAAAATTTCAATAAAGATTAGGGTGATAGCAATCTTCCAGGTGATCCCTTTGATGGCCGCTCCCTTTTTGCGCGCATTTTGAGTTGCGGCGCCGATCATGATGGCTACCATGAGGAAGATAAATAAATAACTTTCCGAATCGAATACAAACTGCAGCACATAGCCGATAAGAAGCAGCTGGATGATGGAACGGACCGTAGCAATTATGGTGTCCCTTTCCAGGCCAAGCTGGAAGGTTTTTGACAACAGCAGCGGAATCAGTACGAAAATAAGAGTCAGTGCCAGCGAAAAATAGCTCATGCTTCTTCCCCCTTTACAAATTTCCGTACTTTTTCATTCACGGGGTCTTTCAGCAAGTCGCTTTCACCGGTCTCGATGACCTCGCCTTCCATCATCACCCATGTATAATCCGCGACCTTCAATGCCTGCTGGAGGTTATGGGTAATCCAGATGATGGTTGTGCCGTATTTGGTGTTGATTTTTACGATCAATTCCTCAATTTCCTTCGTTGATGTGCGGTCAAGGGACGAGGTGATTTCATCCAGCAGCAGGATTTCCGGATGATTCACAAGGGTGCGGGCAATCGAGACCTTTTGGCGCTGGCCGCCGGAAAGGTCTTTTACATTGCGGCCGAGGAAGCCTTGATTCAGCCCCACATCATCGAGCAGGCTCGCCGCCTCTTTTTCTTCCAGTTTCTTTCCCTGCAGCTGAAACGGAAGGTGAAGGTTCTCCATGACGGTTCCGCCCACCATCGGAGCGCTTTGCAGGGCAATCCCGACCTGGCGCCTGAGCTCGACAGGGTCGTAGCTTCCAATCGGTTTATTTTTAATGAAGATTTCTCCTGCGTCAGGAGAAATCAAGCCATTGCAAAGCTTAAGCAGGGTCGTCTTTCCCGCTCCGGAAGGGCCGACCAGCGTGGTGATCCGGCCTTGCGGAAACGACCCGGTAACCCTTTTTAAAATGTGGGTGTTTCCAGCGTGGAAATCCACCTGCTGGAAATGGATGGCCGGATTATAGGTTTTCTGCATTTTTTCACTTCCTTATAAAATAAACACTCTCTATTCCTTCATTCTAATTTTCACCGTGGGCCGCTGCAACAAACCAGCTTATTGCCCTGCGCGCTTATAGTGCAAAAAAGCCTGCCAGGAGAGGGGGGCTCCTTGACAGGCATTTTTTATCTATTGGTTTAAGGAAGTTTTAAATTGTGTTTTAAGCAGCTTTTCCTGCGGATACAGGAGCTTTCTTGTTGAACTTTTTGTTCATGAACGGCACGATACAGCGGTCAAGACCGTAGCGGCCTGCATTATAGCCAGCAAACAGGATGATGGCGCCAAGGAAAATGTCTGTTGGGTTATGGGACACGGTTCCGGCAAGGAAGAAAGAGAAGTTCATCACAAGGCCGAAGAACGCGGCTGCCGTTGTCAGGGCGCCAAGGATCAGGCCTAGGCCTACAAGGAACTCTCCAAGCGGAACAAGAAAGTTGAAAAGATCAATGTTTGGAAGCGCGAAGCTTTCCAGGAAGTTGACGTACCAGCCATAAACCGCGTTTCCGTCTGGGCCGGTGACTGGATTGGCAATGGCGTTTTTGAGAAAGCCTGAAGCGTCAAATCCTCCGGTCAGTTTGCCCCAGCCAGCTGTCATCCAGGCAAAGCCGAGGAATAATCGAATGGCAAGAAGGATACCAGCAGCAATTTTGTTTTCCCTTAAAAATGTTGCGAACATAAGGATCGCTTCCTTTCGGTTGAATGATTTAGTAATGATTACACTGTAAATATACCAGATTGTTGGATGGTTGGGTGTTGTTTGTGAACTTGTTCACAATTTGTTAAAAAGATTATGGCGAAGGTGTGAACAATGGATATGGTGGAAACTATTGAATGTCTTAGGATGCGACATTATTCCTAGTGCAGAGCGCGAAATTAGTCGAAAAGTAATGGGACCTTTTTAGTAGATAAATAGTCATAATATTCCACTTTTTGTTACAATGGGTATAGACAATTTTTTACAAACAGGAGGAAATGGACATGCCCCTGATTCATATGAAAGAAATTTATACCCCTTTAAGGTTCTTAGGAGTTAAATTATTCAGGTCCAAAGAAGGACAAATCTATGTAAAAATCGGCAGCAAGCCCCGAAAACGCCTATTTGGAAACAAACAGGACGTTTCCTACTAACTCATCCAAATGACCCAGCAACAAAAACAAAAAAACTGCAGGCCTCAAAAAGGCCCTGCAGCGGGGTCAGGCACCCTTTATCCCATCACCGCACCGCGGGTCAGGCACTCTTTACCCCTTCACCGTAAGTGGGGTCAGGCACCGTTTAGTGCTGTGGTGTGGTGATGGAGTTTTGTTTTGTAGAGTTGGGTGGAGTGATGGTAGATGGTGTTGAAGAGGTCCTGGTTGATGCCGGCTGTTAGTGTGCGGGCGTTCTCCCAGGCGTTTTCTTCGATTCTCAAGGCAATTTCCGTGCGTTCAAGTTCATCTGTGCTTTTTGAAAGCTGGTAGGAAAGAAGGTCCAGTTCGGCATCTTCCGCGTGTCCAACTTCATGGGCAAAGACAACGGTTAAGTATTCATCCAAACAATCGAGCGTTGAAAACAGGTGCAGGCACTGCTTCTTGATTTCGTCAAGATACAGGGTGACAGTATGGGTTGCGAGGCTGTACTTGCCTCCCACCATCCGGGCCCCCGGAAAAGAGTCTTCCAGCTTAACATACACATCACTGCCTGACCGGAGCAATAGATCATTCACCAATTTTTGTACATGTAATAAATCCAATTATTCCCTACCCCTAAACATGTTTTTAAAAACTATTATAGTTTATGCAGCATTAAAGATAAACAGCATCTCAAAAAGTTTTGATATTGTCAATCCCCTCTCCTGGTTATGGTAAAATTCGGAATCCTCCCGCACCCTGCATGTTTTCCTTCCCGTAATAGCAACTTAAGTACAAGAGACACGGCCGCGGCTTAGGAATGCGGCGAACTGGAGGGAATCAGATTGAAGCATGTTTGGGCGTTATTGATTAAGTTTGCAATAGTCGGAACGGTCCTTTTCTCGCTTTATGGCATTTTTAATGATGTCTCGCTAACATCCATCCTGTTCCTTGCCCTGGTGACCACTGGTGTTGCCTATGTAGCCGGAGACTTGTATATTTACCCGAAATTCGGGAACCCGGTTGCCATACTGGCCGATTTTGGGCTTGTGCTGATCATGCTTTGGGCGCTGAGTTATGTGGTGATGGCCCAAATCGCCATTACCCCTTTTACCGCTGCGTTCTTTTCAGCTTTGGCCATCACGGCCACAGAGCCGCTTTTCCACGTATATGTCAGGGATCATGTTTTAAGCCGCAACTCTGATAGCTATATACCCGGCGTTTACAAGACCGACTTTTCGACAGAGTTGGCCGAAGAGCAGCCAATGATTAACCAAAAAGCCAAAGACAGCAAGCAGGGAAGCAATGACCCCAAAAATTCCGGAGGTGGATGACAAATGCCAAGAGGCAAGGAACTGGAGCAGCTCCCGATGGCAAATACACTGCCAGGCATGGGCCAGGACAGAAGCAAAATGGACCGGGAAGTACTCGGCACCATCACGACAGGAGTGCGCCCGCAGCCCGCGAAGGCTGGGGACAGCAGGAAACAATCATGATTAAAGAAACCATCACCGCTAAATGCCGATGATGGTTTCTTTATTTAAAGGATCCGTTCTTCCATTTTAGAAATGGAGTCCTTCCGTAAAATTCTTTATTTCGCCACGATTTAAACACTATTCTCCACTTAATACATTTTATAATCGTGATAAGTACAGTTTATCTGGCATTATTGCTATGAATTGGCTGCAAAATAAAGTCAGAATGCCCGTTGCCGCTTATTCTTTACAAAGCTTAGCACTCCCTTTATATGGTATTAATATATGGCGGGTACGATAAGAATAGATATTTAATTCCAAGCGATAGGATGTGTTGAGAGAATGACCCTAAAAGTCTGTGTCAACTTTCTTCTTATCATGTGCCACTTTTATCTGGTTTAATGGAATGAATACAACTTAGAAATCAGGACTTATTCGTTTTTCGATATGAGATGGGAATTCCATTTGCTTCGCACTAAAGCATGAAAGGGTGCCTGACCCCCACCGCTTTAAAGCGGTGGGGGTCAGGCACCCTTTAGCATGTTAAAAAGCCAGCTCCCTTTTGGGAACTGGCTTGGCTTACGGTATGTAGAGCCGCATTTGCCGTAATGGAATATAAGAAAGTTTTAAACCACCACTCCTCAAAGTGGGTGTTCGCAGAAACGTTCCTGCATGTCCTCCTTGTCGTATAGACAGAGGCTTGTCATTCCGGTTTCAATTAAAACTCCCTTTTACAGCTTAAAGGTTAAAACTTTATTATGATTACGTGCAACGCAGCCTGTGTTTTTATACTACCTGATTTGCCTCTGTATTTCAATGTAAATTTTTGCCGGTCCTATACGATTTTTCCTTCTTGCGCTTCAAGCTCCGCAAGTACGCTGTTGGCCTTTATCAAATGATGATTGGCCTTTGCCATCAGGCGTGCCTTCAATTTCGTGCACAGCGCATCCTTGACCAGCGCTTCATTGTGCCTGTGAAGAAATAAATGGACGTGGTATCTCAGCTTCAGGAACATTCCGCAGCAGCCTCCTTCGCGCCTCAAATTAAAAACGCCGAAAATATTTCTCTACTTTACCCACTTGCTCATGTTAGTTAACCATTTTATAAAAATATGGCTGTTCATTCTTCCTTACCACATATTACGTTTTATAATTTATTTTTATAAGGTATTTATATAGAAATTTAGGGTAAAAAGCATGGAAATCATTATACACAGAATTCCTGGAGGATGAAACATCATGAGCAGCCAAAAAAAATGGAAAATATCTTTATTTTTAAACATTGTACTCGCCGGGGCATTGCTTTACACCTTTTATCACTACAACACGTTCAGCAAGCTTGAAAATAAAATCGGCGAGGAAGAGGTTACCGTCTCTTCCCCTTATTATGCCGCGAGAAATGATGTCTTCTCAACGACTACCGGCCCTGCCGGCGGAACCATCCTGATTGGTGACAGCCTGACTGACATGAATGAGTGGGAAGAAGCATTTCCAGGCAAAAACATCAAAAACCGGGGGATCTACGGAGATACCACCAAAGGGGTGTTAAATAGGCTTGAGCCTGTCATCAGCCAGAAACCCGAAAAAATTTTCATCATGGTTGGCATTAACGACCTTGAAGAAGGAGTAAAAAAAGACAGCCTTCTTAAAAATTACCAAAGCATCCTGAGCACTCTGAAAAACGGGCTGCCGGACACCGAAATCTATATCCAGAGCCTGCTTCCGACCCATGAGGAGCTGAATGCAAAATCAGCAATCAAAAACGAGGAAATCACCGAGATTAACGAGGAGCTGAAGCAGCTGGCCCAAAACCAAGATGCCTTCTATATCGACCTCTACCCAAAATTTGAGTCGGAAGATGGGCAGCTTGCGAAAAAATATACGGTCGACGGCGTTCATTTGAATGGTGAGGGCTATAAAGTCTGGGAGGAAACCATCAGGAAGTATGTGGAATAGCCCCAAGGAAGCTTCTTCGGCCTATTGCAAATGGCACAGGCACCGCACCTCGACATTCAGCATAGTATACAAAAAAATGGCTGATAGAGGTGGATGGTTATGGAGAAAAAACCTGACAAGCCAAAGCAGGGCGGAGAGCATTTTGGCGAATGGATGAAGTATGTTCATCATTTTTTCCAGGAGCAGCCGGTCAGAGGCGTTCTGCAGAGCATTGATGATTTTTTCAAACAGCCTTTTCCTTACACTTCCTTCCCGGTCGATGTCCGCGAACTCGAGAATCAGCATATTGTCACAGCCGAGCTTCCCGGCGTCAAAAAGGAACAGATTAGCATCGATATCCTTGGAAACAGTCTCACAATCTCCGTAAAACACCAGGATATCTACACAGAAGAAGACGAGGCCAACAAGGTGTTCCGCCGGCGTGAACATTTGCAGCGTTCAAGCAGAACCATCGCGCTGCCGTCCCCGATTGATGTAAAAACGGTGAAGGCCACCTACCGCGATGGATTGCTGAAAATCAAGATACCGAAGCTGCAGGGAAAGAAAATTGATTTTATCGATTAAAAAAGGTGCCAGGAGGAGTTACAGCCTCTGGCACCTTTTTTACTTTGCCCTTGCCGGCACCGGAGCGACAACCCGGTTTCCCATCACGAAAAACAGCGTGCTGCAGAGAACGAGGACAGCCATCGCTGCAAACAACACAAGGCCGCCCGCTCCGCTGAGCAAGAAACCGCCGAGGATGGGGCCGGCGAAATGGCCAAGTTTGCGGAACTGGGCCGCGCCGAAATAGGTTCCCCTCATATGCTCGGGTGCAATCTGGTCAATCAGGTACGAGCTTGACGGGAAGATCAGGATTTCGCCAATCGTCAGCAGCGCCATTGATACAAGCGCTATGCCCCAGCCATTGACCAGGCCGAACCCCATCAGTCCTGCTGCCATGAACACCGCTCCCGCCATCATCACAGACATCGTCCGGAACCGCTCGGCATAGTGGCTGATCGGCATTTGAAGGAGGACGACAAGGCCGGCGTTCAGGGAAAGCAGCACGGAATAAACAAAGACCGAATTCTCAATCGAAAGCGACAGATGCTGCGGCAGGTTCGACTCGATCTGCGCATATCCCAAGTTGACAAGAATGCTTCCGAGAATCAAAAAGCCGAGCGCTTTGTCGCGGCCGATGATTTTTATGCTCGAGGAAATGGTAATTCGCTCTCCCCCAGCCTGGCTCCTGGTTTTAAAAGCATTCAGGACATACAGCAGGACGGCCCCATAGAGGAGATAGACGCCTCCAGTGACCAGGAATGCCGATTTGGCGGAGGATAGCGCCAGGTAAGCCCCGAGCAGCGGTCCGACTGAAGCGCCGATGTTGATCGCTGTATAGCGGAGCGAGAATGCCCGCATCCGTTTTTCCTTTGCCGTCAGGTCGGAGATCAGCGCCTGGGAAGTAGGTTCGAAGAAGGAGCTCGCCAGCCCGTTCAGCGCATTGAATAAAATAAACCAGCCGGGTGCCTCCGCCATCAGGAAGCCGAAATACACCAGCCCGATACCAAACACAGACCAGAGCATCACTGGCTTGCGGCCGAATTTGTCGGACAGGTAGCCGCCAAAAAAGCCGCCTATTGTTCCCGTGAGCGGGCTGATGCCGATTGTGATTCCTATAAGTACTGGATGAAGCTCCATGGTCGAAGATAAATAGATGGCCAAAAAAGGCAGAGTCATATACGCCGAGCCGCGCGCCAACACCGTACCGGCCAGCAGAACCCAGACAACAGGGTGGAACTGGGAATAATAACGCCGAAGTTTGTTCATAAAACCGTCTCCTTAACATCATGTTTCTAAATAATACCAAAAATAGCAGACTGTGAATATAGCAGATTTTGTGCTGTTTTCCTTCATTGAACTCGGGTATGAGCATAGTAGACAACAGGCTTCGGCTACACGCAGCTGGTGTTCGAGCCTTTCCTCGGCGGCGGACTGTTCACCGCCACCTCGGTCATCCTTGTATCAAGTTTCGGTTCTGTGCCAATCCTTATCTTCACCGCCACTCTGTTTTTCTTCTGGCTCGGCCTGGGAATCTTCTATTTCGGCCGGCAGCAAGAAGGTTGAATTTAACAGAGCAAAGCGTTAAACGGTGCCTGACCCCCGGCGCTTTAAAGCGCCGGGGGTCAGGCACTCTTTTTTGCGGTGAAGCGGTGGCGATTGCACGCCGACGTTGCAGATGGCAATAATTTCTGCGGAAAAATTCACGATTTGTCCGTTAAGTTTTGAGGAAAGGTTATATAAAGGGAAGGAGCAGCAGATACTCCTCGATGAAACAGAGACGCTTAATCTGCTATGCGGTTTCGGCTTATTAGCGGGCTAGCGGGCAGTTTCAGCATCATGGGAGGTTTTACAGCATGTTTGGTTTTAGAGATTTCATCGGGTTTTTGTGGGCATTCCTGCTAATCTATCCGATCGTTTCGATTGTGCATATATTGGGGCACGCTTGTTTTGTGCGTATGTTTGGTGGCAAGTTCAAAGTGGCCGTCGGCCGGGGCAAAGTCATGTTTGAAAGAGGGCCATTCACCATACACAGGATGTATTTCCTTGACTCTTACGTGGATTACACTCCCTTGAAATGGAGCAATTGCATCACCCACTTTTTTGTACATGCGGGCGGTGTTGTCTTCAATCTGGGCTCCACTTTTCTGTTAAACTATTTAATAGCAAACGGATACCTCGAACCAAAGGCTGTTTTTGAAAAATAC
Organism: Mesobacillus campisalis; assembly: GCF_000986785.1. Classification (GTDB taxonomy): domain Bacteria; phylum Bacillota; class Bacilli; order Bacillales; family Cytobacillaceae; genus Mesobacillus_B; species Mesobacillus_B campisalis. The sequence continues at coordinate 89,697 of NZ_LAYY01000006.1, read as the reverse complement.
TCCTATTTTTCTATTTGGTTCGCAACTTTTGCCCTTCTACCCGTTGAGTATGGAGATGGAAAATACAGTGACGGGCTGTCCATGTATCTCATTCTCCGCTACAAGAAATGGCCAAGATACATTGATTAGACAGGAAGAACCGGGACGAAGCGGCAACCGGGCTTTAACAGTGTAAAGCACGAAACGGTGCCTGACCCCCGGCGCTTTAAAGCGCCGGGGGTCAGGCACTCTTTCTGGCACTAAGGCGCTGGTGCGGCATAGGATAATTATTAACTTCACAATATGGAGGAAAAGTATGAACAATCATAATTGGCCTGGAAATGATGGCTCTGACTTGTACAACGGCCTGGATTTGCAGGACGCATCTTCATTGCCGGAAAATCTGACGATCCTGGGGCCGACGCTCCTTTCTCCAGAGCAGCTGGATGCCTTTGTGAGAACCGTCCATCCCGGGGCCCCTAAGCTCGGCAGTTATTACTCCCATCTCGGCGGATATTATGGCATTAGGGGCGATGTCGCGTATGCGCAGGCCATCCATGAAACCGATTATTTTCGCTATACCGGCGTGGTGCGCAGCAGCCAGAACAACTATGCCGGCATCGGGGCCACGGGTGGAGAGGTCCGCGGCGCCAGCTTTGAGACAGCCGAACAAGGTGTGCTCGCCCACCTTCAACACCTGTACGCCTATGCCACCGAGGCTCCATTGCCGGACCACTACCCTCTTGTAGACCCCCGGTTTGACCTTGTAAACAGGGGATCCGCGCCCACATGGGTTGACCTGAATGGCAAATGGGCCGTCCCCGGGGATACGTACGGGCAATCCATTGTGAATTTATATGGAAGGATGCTTCAGTTTGCCACACAGGAGTAAAAACGATTGTTAGGAAGGTTCCCCCCTTCCCCTTGGCAGTTGAAAAAACCAGAGCCGGCGATGACTCGCCGGCTCTGGTTTTTCTTTTACTATAACATGTTTTAATTTGTGCCAAATCATTGGACTCCATAATTATGGAACTAACTTAATCCATATTTCTCGTCATAGCCCCGGTGATGACAGGAACTTCCTTCACCGCTCCTGCCCGCTCCAGCTTGTTCCATCCTATACGCTTTCCTTTGAGAGCAGCCAGTATGGATTTCCACGCGACAAACAGCAACAGATAACGATAGGCTATTCTCTGGAGGAAGAGGGTCAGGAGCGGTTTGAGCCCCAGCTTTTCCATCCTGAAAGCCATGGTGCAAATAAGGAAATCAATCAGCAGGTAACAGGCAAATACCAGCACGGAATTTTTAACCTCACCCATTAGGATTCCAAAAACAAACAGCAAATCCAAAAGCGGGGCAAAAGAAGGAACCACAAATTGAAACAGGAACATATTAGGGAGGGCAACAAGCCCCAGTGCTTTCTGATTGGTTTCCCGCAAGGCCCTTTTATGTTTCCAGAGACATTGCAAGGTTCCAAAGGTCCATCTAAAACGCTGCTTTAAGAAGGCGCCTATCGTTTCTGGTGCCTCTGTATAAGCATATGCCTGCTCATCGATCAACACCCTGTACCCGCTGCGTACAATCTTTAATGTCATATCCGTATCTTCCGCCAATGTATCCGCTGCAAAATAGCCGAGCTGTTCTACCACTTGTTTCCGCCAGGCCCCTATTGCACCAGGAACAACCGTCACGCTTCCCAGCGCGGCAAAAGCGCGCTTTTCTAAATTGAAGCCAGTCACATACTCAACATGCTGCCATGCCGTCAGCAGATTTTTCACATTTCCTACCCTTACATTTCCCGATACAGCTGCCACCCTGTCGTCTGAAAAATGACGGACCAGACGAGCAATAGTATCGGGGGCAACAACCGTATCAGCATCCACTGCAATGATGATATCCCCTTTTGCATTACGGATGCCCAAATTGACAGCAGACGTTTTTCCGCCATTTTCCTTTTGAATAAGACGGACCTTTTTGCTCCCAAATTTAGAGGTAATCTGTCCTGTCTCATCCTCCGATCCATCATCCACGACAATCACTTCCAGGTTGGAATAACGGCTTTTCAGGATGGAATCGATTGTCTTCCCGATGACCTTTTCTTCATTGAAGGCGGCAATCACCACACTGACAGCAGGATGATAGGAAGGATCCGGCTCGGGATAAACCACCTGTCTTTTATGCCTTATGGCTAAGAAAGCCAGCAGGAGGAGGCGCAAAACCAAAATGATAATCACGCAATATAGCAAAATAAAAATCACTTGGTTAAAATTCGTTACATGGAAGAGCATCACCTTGGAGCTCTTTACGATTGGATTTTCCGCGTTTGGAACCGGGGCCATCACCGAGTCCTTGCTTTCTCCCAGAAGCTCGCTGATGGTCACAAACGTATAGCCCTGACCCTGCAATTCTTCAATTAATTCAGGAAGCGCCTCGACGGTGGCGGATCTCTCTCCGCCCCCATCGTGCAGCAGAATAATATCGCCGTTGGACACCTGGCTCATGACAGTATCGACAATTTCCTTTCCGTCGTTTGCTTTCCAGTCCTTTGAGTCAATATCATAGTTGACCGTGATGTATCCCATTTGAGTGACATCCCTCATCCTCTCAAAGTGGGACTGAAGGTATTTCGCCTCTTCATCGCCGTATGGAGATCGATATAAAACCGATGAACGCCCGGTGATCCCCTGGATGATGCGCTGGGTACTGTTGAGTTCCACTTTTAACTGCTCATCGGATATCTCATTCGTAAATGGATGGGTAAAAGTGTGGTTGCCAATCTCATGACCCTCCTGATAGATTTGTTTAACCAGGTCCTGGTTGACCATCGCCTTTTTACCAATTATAAAAAAGGAAGCTTTCACATCATAACGATTGAGAATCTCCAAAATATCCCTCGTGTATTCAGGGTCGGGTCCGTCATCAAAGGTCAGGACAACCTCCTTATTGTCCCGATTGGCCAAATGTTCAATCTCGGAGAATTTCGGATTTGCTAGATAAGATTGGCCTTTTATGAAACCAGCTTCATCAAATTGGAGGCTTCGCTCCCCCTCTTCCCAATTTCCTGCGGCTCGAAAGACATTTCCTTCTCCGTTGCTGTAAATATTGCCGCCGTTTTTAACGGTCAGCAGCTCCTCTGCAGGATGGCCCTTTATCACATCCCAAATGGATGGATCTTCGGTGCCCAGCCTCCATAACGCCACACCTTGTGCGCCTGCTTCTGCTGACATCTTCATCTGGTTATGGAAGGTAACACTGTCCAGGAACCAGATTTCATGCAGTTTGCCTTCATCCTTGTATTTTAGGTAAGGCGTTTTGCTCATATCGTCCCATTGGACCTTCAAGTCTGCCTGATCAGCCAGCCTCATGACATCATCAAACGATACAGCTTCTCCAGCCTCACTGGTCTCCCAATCCCAATCATATCCATAATTCCCCAAGCCAGCGACCAGCTTTTCTGGAGAGATTTGGGAGAGGCTTTCCTTAAACCACGATGCCGAAGCAATGGGACCAGGATGAAGGACATTTTCATCGTAGGACATGATGATGATTTTATCCGCGTACTTTTCCAGCTCTTTATAATCAAATGCTTTATTTGCAGGCGGCACGTCGATTGAAACCGTAAGGCCGTCTGCATGGAACACCTTGTAAAGCTCCTTAATGAAGGCTGTCAATAGATCCCTGTCACTTGGATTCAAATTCTCAAAGTCGATATTGATTCCATCAAATCCATATTTTTTTATTTGTTGGTGCAGCTCGTGTATGACTTTCTGTTGAGCTTGCGGTGAATGCAATAATTTATGTATCGTTTCCTGATTCCACAACCCGTCACGTTGATTGTGAATAAGAGGGGTTACCTTTACATCATTCTTTTTGGCTAAATCCGCGATTTCCTTTTGTACGTCACTTTCAATTTCCAGACTGGGGGTGAGACCAAACCATTGGGGAATCAGAACGTCAATTTCCTCAATGTTCTTCCTAAAGGATTGTTCACTGTTCTTATCCCAGTTGACATAAAAAGCATGGATTTCGGGTTCATATTCGATTCCTTGATTAAGATATTTTTCATTTGTCGTATTAATGGAATCTACGTACTCTGGCGGCTTCGTCTCCGTTGGGCTGATTTGTGGCATCTCTCCTGTTCCCTTGGCCTCTAACCTGGGAAGATTCGGATCAAAATATAGACCGAGCGCTGAAAAGAATACCAGCATAAGAGTAATCATGAGGCCCAGACTGCCGGTAATCAGCAGAACATACCACCTTTTATTCGATTCACTTTCAAAAATGAATCGCCTTTGTCTTTTTTTAAGTTTTCCTATCCCGGACATCGTTATTACCTACTTTTCTTTTTGATTGCTTTCAGATTCCATTTCTTCCATTCAAATCTAGAGTAACAAGGTTTGATAATTGTAGAAATATGCTGTTTTATTCAATTTTTTGTTGTTTCTCGTGCTCCAAATCGGCCTCCTCCATACATTTACCTAAGAATGGCAGGAATAAAAGCATTGCTTCACACTCCAAATGTAGTGCTACTTTATAACCAAGTGAAATTCAGAGTGCACACAGCACATTTCGCTCAAAAAAAGAACGGCATATCACCTAGTCAAAAGGACGCCTGTCCAGGCCGTTTTTTATAGGAAGAAGGATCGATACCCTTGCCTGAAAGAAAGAAACGGGCCCTCCTGACTAGCCTTGTTTGACTACCTGACAAAATAATTCAAATTATGTCATATTTCTAGTCATTTCGTAGAATACCTGTTTACTATTTCACATGTTAAAATAAACCCATATATTTCAAAGGGAGTGGATATGATGACTCAGGAACACCATCATCCTGACCGGCGTAAAAAGAAGCGCCTTGGCCTAAAAATCACTATTGGCGTCATGCTGCTGCTTTTCCTCGGTGGAGGGGCATATGCCTTTAGCGTGTATCATTCCATCGCGAGCACCCTTGACAAAACACATCAGCCTTTAAGTGTCCAAACCGATAAGAGGATCATCAATTTAGCAGAGAAAGATCCTTTTTCTGTCCTATTATTGGGAATCGACAAGCGGGAAGGAGATCGCGGGCGGCCCGACTCCTTAATCTTATTGACGGTCAACCCCCATGAGGAATCGATTAAAATGGTGAGCATTCCCCGTGATACCCTTACAGAGATTGAAGGACAGAAAACAAGGGATAAACTGAACCATGCTTATACATACGGCGGGACGGACCTATCCATTAAAACAGTTGAAAAACTCCTCGATATCCCGGTCGATTACTTTTTGGAAGTAAATATGGACGGTTTTAAGGACCTGGTAGACGCCGTTGGCGGAGTTTCAGTCAACAACACATTAGAATTTTCGTATGGCGGCGAACACTTTCCTTTAGGGGATATAAATTTGAATGGCGAGGAGGCACTAAGGTATTCCCAAATGCGGCATGAAGATCCAAATGGGGATTTCGGCCGGCAGGAGCGGCAGCGGAAAATCATTCAAGCCTTTATTAAGGAAGCAGCCCAGGTTAAAACTCTCGCAAATTACGGAAACATTCTGGAAGCAATCGGAAACAATGTGAAAACCAATTTCACATTCGACGCCTTAAAATCCATCCAGGCAAACTATATGGATGCCCGGCATAATGTAGAGCAAATCCAGGTCAATGGCCGCGGCCAGGAAACAGACGGCGTCTATTACTATCATATAGCCGAACAGGAAAAACAGAAATTGACCGATGCGCTAAAGAAACATATGCTCATTGAATAGCATTTCCTGTCCGTACTATCGAAAAGAAGTGAGAGGGAAAATTGGCGATTAAAAAACGCTTGTTCATCATTTTCACCGCTGTCATTTTGATTTTCGGCTTCTTTGAGAGAAAAGCGGTAGACGGATTGAACACAGAAGATGTACTAACCCCCGAATTTTATGATGAAATGTATTTCCAGCAGGCCGCCTGGTCTTTTAAACAGTTTCCCAGCGGCAACTACAATTTTAGTGGTGAAGATTACGCCTGGGGCTGGAGCTATGTGGCCCTCTCCCTCCTGAACATGTATATGGCTACAGGTGATGAGAAGTATTTGAACTTTTTCTTTCCCCAGGCGCAGTACATTTTGAAACATACCGATGAAAAATTAGGGATTGAGAGTTTTACCAATTCAGGATTATCGCTCCCTGCCTGGTCGGATCGCGGACATTACACTTCCGGAAAGTTCAGCTATACCTACCCTGTCCATACGGGCATGATTGTCGTGCCTATCCTTGTCTTTGTTGATATTGTCCAAACATACAATTTGAGTGAATACCGTGACATTGCCGACGAATTTTTGGTTTCAGCCGGCAAGGCTTTGGCCGTTCACAACCAGCCGGGAATGTGGAAGGACGTTTCCGAAACGGAAGGGTTCTTCCGGGGCCATTCCTACGGTGAACCGTATGTGACGGAAGCAAATAAAATGGCTGTGCCCAACAGGATTTTTATTTATTTAGCTGCCTGCGGCCTCTATGATAAGCTAACGGAAGGAAATGCTTATACAGAGAAAATTGAAAAAAGCCTTCGTTATTTTAAAAATGAACTAGTCAGCTATGACGAAAAGCATGATGCCTATTATTGGCGTTACTGGGTCTCCGGAACCACACCGCGCCCGGGGGAAGATATCAGCCATGCCGCATTGACGATTTATGGCTTGTACATCCTGCATGAACATGCCGGCTTTGATATATTCTCAACGAAGGATTTTGAAAGATTCACAAATATTATCTATAAAACCGTCCATACCGACAGACCGCCAAAGGTAAGAAAATATATTCATAATTTGGAGAATGAAAAAAAGGTTTATTTTAACCAAGAAGAGAACCCTTATTATTTTGAAATATTAAGGCTTGGGTATTTGGGAATATATGATAAAGGAATTTTTGAAGAACTTGAAGGGGTTTACCAGGAGATGTACCTTCGGGAAGAATCATCAAGCACAGCATTGTTCAGTATTTCTGCCTACCTTTATATAAACAGCCAATAAAAAAAAGAGGCATTGGACGAAATTAACATCGTCCAATGCCTCTTTTTTATTTGGGTCTAACTCACTGGCAAACCAAGCGCCCTGGTTACCTCCACCTTCGCAAAGAGTTCCATGATTCCGCCAATCACCCTAATCTGTTCTTCCAATGTCATATTGGATCCTGAGGGCAGGCACAAGCCATTCCTGAATAGATGGTCTGATATGCTGACCCCCGCCTGATGGGGGTAATAGGCTGCTCCTTCGAAGGCAGGCTGAAGATGCAGCGGCTTCCAGACAGGCCGTGCCTCTATATTATCCTTGGCCAGGTGTTCAATCATTTGCATTGGGGAAATCCCCGCGATATGGGCGTCAATCGTTAATGCCGTTAACCACCTGTTCGACATGGTCCCATCCATTTCCGGCATAAAGTCAATTCCTTCTATTCCACCCAGGGCAGCTTGATACCGTTTATAGATGGTCCTTCGGCTTTTGACCCTTTCATCCAGCACCTCAAGCTGGGCACGCCCGACCCCTGCAAGAATATTGCTCATCCGGTAATTAAAACCGACATCGCTATGCTGGTAGTGTGGTGCCGGATCGCGGGCCTGAGTAGCGAGAAAGCGGGCCTTTTCCAAGGCCTCCTCATCATTTGAAACAAGCATGCCTCCACCTGAAGTGGTGATAATTTTGTTCCCATTAAAAGAGAAAATGCCAAATTTCCCAAACGTGCCGCTTTTTCTCCCCTTATAGGATGATCCTAACGATTCAGCGGCGTCTTCAATGATAGGAACATTATAGGCATCGCATACCGAAATGATCTCGTCCATCTTGGCACTTTGGCCATAAAGATTGACGACAATGACCGCCTTGGGCAGTCTGCCCTTCCTCTCCGCCTCTATAAATGCCCTTTTTAGCGCCTGCGGAGACATATTCCAGGTATCAGGCTCTGAATCGATAAAAACTGGTTCAGCTCCCTGATAGACAATAGGGTTGGCACTTGCGATAAAAGTTAGGGAAGAGCAAAATACACGGTCTCCCCTGCCGACGTCCAACAGTTGCAGCGCCAAGTGAATCGCCGCGGTCCCGGAACTTACAGCAGCCGCTCCCTTTGTTCCAATATACGCCGCAATCTCTCTTTCAAAGCAATCCACATTTGGGCCCAATGGGGCGATCCAATTGGTGTCAAAAGCTTCTTTTATATATTTCTGCTCATTTCCGCTCATATGGGGAGACGACAGATAAATTCTTTTCTGCTTGACCATTTGCTGTGCCATTCAAGAATCACACCCTCACCTTAAGTATTGATTTCGCTGGTGCACCTGCTACTTTTTCATGGTCCGGTACAGGATGAATCACCGTTGATCCGGCTCCGACAATGCTCCAGCGCCCGATGCGAATGCCTGGAATGATGGCAGCCCCCGCGCCAATCTGGGCTCCTTCCCCTGCCTCCACATTGCCTGTCAGCGTTGCATTGGGACATACATGTACATAATTTCCCAGCAGGCTATCATGTTCAACTACAGAACCCGTATTGATAATGGCATGATTTCCAATTGCGGCGCACGCATTAATAGTGCTGTTTGGCATAACGACCGTGCCGCCGCCTATGATGCTGGAAGGGCTGACAACTGCAGCCGGGTGCACGAGCACGGGAAATCGTTCGATGGGCAGCCCAAGCTCGGAAAATAGTTTTTTTCGTGTTTTATTGCAGCCAATGGCAATGACAAAGCCCATTGATTCCTCTTTTGAAAGCTCCTCGGCAAGGGAAACGGGGCCATATAGAATTCCCTTCCGCTTGCTCGTCCCGGGGTATTTATCATCAAGGCAAGCCGCAATCTGGTACTTTTTCATGGCGATGATAATATCGATAATTACCTTGCTATGTCCGCCCTGGCCGATTACACAGAGCTGTTTCATAAATCGACCTCCTGGTTCGAAGTTCCCCTGAATTTTTCTGCGGTCACCGACCCTTGCTGGCTGATCCCTTCTGATTTCGCCACTTTTAAAAAGGTCATGGACAGGATTTTCAAATCCAGCCAAATTGAATGATTGTCCACATACCAGACGTCCAGTTCAAATTTCTGTTCCCATGAAACGGCGTTCCGCCCGTTCACCTGGGCCCAGCCGGTAATTCCCGGACGCACCTCATGGCGCCTTGCCTGCTCTTCCGTATAAAGATCCAGGTATTCTATCAGTAACGGCCGGGGCCCTACCAGGCTCAAGTCCCCTTTCAAAACATTAATTAGCTGAGGAAATTCATCAAGGCTGAATTTGCGGAGCAGCTGCCCAAACGGGGTCAGCCGAACATGGTCAGGCAGCAATTCCCCATTTGAATCGCGCTTGTCTGTCATGGTTCGGAACTTATAAATATAGAAAGGCTTTCCATGAAGACCGGGTCTTAGCTGTTTAAAAAGAACCGGCGAACCAAGATTAAGACGGACCAAAAGAGCTGTTATTATCATTATTGGAGATAGCAAGAGCAATGCACCGAAAGCGCAGGTAATATCAAGGGTTCGTTTCATTTATCTCAGTCCCTTAAGGTCTTGAAGCATGATTTTTTCCAATTTTTCCGATAAGCTGCTCCAATTGTGTTCTTTTTCTACATAGCCCCTAGCTTTCATTCCCATCTGACGTAATTCATCTTTGGACGCATTATTTAAAACGCTGGCCAAACCATCTGCGAAATTGTTTCTGATTACGTAACCGCCCTCCGCCTTTTCGACAGGGGTCCCTTCCAAATCACATAAAAGGGCAACTGGCAAACTGGCACCCATGTAGTCGAATAATTTATTGGGGCTTATCCCCCATTTAAAAACCGGGGAATCCTTTAACGGCAAAAGACCAATGCTGCATTTTCCCAAAAGCGCAGGGATGCATTCTTTTGGCAAGGGGTCTTCAAAATTTACATTGCTCAACCCTTCTTCCTGTTGCCGCTTCATAAGTCTTTTCTTTTCCGGACCATTCCCTACAAGCAGAAAATGGACAGGCGCCTTCGCAGCCTTCAAGATACCTGCCGCATCAAGAATGACATCCAGATTGTTGGCTTTTCCATGGCTGCCAGTGTACACAGCAACAATTTTATTTTTATTTATAGATAAAATATTCTGTACTCTTTCGGGGAGCTCCTGTGCCCGGTCCATTCTAGAGAGATCAATCCCATTGGGCAGGTACAGCACTTTATCCTTTTCGATTCCTTTGTTCGTAACATAACCAACCGCTTTATCAAATAGCACAATAACTCTTTTAGACTTCCTGTAAAGAAACTTTTCAATAGAGGCTAGCCCATAAATCACAGGATTCCTTTTTGTCACTTTCCCTAAATCAATCAAGGTTTGCGGCCAAAGGTCACGCTCTTCGAAATAAAAGATGGCCTTCCTTTTTTTGGATACAAGATAACCTACATAGGCTGCCAGCGGGTGAACCAGTGAGCCTACTACAATATCTGGCTTTTCATCCATTTTTGCGGCAATTCGGTAAGCCCGCGTGCTGTAGGCAATCATATTTCTTACTCGCCTAATGTCATTGCGCTCATAAGGAGGGGTTTTAATCCAGATGAAATCCATACCGTCATAATTTTTAGTCACGTACAACCGGTTACTGTCTGCAAGATGCTCCTCTTTTAAGGCCTGGTGGTTAAATGATGAAGCAAAGATTTTCACCTTATGTCCTTTTGCAGCCAACTGCTTCGCCAAATCATAATGCCTGGTTCCTCCACTTGATCCCGGGCCAATGGCATAATGATTAAAAATCCAGATCTTCACCTTATAACCTCACTTTTGATTGATTAATAATTGTTCTTTCGGGACTTCCCTAAGTTTTCTAGCAGGGGAGCCGACTACCAACTCTTCTTGCCGGACATCCCTTGTCACGACACTCCCGGCACCCACTGCCCCGTCTTCATGGATAACCTTCCCCGGCAAAATCGTGGAATTGGCACCTACCCGCCCACCTTTTTTTACCGTAACTCCTTTGAATTTCCCAAACCTTTCTTTGCTCCTGGCCAAATAATTATCATTGGTGGTAACTACACAAGGAGCAATGAAGACGTAATCCTCAAGCACAGAATAAGCTGTAATGTAGCAGTTCGTTTCAAGCTTGCATCTGATGCCCACCCTGCAATCATTTTCAATTGCCACACCTCGGCCGACAATCGTCCCGTTTCCAATCTGCACCCGTTCGCGGATGGTGGCCAGGTCTGCTACAAATACTTCATCTTCAATTTCCGCGCTCGCATAGATGATTGCTGATGTTCCAACGATTACCCCTGAACCAATCACAGCAGGAGGAAGCTGCTTCGTTTCCGGCAAAATCGATGCTTTGGCCCGTGTAGGCTGTTTGCCGATGACGGCGTTATCCTGTATAACGACATTATTACCGATTTCAGTGCCATCGTAGATCACAACATTGCTGCCAAGTGTTACATTCTCCCCAAAACTCACATCTTTGCCAATTACGACATTTTCTCCTTTATGTATGGACGCTTGCATGTTCATCTCTCCTCTAAAAAAACCGCCTTATCCTGATAAGGCGGTTTTTCTTTCTAGATACATCATCGTTTCTTTTGCTATTTTTTGCGCGGCCTTGCCGTCGCCGTATAGTTGAACCTCGAAGCTTTTAGGGCGGAAGTTTTTAATCACTACACTTAGATCTTCCTTTACCGGGTCAACCAACATATTGCATCCCGCTTCTACCGTCTCAACCCATTCTGTTTCCGGGCGAACCGTGAGGCAAGGAACCCTAGCAAAATACGCTTCTTTTTGTACTCCCCCCGAATCTGTCACAATCGTACTCGCATTTTTCTCAAGCAACAGCATTTCCAGGTAAGACACCGGTTCAATCGCCTTGATATTGGCTGCATTGACCAATAAGTGTTCCAGCCCAAATTCCCGAAGTTTATTTTTGGTCCTCGGGTGCAGGGGCAAAATGACATCATCATCTAAGGCTGCAAAGGCTCTAAAAATGGCGCTCAGCCTTTCTTCCGAATCTGTATTCTCTGCACGGTGAATGGTAGCAAGGATGTACTTTTTTTCTTTTACACCAAATGCTTCAAGCTGATATTTTTCTTCAGCAATGCCTATGTTATACAGCACAGCGTCATACATGACATCACCAGTTTCAATGACATTTTCCGTAATGTTCTCCTGCCTGAGATTGTCTATTGCTGCACCTGTTGGCGAAAATAAAAGACTGGAAACATGATCCGTGATAATCCGGTTGATTTCCTCAGGCATCGTTTTATTGAAACTCCTAAGCCCTGCCTCCACATGAATGACGGGCAAATGAAGTTTACTTGCAGCCAGTGCCCCTGCAATGGTAGAGTTCGTATCACCGTACACCAATACGGCATCCGGACTTTCCTTAATAAGGACCTCCTCAATGGCCATCAGCATTTCTCCCGTTTGTTTGCCATGGGAAGCGGAACCGATCCCAAGGTCATAATCGGGCTTGGGAATCTGTAATTCCTCAAAGAAAACACCGGCCATTCTATAATCGTAATGCTGTCCCGTATTAACCAGCACCTCCGTGGCGTACTTCCTCAGTTCACGCGATACTGATGCTACCTTCACCAGCTGCGGTCTTGTCCCTGCTACCGTCACTATTTTCACTGCTCATTCCCCTTCCTCTATAAAATTCAATGATTTTTTCAAGGACAAAATCTTGAGCTTCCTGCTTTAATTCAGGATACATCGGCAGTGAAAGAACTTCTTTGGCGGCTTTTTCTGTTTCTGGCAAGTCCCCTGTTTTATATCCCAAATCTTTAAATACAGGCTGTACATGTAATGGCATAGGATAATAAATCATGGTGGAGATGCCATTTTCCTTCAGGAATCCCTGCAGTTCATCCCTGTATGGTAATCTCAATGTATATTGATGGAACACATGATAGTTAGCAGCCTTTTCGACCGGTGTCTGGATGATATCGCCTAATTGCTCATTTATTTTTTTTGTATAATAGGCCGCTCTTTCCCGACGGGCTTGGGACCACTGGTCAAGGGAGGGGAATTTAACGTTCAGGATAGCCGCCTGGAGCTCATCCAAACGGCTGTTATAACCTAGGACATGATGGTAATATTTCGGTTTGCTTCCATGGACACGAATGACACGAGCTTTTTCGGCAAGGTCCTCATCGCTGGTTACAATCATCCCTGCATCACCATAGGCTCCCAGGTTTTTGGTCGGAAAAAAGCTGTAGGTGGCAGCAGTGCCAAATTCACCTGCATTTTTCCCATGATGTTTTGCTCCGATTGCCTGGGCAGCATCCTCAATTACCGCAAGATGGTGAGTGCCCGCAATTTCTTTTATCTTTTTCATGTCAGCCATTTGGCCATACAAGTGGACAGGCAAAATCGCTTTTGTCTTATTCGTGATTGCTGGTTCTATTTTATCGGGGTCAATATTGAACGTTTCGCGATCAATATCAACGAATACTGGTTTAGCTCCTGCACGGGCAATCGCTCCGCCCGTCGCAAAAAAGGTAAATGCTGTAGTTATGACTTCGTCACCTTCCGCGATTCCTGCTGCCTGAAGAGCGATATGGATGGCGTCACTTCCGTTGCCAACCCCGATTCCCCAGGACGACTTACTATAGGAAGCAACATCAGCCTCAAGTTTTTTGACATTCTCCCCTAAAATAAAACTAGAAGATGACATCACTTCATCAAGCTTGGCAATAACTTCCTCTCTTAAAGATTGATATTGTTCAGATAGATCAAGCATTTGAATTTTCACTTATATTTACCTCTTTCTTGTTGAAATTAATTAGCATCCCGTATGCCTTGATTAACTTTTTGCTTTCCGATTCCCAGTTGTATTCTTCCTGTACAGCTTTCAGACCGTTTTCCCCCATAAGCCTTGCTTCTTCAGGGTGATCACGAATATAATTTATCGCCTCAGCAAGTTGTTTGCTATTTTTGGGATCCACACAAATCCCGCAGTTGTACTTCTCCACAATTTCACGCCATAATGGAAAATCAGAACAGATAACTGGAATTCCAGCAGACATGTATTCAAACATTTTCACTGGGAGTGAATATGAAAAAGCTTCGTTCTCCTCGAGGACCACTAATCCTGCCAAAGAATTTGCCAATAATTCATTGATTTGTTCCTTTTCCAAAAACCCCAGGTACTTCACTTGGCCTTCAGTTGTATTTTTAAACCTGTTCTGATCCTTTCGGCTAAAAAAGCGGCCAGCTAAATATAAATTGGACTTTGTGAATGAAACGGCCTCTTGCATCACATTCAACCCTCTATCGGCGGACAAACCGCCAATATAGCAGACATAATTTCCCCTTCCGATTTGTTCGTCACGCGGACGTAATTCCGCTCCTAATCTGGGATAATTTTTAACTGTTACTCTGCGAACATTATATTTTTTAAAATGTTCACAAATATGGGGGGTTGCACAAATAATAAGATCAAATAGTCGGGAAGAGTTTTTTTCAATAAAATCAATGGCAACTGATACAGGTTTTTGTATATAGAGGGGAATGTAAGGTTTCCGGAAGATTTGCTTCGGCAAATCTTCATGGACATCATACACAACCTTTTTCCCTTTAGCCTTCATTAAAAGCCCGACTGTAATAAGCTCTGGATCATGAAAATGATAGACATCTGCGTCAACATCGACTGCCTTTTTATACACCTGGCGGACAGTCCCGGTCATTCGTGTTAATCGATTCCCCTTGCCTGGTGATATCCCGTGGAGAAACACACCATTCACTTTTTCACAAGGCGCACCTGGCGCAATGAGATGCACTTCATGCCCAAATGCAGCAAGAGACTGACATTCTTTCGTAAAAATACGGGCATCCCGATAAGAATGGACCGAGGTTAAGTGACAAATTTTCATTTAAATCCCCTTTATGATTTGAATTTACCTTGTTACAACTACTACCTTTGTTACACTATTACTGATTGCTGCCAAAATTAAAAAAACCGGCATAAGCACTAGAGACTGGAAAAATACAGATGAAACCATATAAACTCCACCTGCCATTACAATCGATAGCAACAACGCACGATTAGAAATCTTCGAGTTTATTGCAAGATAGGTAAAAATAAAACAGACAACCAGAGTTCCAATGATGCCATAGGATCTTAATAGCAAAAGCCATTCATTATCCGCAGCATGCTGGAAGATGGCCCGGCTTAAAGGCCCTACCCCAATGACAAAATGCTGGAGAAAGATATCCATATTTTCGGACCAGTTAGTTAGCCTAGCATTCCAGCTGGTTGAATGGGAAAGATTAAAAATCTCGGTGAACCTCCACCAAATCTTATCGATAAAATCTGTGTAGGTAACGGCATAAAAAATGGCTGAAATCAAAACGAAGAAAAA
The DNA here is from genome assembly GCF_000986785.1 of Mesobacillus campisalis. Lineage (GTDB taxonomy): Bacteria > Bacillota > Bacilli > Bacillales > Cytobacillaceae > Mesobacillus_B > Mesobacillus_B campisalis. The sequence goes on along the minus strand of NZ_LAYY01000006.1, from coordinate 74,409 downwards.
CACCAAAAATCTTGCATGTTTTTTCAAACTATTTTTCCTGCTAAGCATGGCTGGGACAATAACTACTGTCGTTCCGATAACCAAAGCTACCAAGGACGTACGTGATAAGGTCAGAAATACACCCGAAATTTGCATCATAAAAACCAAAAGAAGGGTTACCTTAAATTCATGGTTTAACAGGATAAACAGCACAAGGAGTGCAACCATGACAAATAAAAAACCCAGCTCATTTGGATTCCCAAGCATGCCAACCGGCCTTGGATGGGCGTAATTGTTCACTAAGGTGTCATATTGGGTAGGTGCGACAAGTCGAATATATTTTTCGTTTAGTCCAAACAAATTAAAATATTGCTGAAGCACGATGAAAAATAAAAGAGTGGACATAAAAAAAATGAAACGAAGCACTTTCTTCATTTCATTTTTGTCCTCACTATTCAAATAATAAAAGGTTAAAGCCACCGTATAGATGACTGCATATTTAAAGACCATTACGAATTGGTTAAAATCAAAAATTGATGTTTGATATCCTTGAAATGTACCATTTAAGACCGAAAAACCGATAAAAAAACAAAAACTAATCAGTAATAAGATGGTTGAATTAAAGGCCAATAAAACATATTTTTTAAGTATGACTCTCATAATAAGGAACAGTACGATTAAAAAAGTAAAGACTTCTTCCAGCCTTATCTTCGGAATAAACTCTACAATTTTAAAGGATGGGGTCAAAAACAGAAAAGCAATGATTAAATACAAGGAACCTTTGATAAGTTTTTTATATTGAACCTTTTCTTTAAGATGAACTTCTAAATAATTCATCCCTCTACGACACCTTTATAATAGTTTTTCAGCCTGCCTGCTACCGCCTTCTCACCAAACCGGTTCACACACTCTCTACGTATTGTTTCCGGGTTGTAATTAGAATGGTTTTCTTTTATATAACTCATGGCTTCGCTAAGCTCTTCAATATTATCCACTGTTACCAGCATTCCATTTTTCTTGTTAACCATCATTTCAGGTCCCCCGCATTTAGTTGCTATGACTGGTTTTCCACAGGAAAGAGCCTCGATATATACCACACCAAACGTCTCATACCTGCTCGGCAGGACAAAGACATCACATTGTTTCATATAACTTGCTGCTTTTTCTCTAGAGAGCTTTCCCAAAAAGAACACTTGCTTTCCAACCCCAAGCTCATTTGCCAGCTGGTGAAGTCTTCTTTTTTCGTTGCCATCTCCACCGATTAATAATTCAGCGTCCTTATCCTTAAACTTATTAGAAAATGCCCTGATTAAAACATCAATGCCCTTGTTTTCATTTAACATGGCTAATGAAAAAAAGGTAAATCTATTTCTCTTTTCATTGCCAAAAGTAAAGAACTCCGTGTCAACAATATTCGGTATTACTTCAATTTCTTTAGAAACCACAAACTTCGATAAATCTTTCCTTAAGCTATTACTTACAGCAATTAAATAATGGATTCTTTCAGCCTTGTTTTTAATTAATTTCTGGTGATATGGCTTTACTAATCCTCTACCGAAAACAGAGGAATGCTCTGTGACCACCAAAGGAATACCGTGTGCAGCAGTGAGATCAGAAACAGCTAAACCTCCCCATATCAGGGAATGGGCATGAATAAGGTCAGGAACTCCCTCTCTCTGTATTGCCATAGAAAACAACTTCTTTAATCTCTCTTTATAAATCCTATAGGAAACACTCGGAACTCTGGGTATAAAATTATATCCTTTGAACCGGTAGGTTTTAATACCTTCTTCCATCCGGTAGGAAATACCTGTTTTTTGTTTTTGTTTCCTTAAGGTTTTAAGACTCCAAATTTCCGGATATAAAACGATGACGTCCATTCCTTCTTTTTTAAGTGCATGTACTTGTTCTTTGAAAAAAATGCCTCTTATTGGATTATCGTCATCCGGGTACCAGGAGGGAACTACAAATATCTTCATTTTTAACTCCTATTCGCCATTCTTATCGCTTTTTGAAAAACTGATCGGTAAAAGTGAAAATCACTTTTTTGAAAAAAGATAAACTCTCCATACGCATACCCTGTCATTCTCTTAAAAAGAATAATTTTTATCATTAGGTTCAGAGTATAGGTTGCCGAAGAGGAAAAAGCTGTTGCGAGTAATCCATACTTGGGAATAAAAAGGATATTTAATAAAACATTGATTGTCACTGTCACAATAGATACATATAAATTTAATTCAGGCTTGCCTCTTCCTGCAAAGTCATTGGCAATGATTTTAGAAACAGAACCTGAAATGATACCCGGCAGAAGCCATAATAATACCTGAATACTGTTCCGGTACTCTTCCCCAAATAAAAAGATTACAAGGGGATCCGCCAACCATACAATGACCAAAGACATCATGATGGTTATGAAAAAAGACTGCCTAGCAATAAAAGCCGTCAGTTCATTTTTTTTTCCCTCTGTTTCTAAAGAAGCAATTTTAGGGAATAGGACAGTTGAAATCGAATTAGAGATAATCCATAAACGCTCAACAATATTAACGGCAACCGTATAGAACCCCACTGCCAATGGATTTAAGAAATAGGAAAGCAGCAGAATGTCTGACCTATAATTAAGGAAGGCAAGTATATTGCTTAAATGGGATTTCAACCCGAAATCCAAAGCCTTACGCAGGTAATGTTTATCAAATTTACCTTCCCTAAATCGCACCGAATGTTTTTTCCTTAATAAATATAGAATGAATAATAAGGAAAAAACCTGTCCTGCAATATAAGAAACAATCGCTGCCTTAATTCCCAGAGAAAGGAAAACCAAACCGATGTACGTAATGATCAATGTTGCAAACTGACCGCCCAAAAGAATGATGTTAAATGACTTAAAATCCTGTTTCCCCTGAAAGATGGTTTGCAGGACCAGGTTTAATAGCATGACTGGAGTGGCCAACAAAATAAGAATGAGAAGTTGTTCCGGAACTCCTCCGAAGAAGATATCAGAAAATCCGTGAATAAGGATAAAACCGCCTATTAGGGCTAAGCAGCTTAATCCTAAAGTAAACAAGATATTCGTTTTCACAATTGAATCTATCGAAAGGGTTTTTACATTTGAATAATAGACGGCCGATGTGCCTATCCCCAGATTAAGAAAAGTGGTTAATAGGGTTGGCAGCAAAATAACGAGCGAATAGATTCCCTGCCCTTCAGCTCCAAGAGTTCTGGCTATTACAACGGTTAATAGCAACCCAAACAACAAAGCGACCCCTTGTCTCGTGAAGGTTAGAAAAATATTATAATAGAACACCCTATTACCTTGCATGAGCGACCCTTATTGCTAATGCCTGCTCTAATTCTTTTATTAAACCGTTCTTCTGGTCTGTACTATAAGTGGTGATTTTACCGTCATCCCGGTTCTGGCATGATTCCTTTATTCTTGAGGAAAGTCTCTCTATTTCCACAGCGGGCAATTCTTGTTCCAGCTCTGTAATGTTAAAACAATCATGTCCCTTCCCTAATCTGTTTAGAAAGTACCTTACTTTTGGCTGGTAGCTCACACCAAAAAAATCGGTGCCCCGGCATGATGACAAAATAAGCGAATGCAGTCTTGTACCTAAAATAAATTTCTTTTTCCCCAGGTACTCCAGTAATGTATCCACATCCATTTTTTCTTGATTGACAAGAATTTTCCTGCCATGTTTCATTAAGTTTTTAATTTCCAAGGCCACTTTCAAATCAAATGGGTAATTTGTAGCAAAGAATTCAACCTTCTCAGGAAGTTCTTCCAAAACTGCATCAAGAATCCTGGCCATATTGAGGCAATAATTTTGATACTTTTCCAGATCGCTTTTAGGCCAATAAAAATCTGCATAATATGGGACAACTGTAATCCCTAAACCATTTTTTCGTATATTGGAATCGCTGTGGGTTCCTAATCCAAAAGCTAAATCGGTCCCTACTTTAATGCTTTTTTCAACCTTCAGCTGCTTGCGTAAATATTCCGCTGACTCCTGGTCGCGCGTACTGACATAGTACTTATTTACAACCTTTTTAAACAGCCTCTTTCCGAAGGGAGTACGAATCGGACCAGCCCCCATACCAATAAAGTAAACTTTTGTTCTGTTCTTATCTGCCTGCTCCAATATCTCCTCCACTATATACGGCCATTTAGGATACAAATCCATCAGGAGATTCCCTCCCCCGAACAGCAAGGCATCAAGGTTTTCACCAGAAATCACATCATTCATAATGTAAGGCTTTTTGGTAATCTTTCGGTAGAGTTTCTCTAACGGAAAAAAAGATTGATACTGTTTTAAGAACTTAATGATATTCCTTTTTACAGTTAACTTGCTTCTTGTGCTATTCTCCAGATTACCAGCTCGGGAGATGGTCAAATCTTTAAAGGCAATTTCGAAGCGGTAATCCAACTTTCCTATTGCTGTTTTTGTGATCAGACTATTTGTTGAAAAGATAACGACCTTATTAATCTCCAGTGCTGATGCCTCCAACGTTTCGATAAGCCCCTTTAGAATGGCTTCGTCACCAATACTTGAGCCTCCGTAAGAACCAATGATCCCCAATTTCATATGATTGCTCCTGTATTTTTTCAATTATGTAGTGAAAGGATTAGAGTCCCTTTCCACTAGTTAAAGTTTATAATGCTTATCAGATGTTTTTTCATATACATTTCTTGTATCGAGAATTAACCTCGAAAGGTTTTCAATCAACCCATAATCAAAAACACTGTGGTTTGTTGTTAACAATACTAAATCTGCTTCTTCTATATCAGTTGGTTCAAGCTCTGCTGTTTGATACATCTCTGCGTTCATCCGAAACTCTTTCACATGCGGGTCAACAACTGTCCACTCAGCACCAGCCCTAGTCAGCCTCTCCAAAATAGGAAGAACTGGAGATTCGCGGTAATCATCAATATCCTTTTTATAGGCAACCCCCAAAACGAGAATTTTTGCCCCCTTGATTGCCTTGCCCTGCTCATTCAGGATCTCCATGCAGCGCTGGACGACAAAGTCCGGCATGCTGTCGTTAATTTCGCCGGCAGTTTCAATCAGGCGGGTATGGTAATTGTATTCACGTGCTTTCCAGGTAAGATACCAAGGGTCAATAGGGATGCAATGGCCGCCAAGCCCTGGCCCCGGATAAAAAGGCATGAACCCGTACGGTTTGGTAGCGGCTGCGTCAATGACTTCCCAGACATCAAGCCCCATTTTATTGCAAAGAATGGCCATTTCATTCGCCAATGCAATATTGATATTGCGGAAGGTATTTTCAAGGATTTTTTCCATCTCCGCCACCGCCGGGCTGGAAACTTCATGGACATCCCCTTCCAGCACAGAACGGTACATCGTTGCCGCCACTTTTGTGCAAGTAGGTGTTACCCCTCCGACGACTTTCGGTGTATTTTTTGTGTTGAACACTTTATTGCCTGGATCGACTCGTTCAGGCGAATAAGCGAGGAAGAAGTCCTCTCCGCAAACTAGGCCCTTTTCTTCAATGATTGGCCTGATCAGCTCTTCGGTTGTGCCTGGATAGGTGGTGCTTTCCAGTACGATCAATGTCCCTTTTTTAATATGGGAGGCGATGGCCCTTGCAGAGCTTTCCACATAGGTCATGTTGGGCTGTTTGTAAATATCCAGAGGGGTAGGAACGCAGATTGCCAGGGCGTCCACATCATGTATAAAATGATAATCCGAAGTTGCGGTCAGCTTTCCATCCATGACAAGAGACTCCAGATCAGCAGGTATGACATCGCCGATATAGTTCTCCCCTTTGTTGACGGCTTCCACTTTTTCTTCCTGGATATCAAAACCAATGACGTTGTATCCTGCTTTCGCCTTTTCGACTGCGAGCGGAAGCCCGACATAGCCGAGACCTACAACGCCGATGGTCGCTGTTTTTTGATTGAGCTTGCCTATTAATTCATCCGCCAGTCTGTTTCCTTTTACTTGAGTGATCATACTAACACTCCTCTTCGCATGTTAATTGGCTGATTAGTTGCAGCAGATTGGTAAAAAGCCAGTACCAGTTCAAGTGCCTTTTTCCCGTCCTCCCCGGTTACCAAAGGTTCCCTGTCCTCATTCACAGCCTTGATGAGATCATGGATGATTTGCTGATGCCCTGGAATTCCCCAAGGTTCCGATTTCACTTTTTCCGTTATCGCTTCTGTCTCTGCTTCGGGCAGGTCGCGAATATCGATATACTCAAAGTATAGGGCGTTCGTGCCGCCAATTTTCACGGTCCCCTTTTCACCAAAAATCGTGATCGATTCTTCAAAGTTACGAGGATAGACCGTGGTCGAAGCTTCCACCGTACCAAGGGCTCCTGACTCAAAACGGATTACCCCGGCGGATACGTCTTCCGCTTCAATGTTCCGCAGCCTCGTTGCTTCCATGCTGAAGATCTGTTCCGGCTGCCCCATGAACCAAAGCAGCAGATCGAGATTATGTATTGCCTGGTTCATCAGCACTCCGCCATCGTATTGTTTCGTCCCCCGCCAAGCCGCCTGGTCGTAATACTCCTGGTTCCTGTTCCAGTTGACCTTGGCGCTGGCATGGCTGATTTTCCCAAGCATTCCTTCATCCAATAGTTTTTTCAGTTCCATGACGACTGGCCGAAAACGGTTTGGATGGACAACTGTCAGCTTCACGCTATTGTCTTTGGCCGCCCTTATGATCCGGTCGGTCTCTTCAATCGTCATGGCGATTGGTTTTTCAAGAACGATGTGCTTTTTCGCTTTCGCCACGGCTTCCGCCACAGGAGCATGAAACCCGCTTGGTGTGCAGATGCATACGGCGTCAATTGTTTCATTTTCGAGCATCATGCCCATATCCGTGTAAGTATTGACACCATATTCCTCTGTATAGGGAGTCATGGCCGATTCTACCTTATCGCATACTGCGACAAGTTCAGCGTCCGGAATCTGTTTGATCGCAGTGGCATGCTTCTTCGCAATAAATCCGCAGCCTATAATTGCAAATTTCATATGGATGTTGCCTCCTTAAATAAATGATGTTTATATGGCCTGCATTGTGCCTCTACTTGCCAACGGCGGATAATTGCTTTGCTTTGTTGTTCACCATGGATATGACATATTTTTTCAATTCGGATTCATTGAGGGAATGCAAATTATTCATGAGATAAGACACCATGTCATAATTGCTTAGTGAAGATTTTCCAACCAGAATTTTCGGGTAAACTGGAACATCATTGACTTCATTTTCATTTAGCAGCTCTTCGAACATCTTTTCACCCGGCCGGATTCCGGTATACTTCAATCCTATTTCTTCAAGCGAAAAGCCCGACAGTTCAATCAGGTTTTTTGCCAGGTCAACAATCTTTACCGGTTCCCCCATGTCCAGAACAAATACTTCACCGCCTTTTGCGAGTGAACCTGCTTGTATCACCAGCCGCGATGCTTCAGGTATCGTCATGAAATAGCGGGTCATGTCAGGGTGTGTAACCGTGACTGGGCCCCCTGCTTTAATTTGTTTTTTAAACAAAGGAATGACACTTCCTCTGCTGCCGAGAACATTTCCGAATCGGACAGCAACGAATTTTGTTCGGCTTTCCTCTGCCATTCGCTGGATGACCATTTCTGCAATCCGTTTGGTGGCCCCCATGACATTTGTAGGGTTTACCGCTTTATCGGAGGAAACCAGGACAAACGTTCCAACCCCGAACATATCAGCGGCTTCGGCTACATTTCTTGTACCCAGAACATTGTTCTTCACAGCTTCGCGCGGATTGTATTCCATTAGAGGAACATGTTTATGGGCAGCTGCGTGGTAGACAACGTTTGGTCCATGCTCTTCCATCACTTCGAGCATCCGGTCGCGGTCCTGAATATCGCCGATAACTGGCACAATCTCAATTTTGTCGCCGTACTGGCTGCGCAGCTCCATATCAATTTGATAAATGCTGTTTTCCCCATGGCCAAGAAGAACAATTTTTAGCGGCGAAAATTTGCAGACCTGCCTGCAAATTTCCGAGCCAATGGACCCGCCAGCTCCTGTCACCATCACTGTTTTGGCTGATAGGGTCTCCGAAATGCCACTGATATCAAGCTGAACCGGCTCACGCCCCAGTAAATCCTCAACACCTACATCCCTAAATTGGTTGACGGACACTTTGCCAAGCATGACGTCTTCAATCTTTGGCAAAATTTGTGTCTTTATCTTTGTCTTTGAACATTCAGCATAAATCCGGTTCATTTCATTTTTTTTCAATGATGGTATGGCAATGACAATCTGATCAATCTGGTGTTCCTCAACTGCTCTTACAATGTCCGCAGTGGTTCCCGCCACAGGTACTCCCAAAATGTGAAGTTTGTATTTGCCAGGGTCGTCATCGATAAAAACGGCCGGCTTCAAACGCAAATCCGGATTATTCAAAAGCTGCCTTGCCACGAGAGTTCCAGCTTGTCCAGCCCCGACCACCAGGACTTTCTTCATATCGAGTTTTGGCTTCAGGCAGTATTCAAGATACAGCCGCCATGAAAAGCGTAATCCTCCGATGAACAGGATCATTGCCATCCATGTTCCCAGCAGGGACCGTCCATAAAAGTTCCATCCCGCTATTTGCTGTATCGTACCCGCAGCCAGAATGGAGAGGGTGACGGCTTGGAAAATCGCTTTTAGTTCCTTCACGCTAGCGTATTCCAAAGAGTTTTGGTAAAGGTGGAAGCAGAATGCAAAAATGTGATAGCAAACAAGCAAGATACAGAGAATGAGGAAAAAATCTTCGTAACTTGCTGTCCCAATCAGCGGCTGCAACTGCATATAACTAAAAACAAATGCAATAAAAACGAGAAGGGAATCCACCCCTGCAAGCAGCAGCAGCCTTTTTCGGTAGCTCATCAATATCCTCCTTTTCCAGGTTAGTGGTTCGACAGGTCTTAATAGCCATTTATAAATAGCTAATGAAAATACTCACCCCCCATGAGTTCTTTCATTAAATATTTATAAAAGCGGGCATCCAACCCATCCTCACATCACACCCTCGACAACTTGTGTCTAAGGCCGCTATTGCAGCCCACAGCATGACCGAGTGCCTCCGTTGATAACGGATAAGAGACATCTCCGGAATAACAATTATTATTAAATTCATAGGTTAACTCGGGATTAGTAATATGAAAGCTCAGCCTCTAAAAGATTCCGAGGAGTTTTTTCTTTTTTACCTTCTGTGGTTCGTCCCTGTAAACATTGTCGCCCCTGACAAGGAGCTCAGCATTTTCTTTCATCATGTCCGCCATTTCATTCCCGTATCTGGAGCTTAGCATGCTGAAAGCTTCCTCCATATGGAAGGACCGGTTATAAATGTTATGGGCATCAGAAGCAATGAAATGGATTAGATTGGCCTCCAACAGCTGATGGGAAAACTTCAGGATGCTTTTTCCGAATTTCCCGCATACGCTTGATGCTGTAAGCTGGGCTAATGCTCCCTTTTTTACAAGCTGGTAAAGAAGATCGGGTTGTTCCACGATCCCCTGATTCCGTTCAGGATGGACAATGATTGGAATGACTCCCATATTCTGCAGTTCAAAAACGAAGCGGGAGGTATATCTGGGTACATGGCCAGACGGAAGCTCGATAAACACATATTGGGTTCCGTTTAATGCCAGGATGTTCCCCTGATTGAACTCCTCGAGGAAATCACCATGTATGCGCGTTTCATGCCCTTGAAGAATGACCAGCGGGAAGTTCTCTTCCTTCAGCTTCGAATTCAACTCTTCCACTTTTTTTATAACGATTTCCTTTGGATTCTCAAAGGAGCTGTTTTGATGGTGAGGGGTGGCAACGATGGTATGTATGCCTTCCATCACAGCCTGTCGGGCCATTAACAGGCTGTCCTCCATTGTTGCCGCCCCATCATCAAGTCCTGATAAGATATGATTGTGGATATCTATCATTGGGCCAAGCTCCTTTCCTGAAATCAGACTGTTTAGCTGCCATAATAGTAGTAATAGTTGCTGCCTTGTATTTTTTTATGGTTCAGGACAACTCCCAGGATCCTTCCGTTTGCAGCTGCTAGCAGATTCTTTGCCTTGGTCACCTGGTCAACTTCGGTTTTCCCGCTGTACAGGACAAGGACAATTCCATCACAGCTATTTGCGAGGATTTGTCCATCGGTCACCGCTAATGCCGGAGGGGTATCAAAAATAACTACATCAAACTCTTCTTTTACCTGTTGAAGGAGCTGCTTCATTTTTTTCGACCCCAGAAGCTCTGCCGGGTTTGGAGGAATCGGGCCGCTGGTCAGGACCGATAAATTTTCAATTCCAGTTGGGCTGATTGCTTCATCCAGCGCTTTCCCGTTCGTCAAAATACTGGTAAGACCATAATGATTCGCCAGGTTGAATGTGTAATGAACCGTAGGTTTCCGCAAGTCGGCATCCACAAGCAGGACCCTCTTTTCCTGCTGTGCAAATGTAACGGCCAGATTGGCCGCTGTGGTTGATTTACCTTCCCCGGGCCCAGCCGAGGAAATCATGATGGTTTTTATCGATTCGTCAACTGCCGTAAATTGAATATTTGTGCGTATCGTACGGTATTGCTCGGAAATGGGCGATTTTGCGTCTTCGACTGCAATAAGTTTCCTTTTATTTGAAGGAGCCGCTTTCTTCCTGAAACTAAAAACCAACTGTCTCACCCCGCGTCCTCAGATTTTTTGATGTGCGCTTCGCCTTCATCTTCTCCATTTCCGAATCGTCAATCACTGAAATGATTCCCAATACCGGAAGTTCAAGAAGTTTTTCGGCATCCTGCTCGCTTTTAACCGTGTTGTCAAAGTAGTCGAGCAGGAAGGCAAGGCCTGTACCCAGCATTAATCCTACAACCAAAGCCACCATGATATTCAAAATGGGTGTCGGCTTAACCGGTGCCTGTCCTTCCAGGACACTAGCTTCCGCCAGGATGCTAACATTATTAACATTCATGATATTACTGATTTCCCGTTGAAATACGGATGCAGTCGTATTGGCAATTTGAGCGGCTGTTTCGGCACTTTCATTCTGCACTGACAGGTTGACAACCTGGGAGTCTTTTTCACTGCCCACTGCTATCCTTTCGCTTAACTGCTGAGCTGTCATGTTTAAATTCAGTTCATTGATTACTAGATCAAGAATAGCTGGACTTTTAATAATGACATTATATGTATTGATAAGTTGCAGATTGGTCTGTACCTCCGTCGTACTGTAATTCATCTGTTCATTTTTTTCCTGATTTACGAGAATTTGAGTCGAAGCCTGGTAAATAGGTGTCAGGAAAAAATAACTGACTACCCCGCTGATTGTGACCGCAGCTATTGCTATAGCTATGATGAGGGCCCAACGCTTTTTTAAAGTGGACAACAATTCTTTTAAACTAATCGTCTCTTCCATAATGCCTCCAATATCTAGTTAGTCTGTTTGCGTAATAAGACAAAAAACGAGAACAATATTCTTTTTTGTCAAAAACATTAGAATTTTTGATAATCATGGTGAATACCTTAATTGAAACGCATTTAAAATTCCTTCGAAAGTGTATTTGGGATTATTTACTTTTTTGGGATAGGAAGAGGAAAAGGTGTAGATGAGGATATAGTAGGATGTTAATATTAACCAAATGTAAACCGGCATTTTTTACCTGTTAAAAAGTCCCAATGATTAAACCGGACAATTGGTTTCCAGATTACTTGGACTTGCATAATTGGTAATAAACGGAAAATACTCAGAGAAAAGTAGGCCCTTCTAAAAATACGAATAATAACTTCTGTTGGCTTCATTTCCCTATTGTAAATAAATTATTAAGAAATCTAGGTAGTATTTCCAATATTCTCCTTGCTACTTTGGTTCTAATTTTGTTAATAAATAAACATTTAAGTTTTTAAGTTATCTGGTCAATACTCGCTGTCCGCTGTCTTAAAACAATCAAACCTACTAAAAGTGAAACTTTTCCAGCACTTTCCACGTATATACAAGAGAGAAAGGAAGGTGTTTCCATTGGAAAAGCGCCATAAGTTCACTGCCACGCTGCTATTTTCCCTCTGCTTTTTTCTGTTGTCTCCGCTCCAAGGTCTCGCACTTGATTTCTCGATCCCCCATGCAGAAATGGAGGCCTTTTTACAGGAGGACGGCCATGTTCATGTTAAGGAAACCTATACATATTTGTTTGACGGAAGTTTTAACGGCATCACCCGGGAGCTTGTGCCAAAGGAGGGAACAAGAATTTCCGGCCTGCAAGCCTCCGAAAACGGGAAGGCCCTGCGGACGGTGGAGGAAGATGGCCTTTATCGGATTTACCGGCAAGGAGCCGATGAAGATGTCACCGTGGAGCTTGCCTATACCATTGAAAATGGAGTCAGTGTTTATTCCGATGCGGCTGAATTTTACTGGCCTTTCTTTGATGACCGAAATGAATCCACCTATGAAAATCTAGTTGTGAAAATTTATCCTCCGAGTGAAACAGCGGATGTGATCGCTTTCGGCTATGATGAAGCGTTTCGGACAGAGCAGGTCCTCAATGATGGTTCCGTACTGTTTGATTTTGGGGAAGTTCCTGCCGGGGAAAATGGGGATATCCGTGTCGCCTATCCTGCTGAGCTGTTTCCGGCTGCCCCATTGACAGCGGATAAGCCCATGAAGAGTGAAATCACCCAGGCAGAGCAGGAATTGGCTGCCGAGGAAGCAGCTCGGGCGGAAACGGCTCGGAAGCTGTCCGCCATCGCTTCCGTGGCCGTCCCGCTTTCGGTGCTGCTTCTCGCTTTCATTATTCTTCTTGCCATATTGCGCTGGAGACTGAAGAAGGCAGCCGCAGAACGTTTGGTGAATGACTCGTTCTTTATCCCGGAACAGACCATGAGCATGCCTGCGGTCATACAATTCACCAGCTCATCCGTCCTGCCGGCACGTCTCATGGCAGCGGGCCTGCTTGATCTTGTAAGGCAGGGTTTTGTGGTAAAAAAAGGTGAGTCTTTTAAATTAGGCAGCTTGCCGCCAACAGCGCATCAGCATGAAAAGCTGCTTTCGGACCTTCTGTTCAGGCAGGTCGGCAAAAACGGCAGCTTTCAATTTGAGGAGCTAGCTTCCTATATGAGTGATTCGAGAAATCACAGTGCATTTCACATCAGCCAGTCGGGATGGATGGATGCGATTAAGAAGGAAATCAGTGAACACCGATTGTACGAGGAAAATAAGGCGCTTCGCTGGACTGCCGGCCTTATGAGTTTGCTGCTGCTCCCGCTTCTGTTCCTGTTTCCGCTATACAGCCTCTTTTCCTGGTTTGCTGTCGCACTGGCAGTATTCTTAGCTTCCCTGTGCTTTGCCATTTTTTATCGGACACGAACCTTCGAGGGCTTAAAAATGCGGATGGAATGGAAGGGCATGAAACCCCAGTTTACGCAGTTGTCTGCAGGCGAATGGCAGGAGCTGAAAAGCGATGACCAGATGCGGGCGTATATTTATGGTGTTGGCACGAACGACAAAGGAATCATGGAAAAGAATGACCAGCTGGTAAAGTCCTTTGAAATGCCGCCCATCCGTTATGCCAGCCGCCATGGCTCTGCGGGAGATATAGTGACGCTTTCCTATGTCGGTCCAATGGCGTTCTCCTCCTTCCATTCTGCCCACCAAACAGCCCTAAGTTCGCAAACCAGCGGTTCAACAGGCTTTGCTGGCGGTGGCGGCGGGGTTGGCGGTGGAGGAGGAGGTTCCGGTGCATTTTAAACCGCTGGCACAACTGGAAAATCCAAGGTTCATCTTATGGAAGTAGAATGACAAAAGAACCAGCACTCGGTGTGCTGGTTCTTTTCATTACTGCACCGTACCGCAGGGTGCCTGACCCGCGGTGCGGTGGTGCGCTAAAGGGTGCCTGACCCGCGGTGCTTTAAAGCATCACAGGGTGCCTGACCCCTTTATTCTTCTACGTAGGGAATTGTTAATGGGCCTAGCGGCAGGACGGCGATGGTCATGTTTTCTCCGTAGACTTGTTTTAGTTCTTCGAGCGTTTGCTCGATGTTGTGGGTTGGCTTGAGCATAGCCCCGCGTACTTGCTCGTCAGTCAGCTGGGAGTAGACATGGATGTCGGCCCACACTTGGGTGACGGCCTGCTTCTGCACCTGCCACTGGTCGAACATTTTAAATTCCGGATCGTTGATCATATCGAGCAAGGCTTGCGGGCTGTCGGCCATTTCAAAGATTTTCGAGTAGTTACCGTGATCTGGCAGTCCGTCAGAGCACTGTGAAGCGACAATGATGGTGCCGCCTTTTTTGACGATTTTATGGGCCGCGCTCATCCCTTTTACCGCCTGGTAAAGGTTCTGGTCAAGCGGGTAGCCTGAATTGGATGTGATGACCACATCAAAGCGCTCATCACAGCGGATCATCGCATGCTCTTTTACGAACTCGCAGCCCCTGTCATGCGCTTCATACAGTTCCCCGGCAAACACAGAAGTAATTTCCTTTTCACGGTTCAACGTCACATTCAGCATGAAATTAGGCTTGCACATCCGATTGATTTCACGCGTCATTTCCTGGACAGGATTCTCTATCATATTGCCCCATGTGGAGCGGGCGTCGCCAATCATCCTCGCATTGTGGAACGTCATAATTGTTTCAATTCCGGCAATGCCTGGCATGATTCCTTTCGGCCCGCCAGAGAAACCGGCGAAGAAATGCGGCTCGATGAAGCCGGTGACAATCCGGAAATCCGCTTCTACATACTCCTTATTCAAGTAAACATCGCATCCAAACTTGCTTTTGCCAAGATTGACGAGCGTTTCCTTGTCATGGCACTGGTTGTTGATAATCCGTACATTGTCGACGACCCACTCCCCGAGCATCTGCACGAATTCTTCCCTCGTCTGGTCGCGGTGCGTCCCGGTTCCGTTGATGATGACGAAGTTCTCCAGCGGCACATGGCTCAGCTCTTCTATTAAAACAGGAACCAGCTTATGGTTCGGCGTCGGCCTTGTGATGTCGCTGATGACAATGGCAACCTTGTCTGTGGCCTTCACCATTTCCTTCAGCGGCGCCGTGCCGATTGGCGAGTTCAAGGCTGCCTTCAAGGCGCCCATATCATCTTCAAGTCCTGGCAGGTTATTCGGCTCGACCACAAAGGCTGTATCTGGCAGATTCAGCGTAAGGCCATCTTTTCCATATAGCAACGTAGTTTCCATCCTGATCCCTCACTTTTAAAATATGAATCAATTTTACCATTAATCTGAAACTTAACTTGTTAAAACACCCTCACCCCTGAGAGGTCTCAGGGGTGCGACAGGGAGTGCAGGCTATTTATTTCGCAACTGCTTCTGCATTTTGGCCGGAGCTGGCTGCGCTGTGCTCCTTGCGGCCATCAATGCCGCGTTTCTTCTGCCACTTATCCACAAGGATGACAAAGACCGGGCAAAGAATCGCTGTCGTCAATACGGAAATCGAGATTTGGGCGGTCGCAATGTTGACGATGCCGGCATAGGCAGCCGCCTCGGCTTCTGTCATCATTCCGGAACTGGCAGCCACTGCTGCAGCGGCAGCGATAGCAGCCGGCGTACCAACCGCGTTGCCTGCCGTGGACGCTTCCGCCACAGGCGCAATAAAGCTTTTTTCCTTAAATGCCTTGAATACGAGCATACCTGTTAATCCTGTTAAAATCGTTGTCAGCAATCCAAGTGTAAGGCCGGCAGCCACCACATCCGGATTGAAGAACGTCGCAAAGTTCATTCCTGCTCCGAGTGCAAAGGCGAAGAAAGGTACCGGCAGGATTTCGCCCGGCTTCAGGAATTCACGGATATCGGAATCCAGGTTACCTAAAATCATCCCAATCAGAATTGGCAGCAATACAGCGATGAAGGAAATGATCGGGAACTGGGAGCCCAGCAGCCCCAAACTCATCAAGGTAAAGAACGGGCCGTCATTCAGGGACAGCACGGCGACCGCCCCAACATCGGAACGATTTCCGTATTGGCTTGTCAAGGCCGCATACATGCCGCCGTTTCCATTTGTCATGGCCGCAATAATCGCAACAGTTGAAAGTCCGAAGATACCCGCCATCGGGTCGAACAAGTATCCGAATAAAAGACCAATCGCCAAACCGGTTAGGTATTTGGAGGATGTGAGCAGGACACCCTTCTTTAAAGCCGTCCCGCCGACGCGGAAGTTCATCTGGCTTCCGGCACAGAACAGGAACAGCGCAATCAAGACAAGCGCTCCATCCTTGAACAGCTGCTGCGAGAATCCGCCAATCCGCAGAAACTCATAGTAGCCGTCAGCGGTTGGAGAAACGCCGAGAGATTTCAGGCCGTTCATGATAAATGGCAGGTGCATCTGGTCAATCGTATTGAGCAGTGCTCCAAGCATAAGCGGAACAACCATCAGGCCGCCAGGGACTTTTTCAATCGTTTGTTTGATTTTCATCTATAGAACCGCCTTTCCTTCTGATATTTTATGGTGAAAATAAGAACGGACATTTTGTTCAGCCGCGAATTCAAGCAGCCCGGCCGCATTTTCCATTGCTTCCTGTAAGGTCATCGGCCGGGTGATGATGCTGTTGACGCTTACAATCCCATATTGGTACAACACATCAATTCCTCTTCCGACAGAGCCGGCTAGGATGATGGAAGGTATGCCTTGCTTTTGTGCGGCCTGTGCGACTCCCATCGGCGTTTTGCCTGATGCCGTCTGGAAATCGACCTGACCTTCACCGGTAATAACCAGCTGGGCTCCTTCGAGCGCCTTATGCAGGCCGGTATGCTCGATGACCACATCGATTCCGCGCTGCATTTCGGATGGGAAGAAGGCTTGGAACGCACCGCCAATTCCGCCGGCCGCCCCGGCTCCCTTGGATTCGTGAAGGCGAATTCCGGTTGTTTTTTCTACTGCATCTGCCCAGTGGGCAAGATTGGCATCAAGAATGTTCACCAGCTCCGGTGTGGCTCCCTTTTGCGGTCCGAATACATGGGAAGCGCCGTTTGGGCCTATAAGCGGGTTTTCCACATCGGACGCAATCAGGAAGGTGGAAGCTGAAATTCGCGAATCAAATTCACTTGCATCCACGGTGTGGACCTTTCCAAGCTCCCCTCCGCCGTAACCGATTTCATTTCCTTGTTCGTCGAGAAGCTTCAGCCCCAATGCCTGTAGCATTCCGGCCCCTCCGTCATTTGTTGCGGAACCGCCAATGGCCAGGATGAACGAGCTATAGCCATCATCCAGCGCCTGGCGAATCAGCTGGCCTGTTCCGTAGGTCGTCGCTTTTAATGGGTCCAGCTGCCCTGGAGGCACGAGCGCAAGTCCGGAAGCTGTTGCCATTTCAATTACGCAGGTTTTATCATCGCCGAGAACGCCATAGTCAGCCTCTACCAGGTCTCCGAGCGGGCCGGTGACCTGGATGGTTTTTGTCTTCCCGCCAGTCGCCGCCACCAGCGTTTCGAGCGTCCCCTCACCGCCATCGCCAATCGGCATGCACACAGTTTCAGCATCCGAAAACGCTTTGTGGATTCCTCTTTCTATTGCGAGTGCCGCCTCGACTGCACTAAGGCTTCCTTTAAAGGAGTCGGGCGCAATTACAATCTTCATCATATCCCCCTCTTTTTTATAAGGTGTGGTTTCTACTTTCTTGCCAGCTTTTACAAAGGCAGGCCGGTATGACTTTTGCCCTAGCGCCTGCAAGCTGTACTATAATCCAACATGAAAATATGGTACTTTAAATCCAAAATAGAAAACGTTTTCACGTTTGGCTCTCATTATACTAGGCTTGCTTCTCTTTTACATCGTGTGTACCATATAAAAAAAAGGTCGAATTTTTACGAATTTTTTGTATGTCGTAACCAAGTTTAGCGGAGGGAAAGGAATGCTCACGAAAGACATCGCCCAAACCATTGTTCATGAAACATCGAAACGTCTGAATCGCAACATCAATATTATGGATGAAAAAGGAAGAATCCTTGCCTCTGGGAACCCCGAGCGGATCGATGACATTCACGAGGGTGCCCTTCAAGTGTTAAAAAGCGGCGAACCCCTGACCATTTCCGCCAATCATGAAGGAGTATGGCGCGGGGCCCAGCCAGGCATCAACCTGCCGATCCAGTTTCAGGACGAAATAGTCGGCGTTATCGGCATCACCGGCAATCCTGATGAAATCACCGAGTTTGCCGGCATCGTAAAAATGGCAACCGAGTTGATGATCAAGCAAAGATTCATTGCAAACCAATTGGAGTGGCAGCAGCGGACAAAGGAAATGGTCGTGGAAGAATTATTGAAAGACACCCCCTCTTTTAAAAATATCGAGAGGGGGCTTAGTCTGCTTGAGATGGAATTGAAGGCCCCTTTCCAGGTACAGGCCGTGCAGCTGTCACACCAGGCGATGTCCAACCAGACCCTGATTCAGAAAATCGAGGGCATAATTGGCGAGGGCAGCGGCTTTGCCTGTTTTATCAATATCAACCGGTTGTTTTTTATCTTTTCCGGTTTAAGTGATCTGGAGGTACAAAAAAGGCTGAAACAAATTTACAGGGAGCTGAAGCAGCTGAACCTTCCCTTCCGCCTCTCCCATGGCACGCCGTTTGCCAATCTTGAAAGCTTCCGCCAGGCCTACAGCGATTGTGAGCTTGCATTAAAAATCAGCGATGAGGAGGAGGACTTTGTTCCGTTTCTCGAAATCGAAACCAAAGCGCTGATTCATACAATCGAACCAGCACGGGCGCAAAGGTTCAAAGAGAGGATCGTCACCAAGACCGTGGCCAAGTATGCCGATACGCTGCAAGCCTTTTTCGAGAATAACCTGAACATCCAGCAGACAGCCGATGACCTGTTCATCCACCGGAACACGCTCACCTACCGGCTCACCAAAATACAGGAAGAAACCGGCTACGACCCAAAGCACTTCAAAGACGCCCTCACCCTCCAGCTCGCCCTCTGGACCGCTGAATTACAATAAAGCACTAAAGGGTGCCTGACCCGCGGTGCGGTGAAGTGTTGAAGAGTGCCTGACCCCTTATGTTTGGGCTGTCCGACTGAGGGGTAAATAAGGGTTAACCGACTTTTGAAGGAGGCTGACTATAATGAAAAATGATGATCAGACTAAAGGAAGCTGGGACCAGGTTAAAGGCGAAGCTAAGAAACAGTTTGGCAAGCTGACCGATAATGAATCGATGGAAGCGGAAGGCCGCATGGACAAAGGCAAAGGAAAGGTTCGTGAAGCTTTCGGCGATGCGAAGGAAAATGTGTCACGCGCCTTTAATGATTCGAAAAGAGATTAATAAATAAGAACAGTTTAAACGCCTGGGTGATTTCCCCAGGCGTTTTTATTTTAAGGTTGGATACAGAGGTGTGGTGCGGGTTGGAGAGGCGCTGGCCGTTTATTTGCAAATTTTCACGGTCTATTGTCCGCTTTCCCCATTCTATTGACAGATTTACCGACTCTATTAGCGAGTTTTCCTTTTCTATTTGCCGGTTTGCGGGTCCTATTGTCCAAGAGCATTTCTATTGTCCGATTTCCTCATTCTATTAGCTGATTTACCTCTTCTATTATCCAAATTCCCTTTTCTATTTGCCGGTTCGCACGTCCTATTGTCCGGGAGCATTTCTATTGTCCGATTTCCTCATTCTATTAGCGGGTTCAACGATTTTATTAGCCAATTTTCCTTTTCTATTTGCCGGTTTACGCGTCCTATTGTCCGGGATATTCCTATTGCCCCCAAGCACTTAACACTTCTTCCCCTTCCTACATCAGCTGCGTCAGGAACATGGTGGCGATTCCAAAATAAATGAACAGGGAAAGGATGTCATTCAGGGTCGTAATCAGCGGGCCGGATGCGACTGCCGGGTCAATATTGAAGCGGTAGAGGATCAGCGGAATAACGGTTCCGGCGAGGGTTCCGAAAATTAAAGTTAAAAAAAGCGAGCTGCCGACCACAAAACCGAGCACCATGCTGCCTTTCCAGAAGAATGCGATCAAAGAAATCAGCAGGCCGCATATAACCCCAATCATGAGCGCCACCCGGAATTCGCGCAGCACCAGCCGGACCACTGTCTTTCTGTCGATGGTCCGCGTTGTCAGCCCGCGCACCACAACAGCGAGGGACTGGGTGCCGGTATTCCCTGTCATCCCGGCAATCATCGGCATGAAAAATGTCAGAGCCACCACTCTCTCAATTGTCTCCTCAAAGGAAGAAATGATCGTACCCGAAACGAGCCCGATAAACAGAAGCAGAATCAGCCATGGAAGCCTCCGGTAAGCAGCCACCGTCGCCTTCGTCTCAAATGTGATGTCTTTGCCGGAAGCGGAAAGCTTGGCAATGTCCTCGGATGCCTCGCGGATGACCACATCGATCACATCATCGACGGTGACGATGCCAACCAGCTTGTCTTCCTCATCGACAACCGGCATCGACAGAAAATCGTAGCGTTCAATCAGCCGGGCCACCATTTCCTGGTCGGTCGTCACCGAGACAGAAATGACGCGCGTAAACATGATATGTGCAATTTTTTCATCTTCGTCATGCAAAATCAAATCGCGGTACGAGATGACTCCCTTCAGCTTCCGCCCGCTGTCCACCACATACATATAATTGAACGTCTCGGTAATCTCCGCAAAATATTTAAGCTTGTCCACCGTTTCCCGGACAGTATAATGCTCAGGTATCCAGACGAACCGGTTGGTCATCAGCCGGCCGGCTGTATCGGGCGGATAGTCCATCATCTTTTTGACAATCAGCGACTCCTCCTGCTTCATAAGTGAGAGAAATCCCTTCACCTTGTCGGGAGGCAAAGAGGTGAGCAGTGCCGCAATGTCATCGTTGTCCATCAAATCAAGCACTGCCCCCGCTTTCCCGGCACCAAGCTTGATCAGGACCTTCATTTGCTGGTCCGGTTCCATTTCCATAAGCAGTTTGGCAATCTGCTCCAGCTCCAGCATCGCAAGAAGCTTCGTCTGGTGTTTGTCGGGAAGCTTATGATAAATGAGGTACATATCGTAAGGCTGCAGCTCTTCCATCGTCTGCTGCAGGGCCTCTTTTTCTCCTTCTATGATCAAATCCATCAATTCCATCGTCATCTGAGTTTCAGGAATCACCTCGGTCACCTCCTGCGCTGCCCAAAAACACTCTAACGTTCAAAAGGTCTCCTTATTGAAGTTCCCCGCCACCTTCCCGTAAAACCATAATTTTTTTGAAACACATGAAATTATTCTCCAGCCAAACACGTTATGATAGATGAAAGATAAAACGAGACATGATCATGATTATTGAAACGGGAGGTCAAGATGGAAGAGGAGCGGCAGTGGATCCTGGAGGTGCTGGCCGGCAACAAAAAGGCTTACGCCCATATCATTAATAAATATAAAAACCCTTTATTTGCGACGATTCTGCGAATGACACGGAACCCGCAGGATGCCCAGGACCTGGTACAGGAAGCCTTCATAAAGGTATACCACCAGCTGAACAAATACAGCGGGAATGGACCGTTTTCAAGCTGGATGTACCGTGTGGCCATCAACCATTGCATGGATGAATTCAGAAAGAAACGCTATAAAATGAAGCAAGTTCAGGTGGATGACGACATGGTGCAGGACCATCATCATCCCGAAGTGATTTTTCTTAAAAAAGAGAAGAACCGCCTGCTGGAAAAACTGCTTCTCACCCTGCCGGAAGAAGAGCGGATGATTCTCCTCCTCCGTTATGTCAACGAGCTAAGCTACAGCGAAATCAGCGGCATCATCGACCTGCCCCTTTCCGATGTGCGCAACAAACTGCATCGGGCCAAGAAAAAATTGAGAAATACCGCCGAGCGAGAAGGAGGCTATTTTCATGAACTGTCCAACGGCCGATAAACTGTCACAGTATAATGATGCACTGCTCTCCCAGCAGGAAAGTTCACAAATTCATGCCCATATACAAACCTGCAGGCATTGCCAGCTTCTGCTTGAAACATTCGCCAATGAGGAGCAATTTTTAAAAGAAACACTGCAAAGCCCCGGGCTGCCTGAGGAGTTTGCCGAAACCGTCCTGAACCAGCTGCAGCCATATGAACAGCCAGCAGCTCCCGGGAGGAAGCTGGAGAAAAAGGTCATGCTGTCAGCTCCCGGGAGGAAGCCGTGGAAAAAGGCCGTGCAGGCAGCTCCCGGGAGGAAACCGTGGAAAAAGGCCGTGCAGGCAGCCCCCAGGAGGAAAATGTGGAAAAAGGCGATGCTGTCAGCGGCCGGGCTCGTGCTTGCCATCGGTCTCGGATCCTCGCTCAACCCAAGTTTTGCACAGTGGATTGGAGGTTTATTCTCCACCGACCAGGTTGACGAGGGCTTGAGGCTTGCTGCAAACGAAGGCTTTGCCCAGCGTGTCAATCTTGAAGCAGAGGATCAGGGCTTGACCTTTAAAGTCGAGGACATGGTTGCGGATTCCACCAGGGTCGCCTTGTCTTACCAAATTTTAAATAAAAAAGGCAAACCGCAGGATTTGTACCTGGACATGCAAGACGGCAGGAACGAAGTGTACGCCCTTGACAAAAACGGGGCAAGGATTGAGGTTTCGGGCTTGAGCTGGGGAAATGCCGACGATTACGGTGTTATCGAATTTTCCCTGCGCGAGCAGAAGGGACTGGAGCAGCTGACGGTCAAATTCGACCTGACGGAACTTAACGGCAAGAACGGATCCTGGCAGCTTGAGGTGCCGGTCGACCTGAAGGACAGCCTGAAATCGACCACCATCCTCGCGTTTAGCGATACCGAAACTTCACGGCATGGCGTGAACATCGCCATGAAAGAAGTCCAGTACGCCCCTTCTTCCAATGAACTGGTGTACGAAACTTCTTTTACCGATGAAGAGCGAAGCAAGATTGAAGCCCAAATCAAAGTGCTGGAAGAACGATTCGGCAAGGAAAAGGCCGGCACCTTCGCGAACTATGGCACGGCGATTCAATATCATCTTGAAAATGAGGAAAACAAAACCGTCTACCAGCACAATACCTTTTTAAAAGGAAAGGGCCATACCAGTGATGTCGGCATGCTGCAGGGCATGGGGGAGAATATGGCCACAGTCGGCCATATGAGATGGAATGAATCGTTTATTCCGCAAAAGGGAGAGGAAAGACTGAACTTTGTGCTTGATGGAGTCGTCAAAACCGTCCCCTCCGACTTTACGGTGAAAATCAAGCCGAAAGAGCTGAAAAAGACCCCGCTGTCCTTCGAGTATGAAGGCAACTATATCTCTATAAAAAAAGCGGCAAAAGAAAGCAGGTATTCCCTAAGGAAGGCATTGATGCCAATCCAAAAGGAAACCATCTTTAAAATTGAAATGGAGGGCAGCAAGGAGGCTCCTTCATCGGAGTTCGGCGCCTGGCTGCTCGAGGATGACAAAGGAAACCACTATACCGCCTACCACAGCGGCTCGATTCTCGATGCGAAAGATGAAAATGGCCGCTACAAGACCACCATCGACCTGACAGTGTACGGCATGGACGAAGTGCCGGAAGAGCTCACTCTGCACCTTCTGTCGGTCACCCGCTACCATGAGGTGGAGGATAAATGGAGAGTTCCGCTAAAATAGCCTATTAAAGAAGGCAGCCCGGATTTACCCCGGGCTGCCTGTTTTCTATTCTTCTACTGTGGCCGTTCCATTCTTCCGCTTCCTTCTCCTTGTAGCTTTTGCCGTCCAATCATCAAACAGGGTATAAATGACTGGCACAAAGAAAAGCGTGAAAAGTGTGGAGACACTGAGACCGAAAATGATCGTGATGGCGAGAGGCTGCTGCATCTCGGCTCCTTCCCCAATCGCCAGTCCCAGCGGAATCATCGCAAGGACGGTGGTCAGGGTCGTCATCAGGATCGGGCGCAGACGGCTGCGTCCGGCTTCGATGACGGCTTCATCCCTCTCGATTCCTCTCCGCCTCAATATATTGATGTAGTCAACAAGCACAATCGAGTTGTTGACTACAATCCCCGCGAGCATGATGATCCCGATGAATCCTGGTATGCTGAGCGGGATTCCGGTAATGAACAAGCCGCCAAGGACACCAATCACCGAGGTCGGCAAGGCGAACATGATAATGAACGGATAAAGGAAATTCTCAAACTGTACAGCCATGACAGCATACACAAGGAAGATCGAGAACACCAGGGCAATCGCAAGGTCGCCGAACGCATCGGCCATGTCTGCGGCCTGGCCTCCGATGGTGTAGCTGTACCCTTCCGGCAGGTTCATGCTGTCCAGCTTTTTCTCGATATCCGTCGAAACACTTCTCAGGTCACGATCAGCAATCGCGCTCGTCACATTAATCTGAGGCTGCTGATTTTGCCTGTTCAGTGATACCGGACCCTGCATTTCAACAAAATCGGCCACTTCATCAAGAGGTACCACCGCGCCGGCCGGCGTCTGGATATTCACATCCTGCAGGTCACTGATGGTCGTGCGTCGGTCTTCCGGATAGATCAGCGTGATGTCGAGCTCCTGGCCTTTTTCACGGTATCTTGTGGCAACCTGTCCGGTGAACTGCATCTGGATTTGCCCCATGATTTGTTCCTGGGTCATCCCGTAGACAGCTGCCTTGCCTTCATCGATCACGACATTCATCTGCGGAATGCCTTCCGATGCACCGCTTGTCGGGTTGAAGACGCCTTCCACCGTGGAAATTTCCGCGACGACTTCTTCCGCTAGCTCCCTCAGGATCTCGTGTTCCGGGCCGTTAAGCTGGATCTGGATCGGATCCCCCATGCTCATCATGCCCCCATCCATGGAGCTGGCCGTAATTTCGGCCCCGGCGATAAGCTGGAACTCTTTATCCATCTCCTGGACAATCTGGGTGGTGGACCGGTCGCGCTCACCGGCTGGAGTAAGCATCAGGGTATAGGTTGCCTGGTTACTGGAGCCTGGCTGGGCGCCAAATCCTCCTCCGCCGACGGTCACATAGCTGACTTCAATAACATCCTCATACTTTGAAATGACTTCATTCACTTGCTCAACAATCTGCAGCGTATATTCGGACTTTGTCCCAGGCGTTGTTTCCACTGTAATCTGCGCCTGCCCCTGGTCGGCTGCCGGCATGAATTCCGCCCCGATGAACGGAATCAGCGCAAGGCTTCCGCCGATTAAAAGCAGCGTGACAAAGATGGTCGTTTTGCGCCACCGCAGGACGCCTTTGAGGCCATTGCCATATTTGTCCCGAGTCCAGCCCAGGAACGAGTCGAACCAGGAACGGCGTCCGTGGCCTTCCATTGCTTTTGACAGCAACTTGGATGACAGCATCGGCACAAGCGTGACGGCGACAACAAGTGATGCCAGCAGGGAAAAGGCCACGGCCATGCCAAGCGGCATAAACAGGTCGG
Organism: Mesobacillus campisalis; assembly: GCF_000986785.1. GTDB lineage: Bacteria > Bacillota > Bacilli > Bacillales > Cytobacillaceae > Mesobacillus_B > Mesobacillus_B campisalis. The sequence goes on along the minus strand of NZ_LAYY01000006.1, from coordinate 49,141 downwards.
CGGCGATTCCGTCGACGAAGACCATCGGCAGGAAGACGACCAGCGTCGTCAGTGTTGAAGCGATAACGGCCGGCGCCAGTTCGGATGCACCCTTAGTGGCCGCTTCCTTATGGCTATAGCCTTGTTTTCGATAGGAATAGATGTTTTCCAGAATAACGATTGAGCTATCGACCATCATCCCGACTCCCAGCGCAAGACCGCCAAGCGTCAATACATTCAATGTCTGGCCGGTGAAATACATGAGCGCAAAGGTGGAAATCAAAGCGATTGGAATCGACAGGCCGATGACCAGTGTCGCACGGACACTGTTTAAAAACAGCAGCAGCACGAATACCGAGATCGCGCCGCCGATCAGGATGTTATCGACGACGGAGTCAATCGACATCGTAATGAATTCCGATGTATCGATCAGCACTTTGAGCTCAATATTGCCGGCAAGTTCATCTTCAAGGCCTTTGAAGCTCTCCCGGACCGTTTCCGCTACGGCCACCGTATTGGCATCTGTTTGCTTCATGACCGACAATACGAGCGACGGCTCGCCGTTTACGAGTGCCGTGGAGGAGGACTCCTTGAAAGTGTCCTGGACTTCGGCGATATCCTTGATCAGGACGGTCGCTCCTGCCGGCGTCTGGATAATCGTATTGGCGATATCTTCAACGGACTGTATATCGCCTTTTATCCTTAGCTGCAGATCCTGGTTGCCTTTTTCAATGGTCCCGATGGAGCCTGAACGGTTCGTTGCGTTCAGTGCCTGGACGATGGTCTGCGAGTTGAGCCCATGCTGCTGAAGCTGCGCAGGATCTAGTTGCAGCTGGATTTCCCGCTGCCTTGCCCCCTCGACGGAGACGGAAGCTACACCTGTCTGGCGCTCAAAATAAGGGACGACCTGCTCATTGGCAATCTCCGTCAGCTTTTCGGCACTGTTGCCGGTAATGCCGATATACATGACCGGCAGTGCTTCCGGGCTGAACCGCATGATCCTTGGGTCTCCTGCCTGCTCTGGCAGCATCGGCCTCACCTGGTCGATTTTTTCGCGGACATCAAGGAGAGCCTGGTCAAGGTCCACGGAGTTCTTAAACATCATAATGACGAGCGAGGAACCGGATTGGGACTGGGACTGGATCGTGTCGATTCCTTCTACTGTACTGACCGCCGATTCAAGGGTCCGGCTGACCAGGTTTTCAACATCCTCCGGGGCGGCGTCGGGATAGCTTGTCGCGACGACGGCCACCGGCAGGTCGATTTTAGGAAAAAGATCGACCGCCAAATTTCTGACTGATACAATTCCGAGGGCAATAATGGCGAGCACAATCATGATGACGCCAACTGGACGTTTGACAGAGGTTTCGACTAGCTTCACCGGTTATTCCCCTTTCACCACGTTGACGGCAGAGCCATCCGAGAGGGTTAGCTGGCCTGTGACAACAAGCTGGTCGCCCTTCTTGATCTCGCCTTCAATCGCGGTCTCAGCTGATTGGGTCGCCAAAATAGTTACAGGCTGTTTGACGGCCTTCTCATCTTTTACGAGGTAGACAAAAGTTTCATCATTCTCTTCGACAATCGCTGCTGTCGGTACAAGAACCGCTTCGTCGACCTGCTGTTCGGGAACAGACAATTCTGCTACCATGCCAGGCAGGATTTCGCCTTTTTCATTTTCCACTGTGGCTTTTACCGGGTACAAGCCCGTATCGTTTGGCATCGTGCTGATCGCCGTCACTTTCGCTTCGTATTCCTTGCCATTTATCGTGACCTTCAGCTGGTCATCGACAGAAAACAGGCTGCGGAGCGAGGCTGTAACGGTAAATTCAAGCTTCATGGTTTCCAGGTCGGCCACAATCGCAAGCGGTTCTTCATTGGAGACCATATCGCCTTCCGATACATTCAGATTCGCAATCTCCCCGTCCTTTGGAGCCCGGACTGTCTGCTTTCCGGCCGGTGTCGAGATTCTCGCGATGATGTCGTCTTCCTCCACCTCATCTCCATTGGCCGCCTCAAGCGAATCCACTTCCCCGCCCATCTGAAGCATCACCGGGGACGAACTGTTTGGCGAGGTGCGTCCGAAAACGGAGCGGTCGATGGACAGCCCGCCTTCTTTCGCCTCAGCCACCTCAACGGCAGCCACCCTCGTTTCTTCCGCAGTATCTTCTGTATCTTTTTCTGTACATGCAGCCAGGGTTGTCATCAGCATGACGGCCGCTGCACCGTAAAGCAATTTTCTCATGTAAGGAATTCTCCTCTCCCAAACTGGCAATAATGTATTCCAGCAATTTCGCCGGATCAATCTACTTCAAAAGCCCTCCTATATATAGAAGCCCAAAAACAAAAGCTACGCATCCTACTACGCACAGGATGTCCCAAAAGTTTCATCCTGAACCATTGTGACCAACCGGTCAGTCACAGAAATCGCACTTCTCCATTTTAAACAATCCCACCCCACAACACAAGAAACAGCATTGTGAACATCACCCAGCTAAAGCACTAAACGGTGCCTGACCCCCGGTGCGTTAATGCGGTGATGCTATACTCGCCTGCAGGGTGCCTGACCCCTATCGCTGGCCATATCCCCGAAAACGGTGAAAGTTTTGTGTATGACAATCTGGAAGTGACTGTCACCCTTGTTGAAGATCACCGCATCAAGCAAGTAAAAATGACAAAAATCCCAAAAGCTGAAAACAAGCAAGAATAATCCCCGACAAAGGCGGCTCCTGAAACACTGCAGGAGCCGCCTTTTCCTTGAAAACTATCATTCTTTGACACGTTTCCCGGGCAATAATGTAATAGTAGAAGAAATAGATGTCACTTTTTGTAATATAAACGTAATTTCCCTGTTATTCGTTTGTAACCGCTCCCGCTATATACTATGTTTAACATCTAGCAATCGGGGGTATACAAACTTGTTTAAGAGAATCCTAGCAGCTTTATTGCTTTTCACCCTAGTAACTACTGCCGCACCGTCATTGGAAAAAGCTTCTGCCTCTGGATCCCTTTATATTGCAAAAATAGACTCTGGCAATCTTAATGTACGGAAATCGGCATCAACCAAAGCTGCCGTAGTGACCAAGCTCAAAAAGAATCAGCAAATGACTGTCCACTCCCAATCAAAGGGCTGGGCTCATATAACGGCCAACGGAAAAAAAGGATATGTAAGTTCAAAATATATTGCACCAAAGAAATCAATCGCAACAGCAACTGCCAAGAAGCCGGCGGCAAAAGCAACAACCGCTTCCTTTAGCACAGATTACCGCTCCAAGGCCATTTCCGTTGCAAAAAGCAACCAGGGCGTAAAATATCTGTGGGGCGGCAGTACGCCGAAAGGCTTTGACTGCTCCGGCCTTGTTTCCTACTCCTTCAAGCAGGCAGGAAAGACTCTTCCGCGCACCGCGGCCGAGATGTACACAAAAGGGACGAAAGTTGCTTCGCTATCCCCAGGGGACCTGTTGTTCTATGCGACAGCCGGCGGCAAGAAAGTAACTCATGTAGCCATCTACATTGGCAATGGTCAAATGGTTCATGCAACCTCATCCAAGGGTGTCACCATTGACAAAATGAGCAACTCATACTGGAAAGCCCGCTACGTAGGCGCGAAAAGAATATAAACAAAAAAAGTGGCGGCCAAGCCACTTTTTTAATGTCCATGAGGTTCGTCCCCCAGTCCGAGTGTATTTTTTCACAGTATTCCTTTTTAAACATTAAAGCCGCAAATGGCCTGGAGGGAAGCGCATGGAAGCCAGCACAACGATCAAAATCGCCTCAACCCTAGATATCAGCAAAGCAAGGCAGAATGGAAAGGATATTGCCCAAAAGCTGGGATTCAGCATGGTCGATCAGGTGAGAATTAAAACCATTGTCTCCGAATTGGCCCGCAATATCTACCTGTATGCCAAGCTGGGCGAAATTGTGATTGAAACTGCCCATTACCAGGGCAAAGCAGGAATCAAAATTGTGGCCAAGGACCAAGGGCCAGGAATCCAGGATATCAATAAGGCGCTGGAACCAGGGTATACGACCTCCCAGGGAATGGGCGCGGGCTTGAGCGGCGTGAAAAATATCGCCGATGAGTTCGAAATCGAATCCTGTCCTGGTTCCGGCACTACCATCGTGGTCACAAAATGGACAGGAAATTAATATCACAAAGAAGGGGCCGTGCAGGCTCCTCTTTTTTATGTTCTTCCCCCTTCAGCCAGCAGCGCTTCGCTGACCTCCAAAACACGTTCGCAATCTTCAAGGATGTCGATGATTTCTTCCCAGGTCATGGTGATTCCCAATTCGTTGGAATGGGCAATCCGGTCCCGCAAGTCACGGATCTTTCCAGAAGTTTTCTTCCAGCGGCTTCTGGAAGCCAGGCCAAAGCTTTGGAACAGGAACTCATCGTTCTTGATGATTTCCAGCTTGTCACTGATCTGCAGGCATTCAACCAGGCTGATGTCTTCATTCTTTTCCAGCCTTTTATGGTACAGATTTTGCGCCAGTTGAAGCCGGCCGTCACTGATGAGCGTTTTCCATGAATGGTCCGGAAATTGTTGAAAGATAAGCTCCCCCAGGTTCATTTCAAGCAGCGTTATATATCCAAAAATCAGGATCCTGATTGGCGGCTTTTGCAAATCAGCGGAGGTAATCAGCTTGGTGACCTTATTTTGCTCCAAAACAAAGATGCGTGACCGGTTTTTAAAAATATGCAAAAACTGGATGAGCGGCGTGGAATTTGTTAGGATATCCCGCATCAAAAATGGTTTCACATAGTTGGCAATAGCCCCTGTCCCCAGGTCCGCCCTCTCGACAAAGCCGATCACCTCATTTCCTTCCCTGACACCGACCACATCATAATTCCTTTCTTCCAGCTGCATTTTGACCGCTGCGGCATCATCAGCAACATCGCACACCGCCAGTGCCTCCGCGATGCTGTCCACGGTCATATTGCTTTCATATAGGTTTTTTAACGCCTGATATTTGCCCATGCCTTCTCTCCCTTTCTGAAGCCTTTCCGTCGTTCCCACCATTCTTAGTTTCACTATAATATAAAGGTGGGCAACTTTCACCAATCCGGCAGGGGGAATGGTGCAGATTATCCGTTTGTCCTCCGCCCATTTTGGGTAATATATCTGTAAGACATGAAGCAGGAAGGAGGAATTCAAAATGCTTTGGACCATTATCAGCATTTTGCTCGGCCTGTGGGTGCTTGGCCTCATTTTTGATATCGCCGGAGGCATCATCCATGTTCTTCTTATCATTGCCGCGATTATTTTCGTCGTGAACCTGATCAGAGGACGCTCATCTGGTGCAAGATAGCGTTTCATTGATAAAGTAAAGCTTTATTTAGTGGTTGGATTAAAGAGAGGATGCCCAGTGCCGGGCATCCTCTCTTTTCGTCTATTCCATGCTTCCGGTACGGGAATCAATCCACTCCAGGATATCGTCATACACTTCCTGCTTATTGATTTCGTTGAGGATTTCATGGCGGGCACCTGGATAAAATTTGCAGCTGACATCGCTGAGCCCGGCTGAACGGAGCTTTTCGCAGCTCTGCAGGACGCCCTTTGTATTTTTTCCGACCGGGTCCAGGTCGCCTGATAAAAAATATGCCGGCAGCTGCTTCGGAATCCGCTCATCCTGGTCATGGAGCGAAAGCAGGCCCTTGAGGAAGTCCTCAAAAAAGCCCGCTGTAAAAACACCGCCGCACAGCGAATCCATAATGTATTTCTCCACTTCCCTTTCATCGCGGCTCAGCCAGTCGAACTCCGTCTTGTTCGGCTTAAAGGCCTTGTTGTAGGACCGAACGTGAGGGCATTCATCTTTCTGCTCGGCGCCCGCCTCCCTTGCTTGCGTGCTTCGCGTACTGAAAGATAATGGCCGACCTTCCCCAGAAGCCCCGGATGACCTCCTGTTCCGGTAAAAATCACCCCGTCGAGTTCTTCTCCGTAAAGCTGGATATACCGCCGTGACAAGAAGGAGCCCATGCTGTGTCCAAGCAGGAAGACGGGGATGTCAGGATAATCCTGTTTCATGATGGCCGTCAGCTCTTTCATATCGTGCACGACTGTTTCAAACCCGTTTTCGTCCCCATAATAGCCGCGGTCTTCCTCGGTAGACGCCGTGTGGCCATGGCCGCGATGGTCGTTCCCATATACATGGACGCCGCGGCTTACGAGAAAATCCGCAAACTCGGCATAGCGCCCGATATGCTCCGCCATGCCATGGGCAATCTGCAGCAGCGCCCGCGGCTTCTCCTCAGCCACCCATTTGACTCCATAAAGTTTCTTTCCATCTTTTCCCTTGAAATAAAAAGACTGGCCAGACATGTTGCAGCTCCTCTCCATTTCAGACTTCACCTTATATCCATTCTACTCTCTAAAATCACAGTAAAATGAAGCGAAAATGCAATTTTTAGCGTTAAAATTCAAATTTGACCCCTAAAATTGACGTTTTCACCTTATTTTTGGCCTCAAATTTGAACAACAGCGATTCGATGAATCCCCGAATCCGCTATAAGGTAAAGGTACCCGGGAATACACATGCAAAGCGCGCTTTCTGAAGGGATTCAGAAATGGAAAGCTTCGACCAGCTCTCAACGCAGTATGCACCGATGATCCATAAAATCATCCAGTCATTGCACATTTATAAAAACAAGGACGAGTATTACCAGCATGGCCTGATCGGCTTGTGGGAAGCACATAACAACTATGATCCGCAAAAAGGCAAATTTTTCAGTTATGCCTATACGTTCATAAAGGGAAGGCTGCTGACTGAACTGAATGCAGCCAGCAAGCTTGAAAGCCTATCGACAAGCGGAGATGATGATTTCTGGCTGGGAATCGCGGATGAAGGGACACCGTGCCCGCTGGAGGAAGAGATCCTCCTGGCGTACTGCCGGCAGGCCCGGCTGACCGAAAACCAGACTAAATGGGTGCTGTACCATTGTTTGAAAGGGTTCGAAATCAGGCAAATCGCCGTTATTGAAAATGTATCGCCCTCCACCGTCAAATGCTGGCGGGCAGGAGCGAAGGAAAAGTTGAAGAATGCACTTGTGAATAGGGATTTTTTCTGATTGTGGATTTGTAGTTACGGCGTATATTCTTTGCTTTACGATGAGGGCGGGGGCTTTACAACAAAACTTGCTGCTCTTACGACAAAACTGGAGCGCCTCACGACAAATGCAGGGGCTGGCGGCCCGCTTACTACGCACTCTTCTTGCTTTACGACAAAGTCCTCTGCTTTACGACGAAACTTGCTGCTTTTACGACAAATCAACGCTCCCTTACGACAAAACCGTATAGATTGTATAGGGCAAAGGCTCCTTGTTTGAACATGCCCGATCAGGGTACGGTCCTACAGGAGGTGATTGCATGCTGCAAAACATCGGGATTCCTGGACTTATCCTCATCCTCATCCTCGCCCTGATTGTTTTTGGGCCTTCCAAGCTGCCTGAGATTGGCCGCTCTTTCGGGAGCTCCATAAAGGAATTCAAAAAGGCGACGAAGGAAATGGCCTATGATGAAGAGCACGGTGACAAAGAACGGAAAAACAAATAAAAACAGCAAAGGCAGCGGATTTCCGCTGCCTTTTTACATAAAAGCTTTTTATCTGAACCATCGATGAATCATGTATAAAAACAAAACCGTCGTGACGCTCAAGATGAGGACCATCAGGTTGGCATCGTCCATCCGGTTGGCTTGTACGGCGTCATAGATGGCGATCGACAGTGTCTGCGTCTTGCCCGGGATGTTGCCGGACACCATCAGGGTGGCGCCAAACTCGCCCATCGCCCTGGCAAAGCCCAGCACCAGCCCGGCCAGCACGCCTTTATAAGCCAGCGGGATGACGATGAACAGCAATAATTGAAGCTTGTTGGCTCCGTCCAGTTCAGCAGCTCCGAGGACATCAGTGCTGATGGATTCGAATGCCGCCTGAATCGGCCTGATCAGGAGAGGCAGCGCGGCCACCGTCGCGGCGATCACAGCGGCTTTCCAGGTAAAAATGAGCGGTCCGCCGAAAAGGGTCTCGAACATCTGGCCAATAAAACTTCCCCGTCCAAGCACGACGAGCAGATAATAGCCAAGCACCGTCGGCGGAATGACGAGCGGAATCGTCACCAGAATCGACAGAAGATCCGTCAGCCGATTTTTATTAAAAGCAAACCACCAGGAAAACAGGATTCCGAGTATAAAAGCGAAAAACGTGGCGATTGTGGAAATCTTCAGGGTCAAATATAAAGGACTAAGAATGGCCTCCATTATGGCAGATCAAATCCATATTTCCGCAGCACTTCCTGCCCTTCTTCACTCAGCATATATTCCGAAAACTGCCTGCTGTATTCCTCTTTCTCCGTTTGCGACGGAATGCCCAAAGCCTGCACAATTGGCTCATGTGTGCTGTCATCGATCAATTCATGTGAGAAGTCGCTGCCCGGCATTAACGCAAGTGCGACGATTCCGACATCGGCATTCCCCGATTCCACCTGCTGGTATGCCTGCCGGATATTTTCGGCAAATACCAATTTAGGCTGGATCTCTTCCCAAATTTCCCACGTTTGCAGCGCCTCCTTTGCCGCCTTCCCATAAGGGGCATGCTCAGGATTGGCTATGGTAATGGTTTTCACCTCTGGACTTAATAGATACTCCTTGTCCAGCTTTTTACTCTTGCCCATCATCACCACTCTGCCAATGGCATAGTACTCCTTCGAATCAGGGAGTACAGCACCTGTTTCTATTAAATCTTCTATATATGATTCATGTGCTGCCGCAAACAGGTCAAAAGGCGCTCCCTTCTTAATCTGCTGTGTCAGCAAACCAGTGGAGCCGAATGTGAATTCCACTTTGACCCCGGTTTTATCAGTGAAGCCTTCCCCTATCTCTGTCAGGGCATGCGTGAGGTCCGAAGCGGCTGCTATATAAATTGTTTGATTTTCGCTTGTCCCATTGGCACACCCGCTTAGCAGCAACATCAAAGACGCACATATTACTAACATTTTCCTCATGCGAATGGTTCCTTTCTGCTGTAAACTTCCCCTATTATATCATCAATACTTCCGGGAGGATAAACAACACAGCCATGTTCATAAAATGGACGAAATCCTTATGGGGCACATGCAAAATAAGCGTGGCTTGCCACATTTTATCCACATATTACCCACAATATTCTGTTAACAATTTGTGAACAAGCCCTTGCATTGTGACAGGATTCGAGGGCTTCCTCCTGTTGACTCTCCGAAAGATATAGGTTCCTGCTCTCATGACGGAAGAAATCAGCGGAGATATGCAGGATTGTGTCGACATTCGCGCGTTTACAAAAAACTCCATCCTATCAATAATGTAAATGAATTCGCCAAAAGCGGAGAGGGTTTATCATATTTTAGGAGGTTGTTAGGATGGAAAATCTGCAAAAGCCTTGGTTGAAGTTTTATGATCACCGAGTGGATGAGCATGTCAGCGTCAAGCATGAATCTCTGTACGATTTTTTGGAAGACAGTGTCAGCCGCTTCGGCGACAAACCTGCGCTCACTTTTTACGGAAGGTCCTGGAGCTATAATGAAACAAAGATGATCGTCGACCGGCTTGCCTCTGCGCTACATAAAGACGGATTTAAAAAAGGCGACCGGGCCGCCCTCATGCTGCCGAACTGTCCGCAGTACATTTTCACCCTGTTTGCGATCTTCCGGCTTGGCGGTATTGCCGTACAAGTGAACCCGATGTACGTTGAACGGGAAATTTCCTTTGTTTTGGAAGATTCCGATGCGACCCATATGTTCGTCCTTGATGCCCTCTACCCTAAAGTAAAAAAGGTCCAGGGAGACAGCGCCCTTAGAAAAGTGATCGCCATTGGGCTGGGCGGCGAAAGGATCGCGCTAGGCGAAGGCACCTGTATTTTGAAGAAGTGCTTCAGGTGCCGCTTGATGCTCCTGAAACCACCATCGATCCGCTGGAGGATGTGGCGATCCTGCAGTATACCGGCGGCACGACCGGCGTCCCTAAAGGCGTTATGCTGACTCACTACAACCTCCTGGCCAATTTTAACCAGGTATGCGATTTTATCTTTAAAACATGCGATGAGGTGCCGGAATCCTTTAAGACGATCACCGTGCTGCCAATGTTCCATGTGTACGGCCTGTCAAGCGTGGCTCTTTGCTGCTTCAGGGAAGGCGCCAACCAGATTATCCTGCCTCGATTTGATGTCAAAGAAGTGATTGAAACCGTCAAACGGGAAAAGCCGTTCATCTTTGCAGCGGTTCCAACCATGTATTTCGCCCTGAACAGCTTGCCTCCTGAAATGCTGAAGGAAGCAGGCTTTGACCAGGTGCGCTACGTCGGCAGCGGCGGAGCGCCATTGGCGGTTGAGCAGGCACGGGCGTTTGAAAATGTAACAGGCGCTTCCATCCGCGATGGATATGGCCTCTCAGAGTCCTCCCCAACCGTTGCCTTCAACCCGCCATTCGTTCCGGCAAAAGAAGGCAGCATCGGCATCCCGGTCCAGAGCACGATTGTCAGGGTGGTGCTTGAAACAGAGGATGGCGAAATCGTCGATGCTCCAGTTGGTGAAGCCGGCGAATTGATTGTCAGCGGTCCTCAGGTGATGAAAGGCTACTGGAACCGCCCGCGAGATACGGATGAAGTGCTCAAGGATGGCTGGCTGTTCACCGGCGACATTGCCAGGATCGATGAAGACGGCTTCCTGTATATCCTTGACCGGAAAAAGGATATGATTATTGCAAGCGGATACAATGTCTACCCTCGTGAGGTAGAGGAAGTGCTTTACCATCTGTCGGGAATTGAAGAAGCGCTTGTGATCGGCGTGCCGGATGAATACCGCGGCGAAACGGTCAAGGCATTTGTAAAATTAAGGGCCGGTTCAACCCTGACAATAGAGGAAATCAAGCAATTTGCTGCCGAAAACCTGGCAGCCTACAAAGCGCCGAAGGAAGTCGAAATCCTCGACGACCTGCCAAAGTCTTCGGTCGGAAAGCTGCTCCGCCGAGTGCTGCGCGATGAGGAATTGGGAAAAGTTCAGGTGTAAAGATAGATAACAGGCAAAAGCCCGGTTTCATTACAACCGGGCTTTTTTGCCTCTTCTTCCTCTATGCTTATCCTGGATGAAGAGCATACACTCTTCCTATTTCACCCATTTATGAAGCAACGGTCCCTCATCGCCATATACAGGGTCCTTTTCCGGGACCGGCACATTTCGGATTTCATGGAGGGCTTGCGTGCGGGATCCCGGGTCTTTCTCCAGCAGATTGGAGCTGCTGCCTTTTGGATAGGCACCAATCACGGCAAAATCCGGAGAGCCTTCCACCTTCTTGTGGCCGGTTCCAGCTGGAAGGACGACCACATCCCCTTCCTTCACCTCGACACGTTCACCGCTGTCGCCGCCAAGAAGAAGCGTTGCTTCCCCTGACTTGACACCAAGGACTTCATGCGAGTTGCTGTGATAATGCTGGTAACCAAATACTTGACCTGTCCAGCAGCCCTCCCAGTCGTTACGCTTGAAGGTTTCTGCTATTCCATTTGGATTTTCATTGAAAATGCCCTGGTATACAATCACCGGCAATTCCGGGTTATTTGGAATCTGTCCATCGTCTTTCAGATAAAAGGAATGTACTTGAGAATTCACATTCATGCTGCACCTCTCCTTTCTTATTAAAAACAGTCCATGCTGGACTCTTACTTTGTTTATACCCATCTTGAAGACGGGGAATCGGTTTTTTTTAATAGATTTAGAGTTGGAAAGATATGGTGTTTGTAGAGTAAAAAGCAGAAATCGTAGAGTAAAAGTTCAAAAGTGTAGAGTAAAAGTCGCAAACAGGCGAGTAATGGACCAGAATCGTAGAGTAACTGGCCGAAACCGTAGAGTAACCCACCAAAAATACCCTTGCAACCATTTCCCCACTTTTCCCTTGCCTAAAATACCCGTTAGTAGTACACTGATTTTAACTTAATTAAATTAATTAACTAAGTATAAGTCCACACACTTAGGAGGCATACGATGATGAAAACGGAAAATTTAAAACTTGCATTCCAGGAAACTTTCAATACGGCCGCTGCATCGAGGACTTTCTTTTCCCCCGGCCGAATCAACCTGATTGGTGAACATACGGATTATAATGGCGGGCATGTGTTCCCTGCTTCCCTTTCGTTTGGAACATATGCGCTTGCAGCACAGCGCGATGACCGGAAATTGCGGTTTTACTCGCTGAACTTTCCGGATGCCGGCATCATCGAGACAGACCTAGACTACCTGGGTTATGCCGAAAAGCATGACTGGGCGAACTATCCTAAAGGAATGTTCCTTTATATGAAGGAAGCCGGCTATGAAGTTGAAAACGGGGCCGATATCCTCTTTTACGGCAACATTCCGAACGGCGCCGGGCTCTCCTCCTCCGCCTCGATCGAGCTGGCAACAGGTGTCCTCATCCAGGAGCTGTTTGGACTATCTATCGACCGAATCGAAATGATCAAACTTGGCCAGAAGGTTGAAAACCAGTATATCGGCGTCAACAGCGGCATCATGGACCAGTTCGCGATTGGCATGGGAAAGAAAGACCATGCGATTCTGCTGGATTGCAACACACTGGCCTACAAATATGCCCCGATTATGCTGGAGAACCATTTTATCATCGTCATGAATACGAACAAACAGCGGACGCTCGCCGGTTCCAAATACAATGAGCGCCGCGCCCAGTGCGAAGCCGCGCTAACTCACCTGCAAAAAGAGCTGAATGTTGCCAGTTTGGGAGAATTGAAGCCGGCGCAATTTGAAGAGCATAAACACCTGATTACGGACGAAATCCACCGGAAGCGTGCCAGGCATGCCGTCTATGAGAACGCTCGCACACTAAAAGCCCTTGAAAAGCTGGAACAGCAGGATCTTGAAGGATTTGGCAACCTAATGAATGAATCGCATATCTCGCTGAAAGATGATTATGAAGTGACCGGCCTTGAGCTAGACACAATCGTGCAGGCAGCCTGGGAGCAGGAAGGCGTCCTTGGCGCACGGATGACAGGAGCCGGATTCGGCGGCTGCGCTATTGCGATCGTCGAGAAGGATAAAGCGGAAGATTTCCAGAAGAATGTGAATAGCATCTACCGTGAAAAAGTTGGCTATGAAGCAACCTTTTACACAGCGACCATCGGGGATGGCGCCAAAGAACTAAGCGAGGAGTGTTAGCATGAGCGTATTGGTGTTGGGCGGAGCAGGCTATATCGGCTCCCACGCAGTCTATCAATTAATTGACCAGGGCGAAGAAGTCGTGGTCATCGACAATCTGGAAACGGGCCATCGAGGAGCTGTGCATCCTAAGGCGCGTTTCTATGAAGGGGATATTCGCAGCCTTGAGTTCCTCACCTCCGTTTTTCAAAAAGAAAAGATTGATAGTGTTATCCATTTTGCGGCCAATTCGCTTGTCGGCGAATCAATGGAAAAGCCGCTGAAATACTTTGACAACAATGTCCATGGGACTCAGGTGCTGCTGCAGGCGATGGTCGAGCATGATGTTAAAACCATCGTCTTCTCCTCCACTGCCGCCACCTACGGTGAGCCGCAGGTTGTGCCGATTACCGAAAGCATGCCGACGAATCCGACCAATGCTTACGGCGAAACGAAACTGACAATGGAAAAGCTGATTTCCTGGACCCAACAGGCCCATGGCGTCAACTATGTGGCACTCCGCTACTTCAATGTGGCCGGCGCCCGCGAAACCGCGGAAATCGGTGAAGACCACAGCCCGGAGACGCATCTTGTGCCGATCATTCTGCAGGCCGCGCTTGGACAGCGCCCGCATATCACGATTTTCGGCGATGACTACAACACTCCGGACGGAACCTGCATCCGAGACTATGTACATGTCGAGGACCTGATCAACGCCCACCTGCTGGCGCTCAATTACTTGAGAAAAGGCGGCGCAAGCGATGTGTTCAATCTCGGCAGCAGCCAGGGCTTTTCGGTAAAAGAAATGATTGAAGCTGCCAGAAGCGTGACTGGCAAGGAAATCCCGGCGCAAATCGGTCCGCGCCGTGCCGGGGACCCGAGTACCCTGGTCGCAAGCTCGGATAAAGCGAAGAAGGTTCTAGGCTGGAATCCGGCACGAACTTCCGTCAATAAAATCATTGAAGACGCCTGGAAATGGCATAGCACGCACCCAGAAGGCTACGGGAAGGAAGTGTAAAACATGGTTTACGGACTGATTGATGGATTAATAGAAAAAGCATTGGAAGCTGGATTGATTGAAACAGTCGATGAAATTTATGTTCGCAACCAGGTGATGCATCTTTTAGGGCTGAAAACGTATCCTGAAACGAGCAAAAAAAAGAATGACACCATTCCAAACCTTGTCGAAAAACTGGTGGAGTATGCTGTGGAAGAGAGTATAATCGAAGATGTGCTGGACGATAAGGAAATGCTCGCAGCCAATATCATGAACGTGTTCCTGCCGCGGCCGTCGGAGGTCAATGCAGCATTTTACGAGAAATATGAAGAATCGCCTATTGCGGCCACGGACTATTTTTACTCCTTAAGCAAAAACAGCAACTACATCCAGATGAACCGGATTGCCAAAAACATTTCCTACAAGGCAGATACCGACTATGGACAGCTTGATATCACCATCAATCTGTCGAAGCCGGAAAAAGACCCGGAGCAGATCCGCCGCGAACGGGAAATGAAGCAGACAGGCAGCTATCCGAAATGTTTGCTGTGCAAGGAAAACGAGGGATATGCGGGTCGCACCGGCCACCCGGCCCGGGCCAACCACCGGATCATCCCGGTACCGCTCAGCGGTGAAAACTGGTATCTCCAGTATTCGCCTTATGTCTATTATAACGAGCACAGCATCCTGCTTTCGGAAGAACATCGCGACATGAAGATTGATGCGAAAACGTTTGAGCGGCTGCTGCTGTTTGTGGAGAAGTTCCCGCATTATTTTATCGGCTCCAATGCCGACCTGCCGATTGTCGGCGGCTCAATATTGAGCCATGACCATTATCAGGCGGGACGCTACGAGTTTTCGATGACGGCTGCCCAGGATGAGTTCACTTTTAGCCTGCCCTCCCATCAAGATGTCAAGGCTTCGGTTGTCAAATGGCCGCTGTCGGTCATCCGCCTGCGGAGTACCTCCATTGGAAGTCTGGTTTCAGCAGGAAATCACATTCTGGAAACATGGCGCAGCTATTCCGATGACAGCATAGACGTGCTCGCTTTTACCGGCGAGACGCCACATAACACAATCACGCCGATTGCCCGCCGGCGCGATGGCCTTTACGAGCTCGATCTTGTGCTCCGCAACAACCGTACAAGCGAGGAACATCCGATGGGCATTTTCCACCCGCATGAAGATGTGCATCATATTAAAAAGGAAAACATCGGCCTGATTGAAGTGATGGGGCTTGCCGTTCTGCCGCCAAGGCTGAAAGATGAGCTGGCTGCGATCCAGCAGCACCTGCTCGGGGAAAGCGCTGGAGTGGCGGAATATCACCTGGACTGGGTGAAAGAGCTGAAAAGCCAGTATGGCGTGCTGACAGATGCAAAAGAAGCGGAAGCTATCCTGCAAAAGGAGCTCGGCCGCAAGTTTGCGCGGGTGCTTGAGGATGCGGGTGTGTTGAAAACCCGGGATGCGTTTGAACGGTTTATTGCATCCCTGAACAGGGAAGATTTGTAAACAAAAGACTTCTTTAGATGAAGGTGGCTATGGTTATGAAAATTGCAGTAAAAGAAATACTGGGAAAATGGCAGGAATATTCCCTGACCAATGCTAACAATATGTGCGTCAGCGTCCTGGACTTTGGCGGCATCATTACGAAAATTATTGCCCCGGGCCGTTTTGACAGCCTCGAAAATGTCGTGGTCAGCTTCA
This sequence comes from Mesobacillus campisalis, assembly GCF_000986785.1. Taxonomy (GTDB): domain Bacteria; phylum Bacillota; class Bacilli; order Bacillales; family Cytobacillaceae; genus Mesobacillus_B; species Mesobacillus_B campisalis. Next base: position 33,306 of record NZ_LAYY01000006.1, on the reverse strand, counting down.
AGGACTGCGAGGATTATGAGAACGATCCCAATTTCTTTGGAGCACTTATCGGCCGGGTGGCCGGCCGCATCCAGGGGTCTACCTTCAAGCTAGGCGGGAAAACCTATGAACTGCCTGCTAACAACGGGCAGAACCATCTGCATGGCGGACCTGGCGGCTTCCATCAGGTCATTTGGAAAGCGGACCCTTTCCTGAAAAGAGAATGCGTCGGCTTGAAGCTTTCCCATCACAGTCCTGATGGAGACGGCGGCTATCCGGGAAACCTGGATGTCACGGTGACCTACACGCTTGATAATAAAAATCGTTTAACAATTGAGTATGAAGCAGTAAGTGATGCGACCACACCCCTGACCCTCACCAACCATACGTACTTCAACCTGAGCGGCGACCTGAAGCGGCCGGTGGACGAGCATGAAGTGATCATCGACAGCAGCACCTTTGTTGAACTGGACGAAGAGCTGATTCCTACGGGGGAAAAGGTGCCTGTTGAAGGGACACCGTTTGATTTCCGCGCAGGCCGAGTGCTGGGTGCCGGCTTTAACGACGATTACGGGCAAAATAAAATTGCCGGAAGCGGCTATGACCATTATTTCATTTTTGACAAGGAAAAAGAGTTCGATGCGGTTGTTGCCGAGCCTCGCAGCGGCCGGGTGATGACTGTGAAAACCACGCAGCCTGGCATGGTGATGTATACAGGCAATTCCCTTGATGACAGCATGAAGCTGGCAGAAGGCCCATCGCGCAAGCATCTGGGTGTCTGCTTTGAAACCCAGGGCTCCCCTGCCTCGCTGCATCATGAAGGTTTCCCGGGCATCATCCTGAAGGCTGGCGAAAAATATACGCAGCAGACCGTGTTTGGGTTTAGCGTGCAAGATTAGGAATACAGTGCAAAAGGGCGGAACAGCAATTGGTTCCGCCTTTTAGATTGGATCAAACATTTCCACGAGCAGCAGCGCGACGGCCCCCAGCAGAGTCGCATCTTCACCAAGCCTCGTCACCGAGATGCTGGTTTGGCGCGCCTTAGGGGTGAGTGCCCTCTGCCTGATCGTTTCAAGAATGGCAGGCATCAGGAAGGCCTCGCTTTTCATCACCCCGCCGCCAAGGACGATTTTACGGGGATTGATAAGATGGACCAGATTGATCAGGCCGATGCCGATGATTCTGCCGGTTTCCTGAAGCAGCTTGATGGAGGCTGCATGTCCCTCTTGGGCAAGTTCATACACTTCCTGGCCGGTAGAGGGAGCTCCCTCTCCCATCCTGCTCCTTGCCCGTTCGGCAATGGACGCCCCGCTGACGAAGGTCTGCAGGCAGCCGGGATTGCCGCACTCACAGATGCTGCCGTTCAGGTCTATCGTCATATGGCCGAATTCGCCGGCGATTCCCTGGGCGCCATGGTATAGCTTGCCGTTCATGACAACACCCGCTCCGACACCACGGCCGATGTTGACGGCCACCATACTGTCGGCCTCGCCATGGCCGCCGAACCATGATTCACCCAATGCCATCGCCCGTGCATCATTCTCGACTTTAATCGCAATGTTGAACTCCTTTTCAAGCTCCTGTTTGATTGGAACGTTTTTAAGATTCAGGTTGGGGGCTACAAGCGACATGCCTGTCTCCACATCGACGACACCGTGCATGGCAATGCCAATGCCGATGATTTTCGTTTGGTCGATGCCGGGCGCAGCAAGGTTGTGGCGGATATTGTCCTTAAGGATATCAATGAACTTTTCATTGTTTAGCGGTTTTTCCAGCTTTTGTTTCGCACGCTGCAGGATCTCGCCCGTTAAGTCGGTAAGCACGCCTTCTACGGTCTCGGGTCCGGCATCGACACCAATCACATAAAAAGCGCCGCTGTTGATATGCAGCATCGTCGGCTTCCGGCCGCCGCTCGATTCTCCAAGCTGGCTTTCCCTGACAAGTCCCTCCTCCAGCAGCTCCTTGACGATGCTGCTGACCGTTGGCGGCGTCAGGCTTGTTTCCTTGGCAATCTGCGCCCTGGAGATGGGTTCCGCGATGCGGATTTTATTTAAAATAATCGACTTATTGACGGATTTCATTAATTGGAATGTACCGCGCTGCTGCATGGTGAGGATCCTCCACTTTCGGTTTGGTTATTGGATTTATTATAACATACTTAGTTAATTTAATTTATTATCTATGGGATATTACATGATGCTAACAATTCAATGACATGCCTCTGCTGATGCTGGAAGTGTGCTAGAATAGCGGACATGCTGGATAAGGGGGAAAATGATATGAAAAGAGTCGCATTTTGGTTTATGTTGATGCTTGTGGGTACTCTTGTATTGGGAGCCTGCAGCAGTGATAGTGCCGATAAGGAAAGCAACAAGGAGAAAAACAACAAAGAGGTTGTCGCTACCGTAAATGGCGAGAACATCGCTTCCGAGGAATACCAGAAAGAGCTGGAAGCAACGAAGGCCATGTACACACAGCAAGGGGTCGACTTTAAAGAAATCGATGGTGAAATGAAGAAGCAGGTCGAGCAATCCGTACTGGACCAATTAATTAATACAAAACTCGTGCTTCAAAGCGCGGAGAATGATGGAATATCTGTTGGACAGAAAGAAATAGATGCCGAAATTGGCAATGTAAAAGGACAATTTGAAGACGATAAGCAGTATCAGGCTGCGTTGAAAGAAAACAAGATTACGGAAGAAGAGTTAACGCAGCAGGTCCGCCAGCAGCTGATTATCACGCAGTACCTCGATAAAAACATTGGTGACGTCAAGGTTTCCGAGGACGAAGTGAAGCTCGTTTACGATCAATACAAGGAACAGGCCGAAAGCATGAAGCAGGAGGTCAAGGACTTCGAAACTATGAAGCCTGAGCTTGAGCAGCAGGCAATTGCGCAGAAGAAGAATGAAGAAGTGAGCAAGCATATTGAGGACCTGCGTGCCAAAAATGAAAAGAATATCGAGATTTTGCTATAGGAGCTGCCCCCTTCCCTGTGTGGAAGGGGTTTTTTGTGGGGTGCGGGGCTGTTCACCTTTTGGGTATGGGGGTGGGTGCGGTTGCTTGTGGATGCGTGGGTGTTCAAGGGTTGGGTATAAGATTGGGGCTGCTGCTTGTGGATGCGTGGGTGTTCACAGTTTGGACACAGGTTTTTCAAATAAAGAGAAAAATTGATGCAATCCGCATAATAATTGATGCAATGCCTTCATTAATTGATGCAATAATAACTTTCTATGATGCAATCCGCTAAAAAGACATACTTAATTAGGAAAAACCCTCCACCAGGAGAAGGATTTCCCTCATATTTACCGAATTCTCCTTCTGTAAAACGAGAGGAGGATTACTTTGTTCATCAAGCATTTTGAAATTCCGCCTATTCTGGAGAAATTGGAGGCTTTGAAGAGGCGTTTGCCAGTCAGTCATCCCAAATGGAATAATATCCAGGAGGAATGGGCCCGCAGGAATGCAGGCTTTAAAGGAGAAAAGACAGTAAATTACTATCTATCCCTTCTGGACGACCACCCCTATCACATTTTCCACAATTTGCGCCTCGCCAATGGATCGCATTTCTTTCAAATCGATTTTCTCCTTCTGACCACCCGATACACCCTCATTATCGAAACCAAAAACATAGCCGGTGAATTATTATTTGACGAGCAAGGTCAGTTGATCCGCACAATAAACAGCAAGACAGACGGATATTCCGACCCGGTCGCTCAGGCCCAGCATCATCAAAGAAGCTTGCGAAAGTGGCTCAAGGCGCATCATTTTCCGCCTATACCCGTTGACTATGTTGTCATCATTAGCCAGCCATCTTCAATCATAAAAATGGAACGAGCTGACCCGGCTGTCCGCCAAAGAGTCCTGCCCGCCTCGGGTCTGCACAATTTTATCTTCCGCTGTGATGGGGCATATCAGGGAGAAATTCTTGATGCTAAGGGTCTTAAAAAGCTCAGCAGGCTCCTCATTAAAAAGAATGTTCCCCTCGAAACAGATGTTTTACAAGAGTTTAGTTTGGCAGAGAATGAGCTTTTACCCGGGGTGCAGTGCCCCAGATGTAACGCACTGCCAATGCAGCCTTTAAAAGCCTGGTGGAAATGCCCGGAATGTGATCATTATTCAAAGGACGCCTATATCCGAGCCATCCGCGATTATTCCCTCCTAGTCTCACCCACTTTTACCAATAACCAGATTCGAACCTTCCTTCAACTTTCATCTGTCCAGAAGACAAGAAGGCTGCTCTCAGGACTGGACTTGTCCTTTAGTGGGAATACAAAATCCCGGACTTATTTTTATCCAGGATGAAACTTGGTGTCACCGTTTGTACACAGGTTTTTCAAATAAAGAAAATAAATTGATGCAATCCGCATAATAATTGATGCAATGCCTTCATTAATTGATGCAATAATAACTTTCTATGATGCAATCCCCGCAAAACGGCTATCAGTGCCTGCGCTATCCCTCATAAATCTCAATCGGCAAGCCGTCCGGGTCGGAAAAGAAGGTGAATTTTTTACCGGTTAACGGGTCGATTCTGATTTCTTCGGCTGTAATCCCGTGCTGCTTAAGGTGGCTGACGGCTTCTTCGATGTTTTCAATCGCAAAGGCCAGGTGCCGCAGCCCGGCTGCCTCGGGGTAGCTTGGCCGCTTGGGTGGGTCCGGAAACGAAAACAGCTCGATTTGATAATGGCCGTTGACTTCAAGATCGAGTTTATAGGAGTTCCTTTCTTCACGGTAAACTTCCCGGACGGGCTTCAGTCCGAGGACATTTACATAAAAGCTTTTTGACTTCTGATAATCTGAACAGATGATGGCGACGTGATGAATTTTGGTGAATTTCAATTTCGCACTCTCCTTGGGTTGGTTTTATCTTTGTGAAAACCGGGAATTATAGGACTAGCCATTATAGGAGGGATCAGCGATGATAAGATTGTTCAGAACAGCATTAAAATGGGCTCCGATTCTTTATCCAATTGTCAGAAAGGTCCTGGCAAGCCGGAACTCCAAGGTCTCCTACCCTAAACGATAGTGGAAGATAGCAACTAGAATCAAGAGCTTGAGGTATCTCAGGCTCTTCCAGGCATGCGCTGTCGTTTCTTTCCTTCATATTAGCTCTGCATGAAACTGTTGCATATCCCATCTGCCTATACATACCTCAGCCGGACTGGCTCGAGATAGGATAAGTTCCTCTGGGCTTGCGCCCGCATAGTGGACTGGATATTTTTTATTCCCAAAACCGCTTATAACTGATATTATATTAAAAAAAATGATAATATCGCTTAATCTTTGAGCGGGGGAACCAATTTTACTTTTATTTAAGTATTTGGGGTGAATCCTTTACAGGTAGGGTACTCTCAAAACCCGAACCCGACAGCTAACCTCGTAAGCGTGTTGAGAGGAAAACACTGCATCCATGCACAGTGGTTTTTACCTCTGTGTATTTTTATTGCCTTTATTTGGTAATTTATAGCACATCGATGAAGGAGGTCACATTATGAAACTATCTACTAAAATTATTATTGCCCTCGTCGCTGGGGGAATCACTGGGCTGCTGATCAATCTGTTTGCACCAGGCATCTTTCCGCAGCTTGACCAGTTTGTGTTCACCCCGCTTGGCAAAATTTTCTTAAACCTGATTAACATGCTCGTTGTGCCAATCGTCTTCTTTTCGATAACATTGGGAACAGCAGGCCTTGGTGATCCCAAAAAACTCGGGAGAATCGGCCTTAAAACAGTTTCGTATTTCCTTATCACTACGTCGATGGCCATCACCATCGGGATTGCGCTGGCCTATGTGTTCGAGCCTGGTAATGTCGGCAGCTTTGACACCGCCAATGCCGAATTTGAATCCAAGGAAGCTCCGCCGGTTTCGGAAACGCTGTTAAACATCATTCCTTCCAATCCAATCCAGGCCTTTGCAGAAGGTAACATGCTCCAGATTATCACCTTCTCTGTCTTTGTCGGCTTTGCCCTCACGATGCTTGGCGATAAAACAAAAGGAATACTCAACCTCGTTGAACAGGGTAATGACCTGATGATGTTTTTAGTCAACCTGGTGATGAAGTTTGCGCCATACGGTACATTCGGCCTGATTGTTTCCGCCGTGGGCAGCCAGGGACTTGATGCGATTAAAGCGATGGGCCTCTATATGTCTGTTGTCCTGCTGGCTCTTTTGATTCATACCATCTTCGTTTATGGTTCATCCGTGGCGTTTTTGGCCAAGAAGAACCCGCTTTGGTTCTTTAAAGGCTTTGCCCCGGCGATGGGCGTGGCGTTCAGTACTTCAAGCAGCAATGCGACCTTGCCGATTTCCATGAGCACCGCCCAAAACAACCTTAAGGTGCCGGAGCCAATCTCAAGCTTTGTCCAGCCGCTCGGTGCGACGATCAACATGGATGGTACGGCAATCATGCAGGGGGTCGCGACGATTTTTATTGCCCAGGTATTCAACGTTGACCTTTCCTTCACCCAGCTGGTCACGGTAGTCCTCACCGCGGTTCTCGCGAGCGTCGGCACAGCCGGTGTGCCCGGAGTCGGCCTTATCATGCTGGCGATGGTACTTAACTCGGTAGGCCTGCCTGTCGAGGGAATCGCACTGATTATCGGAATCGACCGCCTGCTGGACATGACCCGCACAGCTGTAAATATTACAGGAGATGCTGCCTGTGCCGTCGTTGTCGCAGAAACGGAAGCTAAAAGAGAATTATAAGGTGAACTTCATTCAGCGGGGGTTTTCTTCATCACCACAGAATATAAAAAAAATGGCGCTGCCCAAAGAGGCAGTGCCATTTTCTTATGTCCTGTTCCTTACTCGCCGTTCAAGTAGGCCCAGGCATACTGCGCATACAGTTCGGCTCCAGTGGCAAGTGCGTCTTCGTCGATGTTGAAGCGGCCGTGGTGGTGCGCCCACTGTGTGTCTTTGTCGGGATTGCCGCTGCCGACAAGGGCGAAGCTTCCTGGCACTTCATCAAGATAGTAGGAGAAATCCTCGCCGCCCATCGTCGGCTTCTCGTTGTGCAGCACGTCTTCCCCAAAGGCTTCCGCTGCAACGGACTGGACCAGCCTCGCGCTGGCTTCGTCATTGATGACGGCCTGGGTGCCGCGGATATATTCCACATCTGCTGTGGCGCCGTAAATCGCGGCCACATGCTCGGCATAATGCGCCAGCTGTTTTTCAATATGATCGCGGGTTGCCGGATCGAAGCAGCGGACCGTGCCCTCAATCACCGCGTTTTCGGCGATGACATTGAAGCGGGTGCCGACAACCATCTTGCCGACGGTGAGGACGGCGCCCTGCTGGGGATCGATTGTCCTCGAAATCACGCTCTGCACGTTCATGACGAAAGAAGATGCAACAATGGCCGCATCGATGCAGTCTTCAGGCATCGCTCCGTGACCGCCCCTACCCTTGAAACTCACTTTAAAAAGATCGGCTGAAGCGAAAGACGGTCCTGGCGGGCAGCTGACCTTATGTGTCGGCATTTGCGACCAGATATGGATACCGAAAACATTGTCGACGCCTTCAACGGCTCCCTGCTTCACAAGCGCCTTCGCTCCTTCCGCGACTTCTTCGGCCGGCTGGAACAGCAGGCGCACGTTCCCAGGAAGCTCATCCTTGCTTTCATTCAGCGCCTTGGCGGCAATCAGGAGCATCGCTGTATGGGCATCATGGCCGCAGGCATGCATTTTGCCGTCTTCCCTGGAGGCATAAGGGAGTTCCTTGTCCAGCTGTTCGACAGACAAGGCGTCCATGTCGCCTCGAAGGGCAACTGTTTTGCCGGGCTTTCCGCCTCTAATCTCGGCGATCACCCCGGTCGGTTCTGTGCGCCGGTAAGATATGCCGAGGTTCTCAAGGTACTCGCACACAAACCTCGTGGTGTTCTCCTCTTCCCAGGAAAGCTCCGGCTCGCTGTGGAGCTTTCTCCTCAGTTCAGTCAATTCCTCGCTGTATTCTTTGATGGCTTCTTTTATTTTATGTGAAATCAAGATTGTTCTACCTCCGTTAAGTGCTTTGCACCTTCATAAAAGATTTCGGCGGCACTGGCAATATGCTCCGAATCCGACCATTCCTCCGGGCAGTGGCTCAGGCCATTTTTGCTTGGAATGAACAGCATGCCGACATCTGTAAAATCGGAAAATACCATCGCATCGTGTCCAGCCCCGCTGTTGATTGGGGTATGCTCAAGTCCTTTTTTCTCGCTTAGTTGTTTGAACAGTGAAATGATCCCTTCATTCAGGGCCTTTGGCTTCATGTATAAAAGCTGCTTCACAGACGTTTGGATTCCGCCTGCAGCGACGGACTGTACAAGCTCCTTCGTTTTGGCGACAGCATGCTGGACATGCTCTTCATGCCCGGAGCGGATGTCGACAGAGAATACCACTTCATCCGGAATCACATTGGCGCCGTTCGGGAATACGTTCAGCCTGCCGACTGTTGCCACCGTGCCATGGCCTGCTTTGCTGGCGAGTTCCGGCAGTTCGGCAATGATTTTCGAAGCCGCGACCAATGCATCGGCTCGGCGGTCCATCGGCGTCGTGCCGGCATGGCCCGCCTGCCCTTTCACCGTCACTTCAAGCTGGGTCAGGCCGACGATCGCTTCAACAACTCCAATCGGAATGTTCTTCTCTTCCAGGATTGGCCCTTGTTCGATATGCAGCTCGAGGAAGGCCTTCATCGTCTTTGGATCTCTAGCCTTGGGGAGCGCCGGATCCAAGCCGATTTTTTTCATCGCTTCTTCAGCTGTGATGCCATTTTTGTCTTTCAGCTGCCTGAATCCCTCTTCGTCCAGGAGGCCGGTGATGCCGCGCGAACCCATCAGTCCGCCGCCGAACCTTGCGCCTTCCTCTTCGACGAGCGCGACGATCTCCAGCGGGTATTTCGGCTTGAGGCCGTTCTCAAAGAAAAGCCGGGCCACTTCCAGGGCAGCGACTACTCCCGCAGGCCCGTCGTAATCTCCTCCGTTTGGCACCGAGTCGAAATGGGAACCGATCAGGACGCTTGGCGCTTCGGGAATACTTCCTTCCAGCTTGCCAAAGATATTGCCAAAGCCGTCCTCCCTCACCTGCAGGCCATACTCCCGCATTTTTTCTATTAGATAGGTGCGGGCCTGCAAATCTTCCTGGCTGTAGGAAAGCCTGGTCGTTCCCTGGCCCGGCGTTGCTGTGAACCGGCTCAACGCCTTGATATGTTGCTCAATCTGTTCTTTAGAGGCTGTTTTTAATCCGTTCATGTTCTTCTCCTCCGTTTTTTACAAGAATCCGACAAAGATGCCTGCTAATACGACTGATACGATGGTGACTGTGATGAATCCGCCGACAAGCATTGGCGGCAGCATATGGCTTGTCAGGACTTCCCTTTCCTGCTCATCGTCAGTAAGCGACTTGATGACTTCGTCGGTGATGATGTAGTCCGCCGGGAATCCGTACAGTGCGGTCAGCGAAACGGCAAAGGCCATTTCCTTGCTGACTTTCATGATTTTGCCGACGATGAATGAAAACACGTACATGCCGATGATGCCGATAATGATGGTCCCAATAAGCGGGTAAAGGATTTCCAGCATCATGCTTGGCGTTGCCTGCTTCAAGCCGTCAAAGATGAACAGCATCAGCGCCATAAGGGCGAAACCAAATCCATTTGCTTTTTGCAGGACCTGCCTTTCAAGGAAACCGGCGCTTGACGCAAGCACCCCGAACAGCAGGCAGAGAATGAATGGACTGATGCTGACAACGGGTGCTAGCAGGGTCGAGACAAGGTAGGCAAGATAGCCGACGAGTGCCAGCCTGAAAAACTTGAAGAAATCCGTATTGTATTTTTCGGGCATGTTTTTAAACAGCCTCAGTCCTTGGGAGCCAGCCTCGGCTGCAGCGGCACTTTCAGCCTGGGCTTCCGGAGAAACCTTGATGCCAAGCTCTCCGCTGCGGTACAGCTTCAGCAGCCGTTTCCCTTCCTTTTTCAGCATGACCGACGTGATCGGGTAGCCCGCAAATCCTTGGATAACATAGATGACAACCGCAAACACGGACAAAGTGACAAGGCCGGCATTGCTGGCTGCCTCTGACATGATCAGTGCTGAAACCACGCCTCCGACCAATGGCGGGATTGCAACCACCATTGTTTCAAAGCCGAACAGCAGCGTGCCGATTCCTAATAAAAACACAACGATTCCCAAAATGCCGCTAAGTGCGATGACAATCGTCTTCCACTGTTTTTTCAATTCCTGCAGCGATAGCAGCGTGCCCATATTGGTGATGAGCAAGTACATCATTAGCGTGGCCACAACTGGCGGCACGCCTGCTACTGCGACGATATCCTGCGGGAAGAAGGTCCAGTAACCGAGGAGGAACAGGACCGCACACACGAACATCGACGGCACCCACGCCTTCGTGCGGACTGCGACTAAATCTCCAATAAATAAAATAAATATGATGATCACCAGTGCGAGCATCTGTGACATAATAGTTCCCCCTGACCTTCATGGTTGATTTGTTTTTTCGTCTAACGAAAGGTTGTAATGATTTATTAGAATAATAATATAATTCTACTTTTCGGTCAATTTAATTTTTTAATTCCCTGTAGATAAAACGCTTTCCTTTCGATTTTGCTTTATCCCTTGCTAATTTGAATACGATTAATAGTTTGATTTAGATAATATTTTCCCGAGATTGATAACTGGGCTAATGGCAAAAAAAGGGGCCAGCCAGATGCTGACTCCCATATTCATTACCAATGACGATTAACTCTTCAGGCCTGCTTTTTGCGATTTTTTAAATAGGCAATTCCTAACAGGAACACGGGGACCAGGACCAGGAAGAACGGCTGCAGGGTTTTCGCCATTAGCCCCAGCCCTTCCTTGATGTGCTCAGAGTAGCTGCTCGCAATCGTAATAGACATGAATAGCACCACTAGCCCAAGCGGATAAACCAGCCTCGACGGTTCTTTAATGTTAAACAATATGGCTGTGCCTGAGACCGCTGCGTAAAAATATAAAGACACCTTAAAAAAAATCCCGATTATCACCGACACCATGAAAAAGACATCGAGCCTCTCAAGGAATTCCGCCATTTGTATGCTTTGAACAGTCGTCAGCAGGGGAAATTGGGAACGCGTCAGAATCTCGACCCCCTGCACGCTAATATTGATTGCCATAACGATGGATAGATTAATTCCAGCCACAAACAGGCCGAACATGCCTGCCCCCAGCCCAGAATCTTTATTGTCCAAGTAGGGCAAAATCATTGAAAAGACCACCGCTTCACCAAACGGAACAGATATGGTTTCGGTCGCAACCACTTTCAGGACGCGTCCCCAGCCTTCCTCCAATACAGGCATTAGCTGGGTCAGTTCTATTAAGCCGGAGGATACGATGAGAATGAATCCGATAACCGCCAGCAAATACAACAGCAGAAAAAACAGTTCCCCCGTCCTTGCGAGTACTTCAATCCCTTTTATGACCGCATATACAACCACCATGATCAGCATGGCATTGACGATAAACAGCGGAGTTTCGACATAGGCAAATGTCAGGAGCATCTCCCCGAAATCACGGAGGACCCTGGCAGCGAAGTACATGAAAAGCACGATATAACTAAATGCAAGCAGCTTCCCGAAAAATTTCCCCAACAGCTTTTGCATATATTGTATCGGTGTGATTTCAGGATAGTAACGGTACAGCCGATAATGGGCCCCAAATAGGAGAAAGCCTCCCGCCATCCCTACCAGGATGGCGATCCAGGCATCCTGTTTGGCTCCGGAGGCAATGGGGACCAATACCGCACTGCCAAGTTCAAATAACACAATCATGACAAACAGCTGATAGGCACTGATTTTTGCCTTTTCCATATCGCCCAGCATCCCTTTTTATGACAAGTAGTTTGTTAGTTCCTTTTATGTGGATTATTGCGCAAGCCTGTACGCCGTATAAAAGCCTCCACGGTTACATCCACTTTTAATTCAGGAAACTGAGCATCATGCCACTCGGCCTTCAGTTTCTTCCATTCCTCCGGGTATGAGCGGTGGATACTCTCTCCAAACCCAAAAACATCACTCTTGGCCTTTTGAGCCTGCTCCACAGCGGTTATGAGCTCCGCCTCAATCTCCTTTTCAAATGCTTTTTCCAATTTTAAAAGGACTTTAGGGTCATCCAGCTGAAGCTGGACTCTAGTCTCGCCTATATTTCCTTCCGCTTGCACTTGAATATTTATTGCTGGCTTGCCCTGTTTCAGTTTTGCGGTGACTTTCGTATTTTGACGGATTACCTCATATACCACGGCATCCTGTTTATCCTCCCAGTCGATGCTTATGTTTGTACCCTTAAGTTTATCAAGAATCCAGACAGTGCCCCTCGCTGCACTTCCTTCGGCCCAGTCCACGAGTTTACCCTCCCTGAATAGGCCTAGGCTGCCTAGCCCAATTCTGGCAGGCGGCTCCGTTTGATGGGTGTTCTCAAGGGCCACTCCCTCTTTGGGATCTCCTTCGATGATGAAGCCGGCTATCACTGGCTCTTTTCCTTCCGCGGTCAAATCTTTGATGATATCCTGGACATTCATGGTGACATGCTCGCCCCGCTGCTGTTCGGCAAACCTTAAATTTTTAATTACTTTGTTTGCCGGAATCTTGTCCACAGGTGTAAGCACTTTTACCAGTTCACCCGCAGTGGTTCCCTGGGCAATGACTAGAACAGAGGTCATGCGGAATTCAGCGTCTCTCTCAATTGCATCCAGAATAAGCTCGATTCCTTCTTTTCTGGCAAGCTCTTCGCTCACTACCAAAAGATTAGTATGGGCATAGTAGCGTATCCGGGGGAGTTTTTGGGTAGCTTGCCGGTTTGTTGCCACAATGTTATCGCCCTCGGCAGTATAAATTGAAACGGGCGGTGCATTAGTACCGGCGCCTCCCCCTTGCAGCCCTCCAGCAACGTTGGCAGGATTTATGATCTGAAGAGTGGCGGTATACCCGCCTCCTTCCTTTAAATCAATTCCCATTGCCGAGATAATTGCTAAATCGTTCAGCTCCTTCTGGCTCCAGCAGCCTGAAAGGAGCAAGCTGCAGGCCGCCGGAATAAGGCACCGATGGATCCATTTCATGTCTGGCCCCCATTCTTTTCCGAAGTGCGTTTCATACCCCGGCTTTCGTCTGGCTTTGGCTTCTGGTTGTCTCCGACCCTGGTCTCATTCCTGTCAGACGCAACCAGCTTTGGCCGTTTTTTTTGAGCCCACATTGGCATGCGGACTAGCGTATCGCCAATGTTAGACGGAATAACCGGAGCAATCGGCGCTAAATACGGCACTCCAAATGACCGCAGACTGGTCAAATGGACGGTGAGCATCACCAGACCAAGAATGATTCCGTAAAAACCAAAGGTAGCCGCCGCAAGCATAAACGCAAATCGGATCAGACGCGCCGATATGGCAACGGTGAAGGAAGGGGTGGCGAAATTGGCAATCGCGGTAATCGCAACGACAATGACCATTGCAGGGGAAACAATCCCCGCCTGAACGGCTGCCTGGCCGATGACAAGGGCGCCAACAATCGAAATGGCCGATCCAACCGCTCTTGGCATCCGGACTCCTGCCTCGCGCAAGATTTCAAACGCGACTTCCATAATAAGCGCTTCCACGAACGCCGGAAATGGAACAGTTTCCCGCTGGGCGGCAATCGCGATCAGGAGCCGGGTCGGAATCATTTCTTGATGGAAGGTTGTCCCGGCAATATAACTGGCCGGGGCAATAATTGAGATGAAAAAGATGAGAATCCTCAGAAATCTTAATGCCGTCGCAATATCAGCACGACCATAATAATCTTCTACCGACTGGAAAAATTGGATAAACAGCGCTGGGGCAATCAGGACAAACGGAGTCCCGTTGACAATGATGGCCACTCGCCCTTCAAGCAGGTTACCTGCAACCATATCCGGCCTTTCTGTGTGATAATAGGTTGGGAACGTAGTCAGGACATGTTCCTCTGTCAGCTGTTCGATATAGCCAGATTCAAGGATGCTGTCGATTTCAATCCTTTTCAGCCTGCTGCGGATCTCGTCGACAATTTCATCTTTGGCAATTCCTTTAATATACACTATTGCCACATCGGTTTTGGTGACGGTACCAATTTTCATCATTTCATTCCATAAATCCGGATTTTGAATCCGCCTCCGGATTAGCGCGATATTGGTCCCAATCGACTCGGTAAACCCGTCCCTCGGACCGCGGACTGTAACCTGGCTTCCAGGTTCCTCGATGGACCGTTGCTCGCCTCCTCTTGTACTGGCGCTCAATGCCTTTGAGAAGCCATCTATCAGGATAACCGTATCCCCTGCCATAAGCGATTGAAAAATACTATCCCATTGATGATGAACAGCTACATCCCCAAGCGCCACCACCTCATCCAGGAGAATGTCAAAAGGATCCCTTTTAGGATGCTTCTCGTGCAATTCCCGATTTTTAATGATCGATTCAATCAGGAAATCGTTGATTGTCTTTTTATCGGAGATTCCCTCCACATATACAATTGCCGTCCGGATTCCCAGCTTTTCATCAAAGGAAGCCTTACGGATCACAATGTCTGTGCTGCTGCCCGTTTTGTTTCTGATATAATCCAATTGATCCGCCAATGAAGGATGGATCACCTGGCAAAATTCCGGAGGTTGGCTGTGCTGGTTATTTCGCTTCCTGGCTTTCCTTTTTTTGCTTTTGAAAAATGAAGGCATCTCCCGTACCTCTCTGCTTGTGAATTTCCATAGAGTTCCCTAATTATTCCTAGTGTCCCAATAAACTCCTTTCTAATACCAATAAAAATGGGAACAATAGGTCAAGGTGATTATAATGAAAATAATTGGAATCTCACTCCTGATTTTAGGGTCATTAATGGGTCTCTCTTTGGCGACAGACCTCTATATGGGTTTGGAGCCGAGAACCTCGGTCAGGAATGCCATCAGCCCGCTAACGATAATGGAAACACCCGAATATGCGGTGTTTATCACCCTCATCCTGATTCTGATTTGGCGGACTCTGTTACATGCATTTAAGGAAAGGCAAAAGAGGCAAACCTAGAGTCTTTATGAAAAAAAAGCCAGCCAGTTGAACTGGCTGACTTTCCTCAGTTTGTATTAGTTCCCGCGCTTTTCCGCCAGGTCGGCAGCAAGCTGCAAGGTCCTCTTCTTATTCAAAGGATAGAAGAAGACAAGAACGATGAAGATGAAGGTGTAAATCAATGCCGGTACCAGGGTGCCGAGAGCATAGATGCCGTCGAGCGCTTCCTGTGTCTGAGTCTGGCGGGCGGCGTTATAGCCGACAGCGGCAATGGCGAAACCGCCGATTCCGCCGGCGACCGCCTGGCCGACTTTGCGGGCCATCGAGTAGACCGAATAAACAGTCGCATCTTCGCGGAGGCCTGTAAGGTATTCATGATAATCGATGACATCGGTAACGAATGCCCAGACGACAAGGTTGAAGAACGCAAAGCCCAGCATGCCAATCGCTGTTATGGCGACAAATTGCATCGAAGTCAAGCCCGGCAAAAAGTACAATGCATAGTAGACGAGTGCAGCAACCGCCATTCCGGCAGCGGCTGTTTCTTTTTTACCGAACTTCGCCACAAGCGGTTTGACCGCCGGGATGGCCACAAACACCGCTCCGGCCTGGACAAGACCAAACATGCTTAACGCAGCTGCGTTGCTGAAATAATCCTTGAACAAGTACACATTGACAGCCCCGACTAGCATCGTGCACACCATAAAGGTCAAGGAGGCAAGCAGAATCGCAAGCAGCGGTTTATTCTTTAACAACGCTTTCATGGATTGGCCAAAATTCCCGCCCTGTCCCGTATTTTCCGGAACGACGATCCGTTCGGTTGAAAGCTTGTAGCAGCCGATGTAGCAGGCCATCGCCAGAACGCCAAACACGACAGCTGTCATGAACATGCGATTGGCATCAATCTGGTTGTCGACAAATACCACCAGCGGACCAAGCACGTTGATCAGCAGGCTCGCAATCATTGCCCCCATCGTTCTCCATGTGGATAAAGTCGTCCGCTCCACAGGATTAGACGTGATGACAGACGCCATTGAACCATAAGGGATGTTAACGGTGCTGTACAGCGTTCCCCAGACAATATAGGTAACAAACGCCCACGCCAGGTAAAATCCATCCGACATTCCCGGGATGGTGACGAACATCAGCACACCGGAAAAGACGAGCGGAAAGCTCATTCGCAGAATCCAAGGCTTGAACTTGCCATTCTTTGTTGGCTTGCGGGTATCAATGAAGCGCCCCCAAACCATGTCGGCAACGGCATCCCACAGACGGGCCACCAAAAACAGAACACCGACCGTTGCAGCACTGATATGGAATACATCCGTATAGAACACCATCAAAAAAGCGGATACAAGTGTAAAGAAGAAATCGTTTCCAAGGTCGCCAAATAAATAACCGAATTTGTCTCTTGCACCAAATGGACGGGTCTTTTTCTCATCCACGCCTGAAGATATCGGTTGCTGGTCTAGTTGTTTTGCAGCCTCACCCATTTTTTTACCTCCACTACATTAAGATTTACTGCCTATTTTTAATATTCCTATAGCTGAAAGTGTTTACATTCCAAATTATATAGATAATAATAGATTTATAAAAGGACGTTAATTGCATTTTTATCACTCTATTAACATGTAATCAGGGATTTTTTAGCATAGCAGGAAGGATGAACAAACCATGCCGAACACCTCTTTGCCCATTGCGGCTGAATTGATGACCCTCCACTACCTGACGAATCTGAATGTCCATGCCCTTCATTTCAATGGGCTTTCTGTGATGAGCCACACCCCGCACATTTTGCCGCCCTTTCTTGTGCCTGTCCAGGAAAAAGCGTTCAGAGAGCTTGCCGACAGACTTGGTGAGGTGGAAAATGCCTGTCTTGTCTACACGACCGAAGCAGGGCTTACCTACGCGGCCGGGGCCTATGAACACAGTGCCTTTCAAGAAGGAGGAGGCGATAAAGATGGTGTGCCTGCGCTGTTTGCATTCGGACCGTTTTTAAGTAAAATACCGGACATGGCCAGCAAAGACCCGCTGTCCCAGCGCGATCGAGTGGCAATGAAGGAGTTTTTGTCAGGTTTGCCTCTAGTGAAATCCTCCCAGCTGCAAAGCTTTTTGAATGTGCTTCATCGCATCCGGACCATCAGGCAGGTGCCGGTATTCTATGAAAGTGAAAAAAGCGGGGATGAAAAGCAGGGGCAAAAGCTGCGGACGGAAATGGACTCCGAACCCGAGTACGCATTGATTGATTTACGCTATGAACTGAACAGCAGGATTGTCGAAGGAGTCAAAAACGGGGACAAACAAGCCGTGCAGGATATTCTGAAGCAAAGCGGGAACTTATATGATTTCTCCGAGCGGTTTCCAAACCAGCCGGTCAGGGCCGCCAAAAACTCCCTGATCATCCTGAATACCACATTAAGGCTTGCCGCCGAAAGCGCAGGAGTGCCCCCTTTTTACCTGCATCATCTTTCCGAGAAGTTTGCGATTAAAATTGAAAGGATCAATTCCGTGGAAGCGTTTAGAAAGATGCTCGGGACGATGGGCGACGAGTATTGCGACCTGGTGAAAAGCCAGGCCATCTCCGGCTATTCCCTGCTTGTGCAAACAGCCCTGGGCCATCTGGCGGTCCACTACAGGAACCCGCTTGGGCTCGAGGAACTCGCCGAACAACTCGACGTTCATCCTGCGCACCTCTCCCGTCAGTTCAAAAAGGAAACGGGCATGACGATGACCCATTACCTGAACCAGACACGGGTTGAAAAAGCGAAAGTGCTGCTGCTGAAAGACCGTTCCTCGATTGATTGGATTGCCGGCGCCGTTGGGTTTGCCGATGCAGCCTATTTTACAAGAGTGTTTAAAAAGCTTGCGGGGACAACCCCGAGGGAATATCGGAATGCAGGGGAGAAGGAGAGTTCACAGCAATAGAAGGAAGGGAGTCCCTGTATGGAACTCCCCATTATTCTCCCGCCTTCTTCTTCAGCCAGATAAACAGGTTGGTAATCAGCTTGGAGATGATAAAAAACAGGATGTAAAACACAAAAAGGTGGAAATAGTTTATTCCCTTGAACATATGGAACAGATGAATGCTGACCATAATCGGTTTTAGGACAAACGCTAATCCGGCAGATAAGAGAATGGCATAAAGATAAATGTTCTTATTTCGGTTAAGCGACCATTGATAGAGGAAGATGAACGCCACTGGCACAAAGGAAGCGTCCAGGGCAAAGCTCGGCAGGAATGGAACGAACTGATAAGGATATTCCCAGAGACCAAGGGAGATTCCTGCTGCATTGACATATTGGAACCAGACATGATAATTAAGTCCGAAAAAGCCTAGAAGAAAAATGTTCTTTCGGTCGATGAACAGATACAATAAAATCAGCGGTACGATTAACATGGCTAAAACGACCCATAATTCCCAGTCCCTGAACGTAGAAAAGGATCTCCAGTACTCAATTTGCATCCTGGTCAGTTCCTGCACCATCAATCTGATCTGCTGAAGCATTTCTTCTTGTTTGGCCTGCACCGCTTTTCACCTCATGACTTTTAAGAAATTACCAGTAATATAACCGGAATGATTTCTTTATATGCAAACAGGGACATGGAGCTGTATCCATGTCCCTGTTGTTTTTGTGGGAGATTCGGCCCCCCGCTTATTTTCTCTTCAGGTAAAATACCTCGGACTGGAAGTCGCCGCCGCGTTTGGCGTGCCGCCCATTGGCACCATTGAACTCAGCTGGCAGGATGAGGCCCGCCTGCATCAGCTCGTCGCCAAAATATTCCCTGCCATTTTCCACCTCGTAAAGGGCCTCCTCGTGCAGCCCTTTCAGGAGAAGTGTCTGGTGCTTCTTCGGGTTGGCTTCGGCCAGCACCCTGTACCAGCCGACAAGCGCCTCCGACTTGTCTTCGCTGACAATCATCCAGGCGGTCTCGCTGCCTTCAAATGGACTCAGCAGCCGGTAAAAATGGCCATCGCGGACCAGCTGGCGGTGTTTTTTATAAAAAGCGACCTGCTGCTTCACGGCTTCCCGCTCTTCCTTTGTCAGCCCGAGCGGGTCAAGCTCGTATCCGAAGGTGCCAAAGAAGGCGGTATTGGCGCGGGTCGAGAGCGGCGTTTCGCGCAGTGTCTGGTGGTTCGGCACCGCTGAAACATGTGAGCCCATGCTGTATAGCGGATAGGCAAAGGACGTTCCGTACTGGATTTTGAGCCTTTCGACAGCATCGGTATCATCGCTTGTCCAGGCCTGCGGCGCATAATACAGCATGCCCGGATCAAAACGGCCGCCACCGCCGGCGCATGATTCAAACAGCACATCGCCGAACTCGCTTGTCAGCCTTTCATAAAGGGAGTACACTCCGAGAATATAGCGGTGGAAAAACTCGCCCTGCTGGTGCGGCGCAAGCTTCGCCGAAAATGCTTCGGTAATATTGCGGTTCATGTCCCATTTGATGTAAGAGAGCTTCGTCTGGCTGATGATGCCTGCCATCTTTTCATACAGGTACTTAACGATTTCCGGCCGTGAAAAGTCAAGCACGAGCTGGTTTCTCCCCAGAGTGCGGCGCTGCCCCGATAGGCCGACGGCCCAGTCAGGATGCTTCCGGAACAGGTCGCTGTCCGGGCTGATCATTTCCGGCTCAAACCAGAGGCCGAATTTCATCCCGCTCGCTGTTATTTTAGCAGCCAGGCTTTCGAGGCCATTCGGCAGCTTGTTTTCATCTACATGCCAGTCGCCAAGCGAGGTAGTATCGTCGTTCCGCTTTCCGAACCAGCCGTCATCCAGGACAAAAAGTTCAATCCCGAGCTCGCGGGCAGACTGAGCAATATGGACCAGCTTCTCTTCGTTAAAATCAAAATAGGTCGCTTCCCAATTGTTGATCAGGATGGGCCGCACTTCCTTTCTCCATCTGGCTGGTATCAGGTGCCTGCGGTAAAGGTTATGGAAGCTTTGGCTCAGCCCGTTCAGTCCCTGGTTTGAATAAACCAGGACGGCTTCGGGTGTCTGGAAGCTCTCACCCGGCGCAAGATTCCACTGAAAGCCATAGGGATGGATTCCGACCGTGAGCCTCGTCATATCATAATGGTCGACTTCCGCCTGCATGATGAAATTGCTGCTGTAGACAAGCTGGAAGCCAAACACTTCACCGTGATGCTCGGTCGCGTCCGGACGCTTCAGGGCAAGGAACGGATTATGATGATGCGAGCTTGCCCCGCGCAGGCTCGAAATCGACTGGATGCCTGTTTGAAGCGGCCTTTCCTTCACATGGCGTTCGCGCGACCATGTTCCCGCCAGGTGGACAAACGTGAAGTCTTTATCCGGCAGGTCAAGTGATGCACCCATAAGTCTGTCAATTGTGAGCGGGCTGCTTCCCTCGTTTTTGAGTGAGGCGCTTCTGGTAATCACAGGCAGGTCACGGAAGATCGTATAGTTCAGAGTCAGCTCTGCGGCAAGGAATTCGTCTTTTAACACTATTTGCAGCGTGCTTGCCTGCTGCGGTCCGTCTGTGTATGTGGCCGGGAGCCCTTGGAGCGCTGGTTTTCCTTCGATGATGCTGTATGACTGGTAGACGAAATTCGGCGTATGCGGTGCATCTGGTTTTTTTACCGATATCGCCGGCTCGCGGAAATCTGAGTTTCCGTAGGCCGGGTACTCCTGGCGCAGCGTTTCCAGCGAAAACGCAGGATCATCGGCATACACATGGCAGCTTGCCGCCGTCGGTACATCATATGTCTGCATATGGGAAAAATCATCGCGATGGCGGAGGCTCTTGCCGTAATAAAGATGGCCCAGCTGCCCATTTTTCATGACATGGAAGATATAGCTCACCTGGCCGTTGGTCAGATGGAATTGCTTGGTTTGTTCGTTTATATGAATCAGCATAGGGTGTTCTCCTTTGCGTAAATTATTAGGTAGGTACCTCAGTTTTACAGGTTGGCCGGATTGAAATTGCATTGACGTGGTTGTTGGCGTGATTTTTCTGGTTGGGCCGGGGTGGATTTGCGTTAAGAGCGGGTATTGGCGTAAATTTTCCGGTCGAGTTGGCTTGGAATTGCGTTAAGAGCCGGTATTAGCGTAATTTTTGCTTGCAATGGGGGGCGTTATTGCGCCAAGGAGGCTTATTGGCGACCGCCAACTCCTATTTTCAACCGCCACGGGCGCCTATCAACCCTTTTGGCGACCGTCAACACCTATTTTCAACCGCCAAGGGCGCCTATCAACCCCATTGGCGACCGCCAACTCCTATTTTCAACCGCCACGGGCGCCTATCACCCCTATTGACGACCGCCAACTCCTATTTTCAACCGCCACGGGCGCCTATCAACCCTTTTGGCGACCTTCAACACCTATTTTCAGCCGCCAAGGGCGCCTATCAACCCTATTGGCGACTGCCAGCTCCGAGTTTCACCCCGCACGGGCGCCTATCAACCCTATTGCCGACCGCCAACCTCATTTTTAACCAGCAGGGGCGCCTATCAACCCCATTGCCAACCGCCAACTCCTATTTTCAACCGCCACGGGCGCCTATCAACCCTTTTGGCGACCGTCAGCATCGATTTTCATCCAAAGCGGGTTCCAATTCCCCAGCTCTGTCCATAACTCCCGGAACTTCCCATGAAACCTTCCTATAACCCAAGCAAAGAGTCCGATAAAACCAGACTCTTTACCTGAAAATCTATTAAATTCTTTCAATCTTAAACTCGAATTCCATGTCCTTGCTTGGGTCGAGCAGGTGCTCTGGATGCACGGGCGCTCCCCAGCTGTCGTCGCCGCCGACGCCCATTTGCCTGCCGGCTACGGTCACGACAGTATAATGGACGTTTGGCAGTTCAAAAGGATGCTGCGCGTTTTCCAGCTCAAAAGCGGTATAAGGTGAGAAATTGCACTCCAGCGGTTCACCCACCGAAGAAAGCTTGATTCCCTGCCCGAGCACATTGGTCAGGTTCACGCGGCGGACGCCGGTATGGTTTCCGGATTCCTGCGGCACAATATAAGGGAAAAGATTCTCGGCAACACTATTCTCAAAGATTCCCAGTCTTGCGCCCATCGACCGGTCGCTGTAGTTCTCCTCAGGCCCCATTGCATACCATTCAAGCTGGTCATAATCGGCCGGAACCTTGAACGATACCCCGAACAGCGGCATCTGAGGCAAGTTTTCCGCACCGTGGTACGTGGATTTGACAATTATGCTGCCATCTCCCTGAACGGTATACCGGGTTTTCACCTCGACATCCGGATGAAACGAGAACTTGTACGCAAACGTCACGCTTGCCTCAGCATCGCCCTCGATCAATTCGATATCCACACATTTTCGCCCAAGACTTGCAGCAAGCCACATGCCTGAAGTGAAGCTCTGGTCATAGCCTTTGTCATTGTCGGTTGTCGCACGCCAGAACAGTGGCGCCGGCGGAGCAGCAATCATTTCCCTGCCGGAGTATTTGACCGAAACAAGGCTGCCAAACTGCTTGGAGAACAGAATCGAAAAGTCGCTGCCATGGACGCCAATATTGAAATCCCCCTCGACAACTCTTAGCGGCCCGCCGACTGAAGCTGGTGCCTCGACGGTCTTTTCCACTTCAAATACATACTGTCCGAAGGCAACTTCATGGCCAGGCTCGCTCCATAGCGTTGCCTCCTTCTTTTTAAAAGCGGCATGGATCACGTATTCGCCAGCTTCAGAAGCAAAATCGTCCGGCCAGTCAAACTCCGCACGGCCCTCGCCCAGCGGTTCCACCTCCAGCTCCAGCGTGCCGCGGAACTTTTCGACGCCTTCAAGGAACAATGCATACTCCAGCTCATAGCCTGAGGTATCCTCAAACAGGCTGTCATTTGTTACTGAAACGCCTTCCCGGTCGACATCCAGCTTGAAGTTCTGGTAAAGGTATTTGACTTCCTGCATTTTCGGCGACAGTTTCCGGTCGGCCGTGACGATGCCGTTGGCGCAGAAGGAGTCATTGTTCGGACGGTCATCGAAATCGCCGCCATATGCCATGAATTCATTGCCATAGCGGTCCTTCTTAAGGAGCGTCTGGTCGATATAATCCCAGATGAAGCCGCCCTGGTACATCGGGTATTTTTTTTCAAGGTCGGTGTATTTGTACATGCCCCCAAGGGAGTTCCCCATCGCATGAATGTACTCACAGGAGATATAAGGCTTGTCCGGGTTCTTATTCAGGTAGTTCTCGATGTCGGCCGGCTTTGCATACATCCTGCTTTCCATGTCGCTTATTTCATTGTAATCCCGATTATGGAAGACACCTTCGTAATGGACGAGGCGGCCAGGATCGACGCTGTGGAAATAGCGTGTGGCTTCCAATATCACCTCACCGGCATACGATTCGTTTCCGCAGGACCAGATTAAAATCGATGGATGGTTTTTATCACGTTCGAACATGGAAACCGCACGGTCGAGAACAATTTCCTGCCACTCAGGCTTGTTGCCCGGGATGTTCCAGCTTGGCTCGACAACACCCATCTTTTGCCATGTCCCATGCGTCTCCAGGTTCATTTCATCAATCACGTACAGGCCGTACTCATCGCAAAGCTCGTACCAAAGGCTATCGTTGGGATAATGCGACGTGCGGACCGCGTTGATGTTATGCTGTTTCATTGTTTTGATGTCCCACAGCATGTCTTCCTTCGTAATGCTT
This sequence comes from Mesobacillus campisalis, assembly GCF_000986785.1. GTDB lineage: Bacteria > Bacillota > Bacilli > Bacillales > Cytobacillaceae > Mesobacillus_B > Mesobacillus_B campisalis. The sequence continues at coordinate 9,659 of NZ_LAYY01000006.1, read as the reverse complement.
CGCCCGGTGCGGCAATTGAATTCATGGCGGTTCACGCCTTTAAAGACAATCCGCTTGCCGTTCAAATGCATGATTTTGTTCTTCAGCTCGAATTTTCTGAAGCCAACCCGCTGCGGGACCACTTCCACTAAATTACCCGACTCGTTGTATATGGAGAGATATAATGTGTACAAATAAGGGTTCTCGGCACTCCAGAGTTCCGGGTCATCCAGTTCAAGCGCGAGACTTCCGGAAACAGCATCCTGTGAAGCAACAACGCGCCCCCCGGCATCCTGCAATTCAGCTGTGATACGTCCTGGTGTTCCGCCAGCCAGCTTCAGCTCGCCGTGAAGAGTTCCTTTTGTAAAAGCATCATCAAGGTCGGTAGTGACAAACAAATCGGCAACATGGATCTCCGGAACGGTATAGAGATACACATCGCGGAAAATCCCCGAGAAGCGCCAGAAGTCCTGGTCCTCAAGCCAGCTTCCGGTGCTGCGCTGGTATACTTCCACTGCCAGTTTGTTTTCGCCTTCCTTTAAAAACGGAGTAAGCTCGAACTCCGACGGGGTGAAGGAGTCCTCACTGTAGCCGATAAACTCGCCGTTCAGCCACACATAAAAGGCGCATTCGACCCCCTGGAAGGAAATGTACAACGGCTTGTCCTGCATATGCTTCGGCACGGAAAACATTTTCACATAGCTGCCGACCGGGTTTTGCTCCTGGGGGATTTCCGGCGGACGAAGATGCTCGACGCCGTCCCACGGGTACTGCACGTTTACATACTGCGGCTTCCCATAGCCTTGCAGCTGGATGTGCCCTGGCACTGTAATTTCATTCCATCCGGAGCAGTTGAATTCTGTTTGATAAAAGTGTTCCGGGCGGGTCGCGGGGTTCACGCTGTAGCTGAACTTCCAGCTTCCGTTCAGGCTGTGGCGCAGCTTCATGTCTGTACCGCTTTTCGCTTCTTCCATCGTTTCGTAATATTTATGGTCCGAATGAGCTGGCAGTCGGTTGACAGCAAACACGCTGACATCGCTCAGCCAGTCCAAACTTGGAGTTTTAGTCAAAGTCCTTCCACATCCTTTTAAAAATTATTTAACCGATCCCATCATGCCGGCAACAAAGTGCTTCTGCATCAGGAAGAAAATCAGCGCCGTCGGCAATGTCGCAATCACAATCGCGGTCATGATCATGCCGAAATCAGGCGAGTAGCTTGATCCAAGATTGGAAATCAGCAATGGAATCGTCTGTTTTTCCGGTGACTGAAGCACAACGAGCGGCCACAGGTAGTTGTTCCAGCTGGCCATGAACGTAATGATGGCCGCCGCTGCATACGTCGTTTTCATGGTTGGCACATAAATTTTAAAGAAAATTCCCAGCTCGCCCAGACCGTCCATCCGGCCCGCTTCGAGGATTTCCTTCGGGAACATCTTCGTGTTCTGGCGGAAGAAAAAGATCAGGAAGGCCGTTGTCACGGTTGGCAGTACGGCAGCTGTCAGTGTATCAATGCCGATCATCGGCAAAACGCCCGAAATATCCCCGAACATCCTGAACAATGGTACCATCAGGGCGGCAAACGGAATCATCATTGACAGCAGGAGAATATTGAAGACGATATCCTTCCCCCTGCTTTGGAAAATTTCAAATCCATAGCCTGCCAGGGAGGCAATCAGCATCGCAAGGATGGTGGTAGCAATCGAAATTTTAGCCGAGTTCATCAGCGCTGGCACAAGCTCGACCGTATTCAGCAGGTTGGTCACATTTTCGAAGAGGTGGCTTCCAGGCAACAGGCGGCCCTGTGTGACATCAGATGATTTGTTCGTAGCCGAGACAATCATCCATAAAAATGGGAATACGGAAACTAACGACGCAATAATCAGAACACTATAAACAAAAATTTTATTGAATTTGCTCATTTTTTATCACCTGCAACTTTAAACTGGATGATGGAGAAAATCACGATCATGATGACAATGGCATACGAAACGGTCGCGGCATAGCCAAAGTCTGGCGTGTACTTGAATGACAGATTGTAAATGTATTGGGAAATGGTCATGGTCGCATTGGCTGGTCCGCCTGCGGTAATATTCATGACTTCATCAAAAAGCTGCAGGGTTCCGATCGTCGAAGTAATCGATGTAAACAGGATGATTGGCTTCAGCATCGGAACGGTAATTTTAAAGAATGTCTGGATTGGTGTGGCCCCATCGATTTTCGCTGCTTCATAGATGGATTCGTCAATATTCTGAAGGGCGGACAAGTAAAAAATCATATTGTAGCCTGTCCATCTCCAGGTGATCGCAAGGATGATCGTCACTTTCGCCCAGAAAGGGTCGGTCAGCCACTGGATGGGCTCGGCGATGAGCGACACTTTCATCAGCATCTGGTTGATGATGCCATCCTGTGCAAACAGGTATTTAAATATAACCGAATAGGCAACAAGCGAGGTGACCGCCGGCAAAAAGATGGCGGTACGGAAAAAGCCCCGGTATTTCAAGCTCTTGTTGTTCAATAGCACGGAAAGGAACATGGCGAGCAGGATCATCGCCGGCACCTGGACCATCAGGTAAATGACCGTATTTTTCACGGTGGTCAGGAAGGTTGGATCCTTAAACAGACGGGCATAGTTTTCAAGACCGACAAAACTCAGGTTTGCTCCGGTTCCCGACTGGAAGGACAAAAGCAGCGCCTGAATCATTGGATAAAAATAGAACACGCAGATCATGATGCTGGCAATCGCAATGAACGACCAGCCTACCATGGCGTTTTTCCTTTTGAGATTGCGCATGGTTTTAGCTTCAGTGCGGCCCTTGCCCGTTTTTTCGGTTGAAAGGTTTTCGGTCGCTTTCGCTGGGATCATTTCAAATCAACTCCTTGTATATCTTGCAATCCCTCTGGTCTATAAAAAAGACAGCCTCGGGAAATCCGCCTCCATCAGGTAACCTGAAACGGAAAGCCGGCGACTCCCAAGGCTTGCTTTTTATCATTTTTACAAGAGGCCTGCGCCGATGATGTTATTTGATTTGTGCTTCTGCCTGCTGTTGAGCGTCTTTAAGAACCTGGTCGAGGTCTTTTCCTTTGAGGTAGTTTTGCATTTCTACTGCAAGAATGTCCTCAATCGCATAGGTGTGCAGGCCGTAGTTGACTTGCGGAATCTGTTCCATCCAGGCAGCGAAATCCGCGGTTACCTGCTGGCCGCCAAAGAACTCATCTTCCGCTTTGTACGCTTCGCTTTCGGCAGCCGGGATATAGGTTCCGATGGCCCCCATTTCCTTATTTAGCTTCTCATAGAAATCCACATTGGAGCCGAATGTCTTTGCAAGGAAATCCACTGCCTGTTCTTTGCCATCAATATTCAGGACATAAATGGAGCTTCCGCCAAGGTTGGAGGCATTGACAGATTCTTTACTTGACTGGCGCGGAATTGGGGCAACCGCCCATTTGCCAGCCTGGGATTCTTCCGCCTTGACGGATGGTGTGATCCAGTTTCCTGTCGGAACGGTTGCGACCTCGCCTGAGTTGAAGGCGCCGACAAACTGGCTCCAGTCGGATACTGGTTTGACGATGTCCGCTTCGAGCATCGCTTTATACGTTTCGAATGCTTCCTTCAAGGCTTCATTTCCTTCAATGTTTGGAGTTTTTCCATCTTCTTTCACATACCAGGAACCTACTGTCTGGATCATGACGCGAAGCAGGCTCGGTTCTTTCGGATCCTGTGTCAGCATGTTCTTTCCTGTTGCTTCCTTCACCTTTTTGCCGATTTCGATGTACTCGTCCCATGTAATGTTCTGCATGTCCTCTACAGAATAGCCAGCTTCCTCCAGATAGTCCGTACGGAAGTAGAGCCCGGTTACACCTGTGTCGAACGGAAGGCCGTAGTTTTCGCCGTCCACGCTTGTCGGCGCCATTTTATAGGAAGCAAATGCGTCTGCATCAATCGTATCCGACAGTTTGTGGAACATGTCAGGGTAGGCCTGCAGGAAGCCTTGCGCCCGGTAGTCCTCAATCAGGACGATATTTGGAAGGCCTTTTGTCGTTCCCGAACTTAAAGTTGTGTTCAGCTTCTGGACAATGTCCTTCTGGCCATTTTCAACAATCTTAATCTCAAGGTCAGGATTTTCAGCCTGATAGGTTTCTTTTGCGATATTAAAAGCTTTGATGTTAAAATTCGGATCCCATGCCCAAACGGTAATCTGGTTTGTGTCTTTTGATTCTCCCGATGTGCTCTCTGTATCCGACCCGGATGAGCAAGCCGCCAGCATCAGAACGCTGATCAGCAAGAATGACAGTACCTTTTTCATTGTTGTCCCCCCATGTGTAGGAATAAATTTTGTAAGCTCTTACATTTATAATGTTAGCACCGTGCCCGACTTTGCCGTTAGGACAAATTTTTTGTTTTTTTGGACTATTTTTGTGATTTGAATGCGTTTACATGAAATTGTTTGTACTTTTATTGGATTTTTGGATTATTTTTAGATAAAAGAAAAGGACTTGAGTATTTGCACAGAAAAAAGCAGTCCAACTCGCATCTGAACTGGACTGCATCTTCTTCAATAAACGGAGAAATTCCGGTTAATGCATATAACAGGGGCTTAACAAGCAGAAATAGGCGGATTTATTCCGATTAAGTTCACAATTCAGGCCTAAATCTAAGGAAAAAGCGAATATAAACGGAAAAACTCCCCTTATATTTCGGGAAATGTTGGTATTTCCCAATTTAAGCGGGATTTCTCCGCTTATTTTTCAATCGCAGTAAAATCAATCCTTTTTTATTGATTAAACGGAAGGGTAATCCTGACGGTCGTGCCTTCCCCTGGTTCGCTGTCAATATTCACGCCGTACTCCTCGCCGTAAATAAGCTGGATCCGCTGGTGCACATTCTGGACGCCGATGCCGGAAAACATCTGCTGCTTGCGTTTTGGATCCGGCAGTCCGCTAGCATCCAGCTCCATGCCGTCGCCATTGTCGGCCACCTCGCAAAGCAAGCGCTCACCGTCCCGCCAGATCAGCACATTCACATAGCCTTCCTGCTTATGGTTGAACGCATGGAAAAAGGAGTTTTCCATGAAAGGCTGGAGAATCAGCTTGGGGATCGGGTGCTCCGAGCAGTCGGGAGCGACGAAATAATTCACCTTGATGCGGTCGCCATACCTTTTTTGATTAATCAGCACATAATTTTTGAGGTTCTCGACTTCCTGCTCGACGGTGACGGTCTCGCTGATGTTGCCGATTGTGTTTTGCAAAAGTGAAATCAGCGCATGGATCGTTTCCGTCGCTTCTTCCTTGCTTCCCTGCAGCACCATGAATTTGATGGAAGTGAGCGTGTTGTACAGGAAATGCGGATTGATCTGCTGCTGCAAGGCTGCGAGTTCAGCGTTGCGCTTTTCTTTTTGGGTAATCATCAGCTGGTCCACATAATTGTGAAGCTCATCGAGCATGCTGTTGATCGCATATCCGATTTTCCTGGTTTCATAGGTGCCGGCCACATCGACATACTGCTGGAAATCGTGCTTGGAGGTGCTCGAAATCTGTTTAGCCAGAACAGACAGGGCGGTTGTCATCCTCCTTGAAGCGAAGAACACGACCAGCAGCGCTACCAGCGTGATCAGCACGGATATCATCACAATCTCTTTATTATCGATAATATCGCCAAAAGCTGTTTCCTTGTCGATGACATTAAACAAATACATATCATATGAAGGCAGATAATCCATTAAGAGGATCTGCTCTTTGCCGTTAAAATCGGCGAGGATGTAAGGCTCGCCGCTGTTCCTGATTTCACGTGTGTAGCTAAGCAAATCTTCATCTGTCTGGCCGATGAGTCCGGTATCTGAACTGGATACAATCGTTCCGGCCGCATCGAGCAGGAAGACATCATTCCCCGGACTTGTGTAATTGCTGTAGAATCTTTTCAGTTCCTTCTCCTGGATCGCAAAATACATCGCGCCATAGATTTCGCCGGAAATCGGCTCCCGGAGCGCTCGTGAAGCGACAATGAAGCGATTGTCCTCGGTATACCCTGTAATCGAGGATCGATAGTCAAAATGGTACATCAGTTTTTTCGGCTCCTGGTACGTCCTGATGGTGATGTGACTGGCCTTCAATTCTTCGTCGGTAATCGGCCAGTACGTGCGGTCGGTGGAGTACGTGATACCGTTGATCCCTGTGATCAGGATGCTTACTTCGTGTGTGTCGACAATCGACTGGATCCGGTTCATCTGCTGCCCCAGATTAAAGTAGGCGGACATTTGCTCATAATTGCTGTGCTCCTCGGTGAGGATACTTTTGATGCTGTGGCTCTGCAGCAGGTTGTTCGATGCCACGACCACTGAATAGTTAAAGGACTCAAAGCTGTCTTTTACCTGGTTCATCACCTTGGAATTCGTAATGCTGAACCGTTCGATGAAGAACTGCTCGGCCATGCGGAGCGTCTGCCAGGTAATCGTCGCGGAAACGGTGACGACAACCAGGACGGTAAAAAGAAACAGGGTGATGAACAAGCCTTGGTGTTTAAAACGTTCTGGGATCAGTTTCATCTTTTATCTCCGCGGCTGCTTTCTTCTGTATTGGCTCGGGGACAGGCCCGTTGATTTTTTAAAAACCTTGCAAAAGTAGCTGTGGTCCGAAAACCCGACCATTCCGCTGATTTCGGAAATGGGCGCCGAGCCATGGACAAGCAGCCTGGATGCCTCCTCGATTCGGATCCTGTTCACATACTCAACAAAGCTTTCCTGATTATGAGTCGAAAAATAGGTCGACAAATACGATGGATTGAAATGAAAATGCCTAGCCACCTCTGTCAGTGTGAGCGGCTCCGCATAATGCTCCCTAATATAATCCATCACTTTTTTCAGGTTCGCATTGTCGGGCTGGTTCACTGAGGATTGAATGCAAGCCTTTGCTTCGGCAATGAACGAAGAAAGCTGCCCGAGTACATTTCCCGCGGTCTTTGCATCCTCAATTCCATGGAAATAAGCATGTTTCCGCTTCTCCAGCTCTTTCACTTCATAGCCCATATTGCCGAGCAGGACAGTGATGTTAAAGATGATGTTCCCGAAAAAGGTTTTAAACTCGAATACTTCGGTATCGTACTGAGCGGACATGCCGGCTGCATGCGCTTCCAGATACGAGAAAGCATGTTCAAAGTTCTTCCGTTTTATTTCCTCTGTAAAATAATCATGTCTAAAACTTTCCGGTTTCGGCGGCAGCGGCGGCAAATCGGATGCGTTGACCACTTTTCGGTCCGAAAGGTAAAAAGACACATCCAGCAATTGAAGAATTTCATTATACGCTTCTTTTATGTTCGAAAGCTGAGTGAATTCGCTGCTTATGGCCAATGTGATATTTTCAGGCTCCGCGAGCTGCCGGGCAAGCCCCGGCAAGGCTTGGAACTGCTGGTTGCCCGTGTTGACAAAGAGGCAGCGTACGTCTTTCCTCCCTTGGAATGGGACGAAGACGCCCTCTGGAATGGCCGTTTCCACGGCTTGCTTGATCCTGTCTCCCTGCTCCGCCGGGCTTGTCCCCAACAGACAGAAATACTCGTATGGAAATCTACCAGCGAGTGCTGCCTTGCCGAAGTCCGTTTCATAGCCTGATATGGCTTTCTCAATGATGGCTGACAGAGGCAGGGAGCCTCCATTTCCGCCGCCATCTAGCTGCAGCCCCGGAATCCTGCCTGCCGCCTTTTTTAACACGTTTAAAAGTCCCTCGGCATCCAGCTTCGGCTTGAGGATATAATCGACGACCCCGCTTTGGAAGGCGGAGCGGACATAGTCGAACTCACCGAAACTGCTGAGGATGATGACTTCAATTTCCGGGTAGCGCTCCTTGACGATGCGCGTCAGCTCTTCCCCGTCTATGATCGGCATGACGATATCGGTCAAGATGATGTGCGGCTTCGCCGTTTCGATCAGCTGAAGCGCCTCCTGCCCGTTCGACGCTTCGCCGGCCACTTCAAAGCCCTCCTGCTCCCAATCGATATAATGCTTGATTCCCTGGCGGATCAGCAGCTCGTCATCCACAATCAGCACCCTGGCTCTCATTTCAGTCACCCCTAACGGCGGAAAAATATATTACTCTATTATACCATTCGGGGGGAGGCCGGGACAGGGGGCTGGGGGGGTCGTCCGGTATGCTGTTCCGTCACAGTTTGGGCACAGGTTTTTCAAATTAACTGAATAATTGATGCAATAAAATCAAAAATCGGTTTGACCCCCTAATTACTGACACCTGCTTCACCATTCTCGCTCTATCATAGTTTTTTATTTTTTATTTTCCTTCTTCACTTTCGTTCGTAAAAGATAAGTGAAGAAGGGTGTTTTTTTGCTATTTATAGACTGATAGCCATTTCTTCTGGAAACCCAATATCCTTGTACTTTTCATAAAATTTGGCCGGAGACATACGCCCCAGACTGCCATGGTATCTTCTCTCATTGTAGAACTCCATGTACTCATCAATGCGGTAATATGCCTCTTCAAAATATTCGAATGTGAAACGCCTGAAGAGATCACGTTCCAGGTTGCTGTGGAACGACTCGATAAATGCATTATAATTAGGTGACCTAGGAGGAATCCTCTCGTGAAAGATTTTATTCTCTTCGCAGAATTCACCAAAGTGGTTACTTACGAACTGAGGGCCGTTATCGGTACGAAGGACGATACAGTGCCCATCCTGCTCCTCTGGGGCCTTCAGACCTCTCCTGATAATGGCCTCCTTAAGCATTCCGGTTATGTCCTTCGCCTGGCATTTAGAGCCTCTGTAATAACCTACAATACGCCTATCAAACACATCGATGGCGCTTGCGATAAAGAAAAACCTTCGGCTTCCTTCAATTGACCCATATTTAATATCCAGTTGCCAATGCTGGTTCGGAGCTGTGACTAGTCGATTCCTGACAAGACGTCTGGGATACTTCGGGCTGCCTGTCCGGTGGGGAAGGAGAATTCCCAATTTGCCACATAGTCTAGCCACCTTTTTGTGGTTGATTCTAAGTTTGTGATGCTCCCTCAGATATTCTGTAAGATTCTTAACGCCGTAAGTCGCCCCATCTCCCTCAATCGCCTCCATGAGGAACTCCTCTATCTGTTCGTCTGAGATAATAATTCCTGCTTCAGTTACTGAGTAACCTGGGATTGGACGGCCCCTTTTTCCCTTGGTTACGATCTCTTCGTCGCTCCCCGCATGATAATAATATAAAGACCGATTTACTCCAGCTGCCTCTGCCAATTTAGTAATCGCAAACCCCTCCTCTGCCCATAACCTTATCTCTTCAAGGACCGTCAGGGCCGGGATTGGCTTTTTTTTAATAAATTCCTAAGCATAGCGACTTCAAGTTCTTTTTCACCAAGCAGTTTCATTGCCTGTTCGTATTTCGCCTTTAACTCTTCTTTCGTAGGTTCTATAGATAGTACCGCTGAGGCAGGGTCCTCCATCTGTCCTCTTACTTCATCTTCATATTCCTGAATCCACCTATTAAGAGTAGTACGATCGATACCTGCATGACGGGCAATAGAGGAATAATTCCCCGACTCAAGAGCTAGTCTGACATAGTTTTTTTTGACTTCCTCAAGAGCTGGTATTTTTCTGTTTGCCATTCTTCTCTCCCCCTAACTTCTTTTGATTTTCTTGACCCTAGTGTACTGTTTCTCTCAAGTAGGTGTCCAAAAGAATTAGGGGG